>CAYWCX010000008.1:0-15820 GCA_964456925.1 uncultured Planctomycetales bacterium
GTCTAGGACAAGAGCTTTTCAAGCTCTCGACACCGGTTCAAATCCGGTTGGGGACGTTTTTATTTATACATTGCCATGTGCGGGATAATCGGATATATCGGTAATAAAGAGGCCCAAGCCATACTGCTCAACGGCCTCAAGCGTTTAGAATACCGCGGCTATGATTCCAGCGGTATGGCGGTATTGCTCTCCGGCAAGAATACCCCCTCAATCAGAAAATCCCCTGGCAAGATTAGCGCCCTGGAAAAACTCTTGAGTAAAAAAACCCTGAAAGGGACGGTGGGGATTGCCCATACCCGCTGGGCCACCCACGGCGTCCCCAACCGCTCCAATGCCCACCCCCATAGCGACTGCAAAGAAGAGGTAGTTTTAGTGCATAACGGCATTATCGAAAACTTCGAGGAGTTGAAATCCCAGCTTATCAAGGAAGGGCACTCTTTTGCAAGCCAGACCGATACCGAGGTTATGGTGCACCTCATCGAAAAGTTTTATAAAAACAGCGTTCTCCTGGAGGAGGCGGTGCGCCAGGCCCTGAAGCAGGTAGTGGGCTCTTACGCCATCGCAGTTATCGCTAAAAAAGAGCCGGGCAAGTTAGTCGGGGCGCGTTCGGGAAGCCCGCTCATTGTAGGGTTGGGCAAGGGCGAAAATTTTCTCGCTTCGGATGCGCCGGCAATACTGGGTTACACCAGAGAAATCATTTTTCTCGACGATAACGAAATGGCGGTATTAACCCGGGACGGTGTTCGCACGAGCGACCTTGCCGGCACGGAATTGCGCAAAAAATCCGTGCGCATCAATTGGGACATTGCCCAAGCCGAAAAGCAGGGCTACCGCCACTTTATGCTTAAGGAAATCAATGAGCAGTCCGCCATCACCGAGAAACTCCTCAACATGAGGATTAAAAAAGACAGCGGCGAGGTGGTTTTCTCGGAGCAAAACATCCCCGAAGAGCAGTTAAAAAGCATCAGAAACATTGCGGTGGTGGCCTGCGGGACCGCCTGCCATGCCGGCCTGGTCGGGAAATATATCCTGGAGTCCGCCTGTTCCATACCGGTGACGGTGGAGGTCTCCAGCGAGTTCCGCTACCGCAAGCTCCTTATTGATTCTAATACCCTGGTCATCGCAATAAGCCAGTCCGGCGAGACCGCAGATACCCTGGCCGGGGTGAAGGAAGCCAGAAAATTAGGCGCGCCGATATTGTCAATTTGTAATGTCATGGGCTCCAGCCTTACCCGCGAGTCCGACGGAGTTATCTACACCCAGGCCGGTCCGGAGATCGGGGTGGCTTCAACCAAGGCCTACACCGCTCAGTTGATTGCACTTTATCTTTTGGCTTTTTATCTGGGCCGGATAAGAAACACCCTTAGCCCGGAAAAAGTCAACAAATACCTCGGGGGATTAAGGAGGGTGCCTAAGTTACAGGAAGCGGTTTTAAAAAAACAAGAGACAATTGCAAGGCTGGCGCACCGCCATTCACACTTTGGCTCCTTTTTGTATCTGGGCAGAAACATTAATTTCCCTTCTGCCCTGGAGGGAGCGCTTAAACTAAAGGAGATATCTTATATCCCTGCCGAGGGATATGCCGCGGGAGAAATGAAACACGGCCCCATCGCCCTGATTGACGAATACCGCGCCGTAGTCTGCATCGCGGTAGAATCCCCTATTTACGATAAGATGATTTCTAACATCCAGGAGATTCACAGCCGCCACGGTAAGATTATCGCCATTGCCACGGAAGGCGATACTAAAATTAAAGAGTTGACCGCGGAAGTCATTTATATCCCGAAAATAGAAGAGTTCTTTTCTCCCTTGCTCGTAGCGCTGCCTTTACAGTTATTGGCCTATCATATTGCGCTAAAGCGCGGTTGCGACGTTGACCAGCCGCGCAACCTCGCCAAATCCGTAACCGTCGAGTAACAATGCTTTATATCGTCGCTACCCCCATAGGAAACCTCAAAGACATCAGCCTGCGCGCCCTGGAAGTTTTAAAGTCCGCGGATGTGATTGCCTGCGAAGATACCCGCCACAGCAGGATCCTTCTGGACAACTACGGCATTACCACCCCTACCGTCAGTTATTTTCAGCATAATCGTATTAGCCGCGGCCAGCACCTCCTGCGCCTGCTTAAGGAAGGCAGATCCGTTGCCCTGGTTTCGGATGCCGGAACCCCCGGGATTCTCGACCCCGGTTACCACATCATAAATTTAGCCCTTAAGAATAAAATTGAGGTCAGTGTTATCCCCGGGGCGGTGGCTTTTATCAATGCCCTGGTTGCTTCGGGTAAACCCAGCCACCGTTTTATCTTTGAAGGATTCCTGCCTAATAAGCCCAAGGCACGGCGCAACCGTTTAAGAGAGCTCGCCAGGCTTAAATGTACCATCGTATGTTATGAGTCCTGTCACCGTATTCTGGCTGCCCTTGAGGATATTAACTGCGTGTGGCCTGGGCGTGAAATCGCAATTGCCAGGGAGCTTACCAAAAAGTTCGAAGAGATTATCCGCGCCAAGCCCGAAGTTATCATCGCAGGTCTTAAGACCAAGACCCCGCGCGGCGAATTCGTGGTAATAATATAGGAATTATTGCGGTAGCGTTAATCGATAGTTATGTTAACGCTGATGGTGAGGTTTGGATTCTGGGGCGTTACCTGCGAGACGGTTATATTGGAATATGATTTGCGCGACACTACTCCGTTTTCCTCGGTAAGGTTGCTAGTTATATCCTTGCTCCTATCGGCGGGGTTGGCAGAGGTGGTATTGAACACCCCCGCCCGCAAGCCGAGGTCCCCGTACTGCAGCCCTTCCAGCTTGGCATTATAGTGCGCCCTTCTTAAGAAGTCATTTTCCACGATGCGGTAAACATTGGGGGCAAGGCCTACGAAGATGCCGCTTAAAATAAAGGAAATCATCAGTATTATAGAAACGATGTAAATCATTTATTTGACCTCTACCACATCCGTAAACCAGAAACGCAGACCCTCGGTCTTGGAGATATTGCCGTCGCGCACGGTCGCGTTTACGGTTACGGTAAGAAAATTAGGTTCGCTGCCCTGGTTATAGGTAAAGGCAATGGCAGGCAGGTATTGGCTTTCGATAAGAACCTCTTTTTGTTCCGGCCCGCTCAAAAGGACGAGGTTTTTATCATCGTCAACACGGTAAGTATACAACACATTATCGGCCTGGTTATCGGGGGTGATATTATGGATATCGGACTCACCCTCAAAACTAAAAAAATCTTTGGTGCTATTGCTGGCTGCCGGGAAGAGGGATGTCTCATCGATGCGGCTGGCGCTTAAACAATGTAGCCTGATATTCTCCAGGGCATAGTCGACCTGCAGGTAGGCGTTCTGCCGCTGGATATTGTCAAGCACCCGGCCGTAGATGAAGAGATAACCGCTGGCAAGGGTTGCCACTATTACCACCATTAAAAACATGGCAACAACCAATTCTAACAGCGTTACGCCGCAGGCCCTCTTACTCATCGCGTTTTCTCTACCGCCACTACCATCAGGTTTGCTTCTCTGAGCTTTATCGTTCCCGCAGCAGTGTCTTTGCACCATCTTATTTCGACGGTGTGCGGCCCGGAGCTGAGGGCATCATTGCCGGTAAGGGCAACCACGTTGCTGATTAAGGGCTGGGTTATAATAGGAGTGCGGGTAACTACCGGCTTAGGGCCCTTGTTATCCAAAAAACACCCCGTAAGGACGGTATCAATCGCGCCTATGCCGGCGGCGTTTTCTATTACAATAGCTACGTTATATATAATTAGAAGCTCCTTGGCAACCTCATAGTTTAAATTAACCCTCAATTTTACCGTATCGCCTATTACTTCGGCGCCGACAAAATTAGCGGGATTGCCGAGTGGGACCTTGCTGTTACCGACCTGGTCCCGCGAAATCCAGACAGAGGCAGTGTGGATGAAGGGGTAGGGGACGATGTTTTCCAGGCGCACGTTTTTTTGGTAAATATTACCCGACTTGTCGGTTTCGTTATAAAAGGCAATGCTCTCAAGATGTTTATAGGGGATAGCGTTAACGTCACCTTCGTATTGCTGGGTAATGTTGACCAACCAGGCTATCTGCTCTAAGTTGCCTGTTGTGGGGCCTCCTGCCGGTAAATTTGAATAAGACCTTGCCAGGTATTCCTCCATTTTTATCAGGGCTACGCGCATTGCCTGGGCCTTGTTCTCCGCCTGTTTCAGAAAAAATTTCCCCGTAGAAATGGCGGCTAGTGCCGCGCTGATCCCGATGACGATAAGAACCAGCGCGATTAGCGCCTCTAGAAGGGTGAAGCCGTCGCAGAAGGCAATTTTTTTCTGGTAGTGCATTGTAATACTAAGTAGCGGCCGCCATTAAGAAAATGGCGGCCATTGCCAGTACCTTTATTTATTATCGTAAGGCTACTGCTTGGTAATGGGTACGGTGGTAATGTTTAAACTGCGCATGTTCGCCGGGCTTCTTATCCGCATAGTGGTATCGTTATACCAGCGGATTTCAATATCCATCTTGTCCGGGAAAGCCCCTCCGAAATCCTCCTTGGATAAGAGGTAGCTGCCGGTCAGGGTGGGGTCTGCAGGGTTGCTGACATTTGCTATGCCGGCATCGGGTATGGATATCAAGGCCTCCTGGCCCATGAATTTACCGTTAACATATAAACGGGTGTGTACTTGGCCGCCGGTAAATCTTTGCGAAGATGTGCCGTGCCAGGGATGACAGAGGGATGGCCAGGGATTATAGGCAGTTATAGCGTAGCCTTCAATGCGGACTGTCCAGGTAATAAGCATCTTAGAGGCATTTTTATATTGCTGCGGCAATCTAAAACCTATTTTTTGCAGTTCCGGGATGACGGTGTAGCCGGGGTTGCCGGGAAGGGGGCTCGTGCCGTTTCCGTAAGGACTTTTGGACCACAGCGGAGCAAGGCTTAGTGTCTCACGCAGATAGGCGTCACAGCTAGGGTTATCGCTTTTAGATTCAGTAAATTTGGGATAGCGGGTAGGGCCCAAGGTAGCGTCTTTAGTGCCGGTAAGCTGTAATAGGGTCGGGGCCGGCGTGGGCGGCATCTGGACGGTGGTGGTCTCTGCCATACACAGGGCATAACTTGTCAGGGCGGCAGTGATAATGACCAGCATAATCGTTATTTTGCTTCTCATCTTTCCTCCCTCCTTTTAATTTAGTTATTGACGGGTTCTCACCATAATCAATCTGATATTGTTGAGGTGCACCTCTAAATCGACACCAGCTAACTGGGGCAGGAAATAGTACGCCCGGATTACGTATGAATTTCCGGGCTGCAATACATTATCGGGTATCTGGGTAGCGCAGAATATCGAGAAGGCCGCCTCCAGGCTTTTCTGGTGGAGCATGCTTTCATGGACCTTGACCTCCGCGCCGGCCGGGGTTATCTCAAAGACCATCACCTTGGAGAAGAAATAAGTGCCGGAATTGGCAACATAGGTCGGCTGGGAGGGGTTAGTGATGTCATATGGTGTAGTGGACATCTGCCAGATAACGGTCATACTTTCGCGGCTCTTGGCGATAAAACGATAGTTGAATTCGCTGTCGATTTCCCGAAAACACTTACTGCATCCTCCGGCAAAGAACCCTCCGCTAACGCAATCCTCTGCGTCTTTTAGGATGCGGGAACAGTCCGCCAGTGTATATCTCTCGCACAGGGAAGATTCATCAATCCTTGCCTGGCAGACGTCAAGATCACAGTTTTGGTATCCGGGCGGATTTAGATTACCGCAAACCTCTCTCTTACAACAGTCCTGTCTGTTCCTGCAGGTATCGTATTCATCGGCATAGGCGAGGCATTTATTGATACAATCGGCAAATTCGGCAGTGGGGTTATATTGATAACAGGTCTTCGGCCCCAGGAAAGAGCTGCTGGAGGGGCATTGCGGCGATTCAACCGGTATAGTTATGTAATAAGACGCAAGCTTATCGCAAGGCGGGACACATTTGTTGTTTGAGCCTGCGGGGCAGGCGTTTTTGGCCGGCTCGCGGCAAGGGCACCCTTTGAATTTCGGCTCAAGGTTGTCCTTTTCACAGAGCCAATCCGCGCCGACCTTCCGGCAGTTACCGTCGGGCTCCAGGCTGGCACATCCTAGGCGTTGGCAATGGTTTTCCGTGGCCATGGAATGAGCATTACGGCAGACTCTGTTCCAGTCTGCCTGGGGACAATCAATAAGCGATGAGCACTCGAGAGCGTCAAAAGGCATTTCGCAGCAGCGGTAAATAGGGTTATCCTGCGGGGTACAGCGTATCGCTTTTTTGTGGTAGGTTGAAGTCAGGCAGCAGTCCGGGCAGTAGGCTTGTTTATCGGTAACGCACTTTATACAGGTGCGGTAGTCGTTAAATAAATCTTCCGCTGCGCTGCAGAGGACCTCCCTTAATTTTTTAACGGAGCTGCCGGGGTAATCCTTAGAGATGCTCTGCATATCTTCGTTGCGGGGCAGATAAGAGATGGCTTCGTCCTTGCCGTAGAGGCAGGCAGCGGCAAAGAGCAGGAAGAGCGATATGAGCGCCAGCACAAGGGTTGCTGTCAGTTTGGGCCTGCCATTGATTATCACCATACCGTGCATTCCTTCTGCACCGGACCCCCCGCGTCCGTAATGTTCATGCTTTTGCCTTGACAGTCACGGTCTCTCCTGGTGGCGGTAACGATAAAGCCGCTGTCGTTCGTTCCGTAAGGGGCGATGGAATAATTAAAATAGGTATCCGCGATGTTGAGCGTTAAATTTTCGTTGATGACCGCCGAAGTGCAGTTTGGGGCGCAGACAAAATAGGCGTCGTTGTCCAGCTTATACCTCTTCTGCGCGTTATATATTACGACGAGGTTCGCCTCGGCCTCGCGGGCCTTATTTTTCTCGATGTGGCGGCTATAATCGTAAAGCGCCAGTCCCGTCAGGATCCCGATTATTATTACCACCATCACGATCTCGGTCAGCGTCAGGCCCTTATTCATAACTTTAAGAAGCGGCATACCTTAGTGATAGGAGGTAATTTAAGTATACCTTATTTAAACAAAAAATCAATGCTATTTATAATAAAGGTTTGCATGGTTTATCAGGCAATGTTATAATTATCTCCAATATTGCAAGGCCCCGTGAGTTATATTAATAATCGGCCAAGAGAGGGAATTTTTAAATGAAAGGTACTTTAATACGTTATGTTTTTTCTTTTATATTAAGCGCCGCCCTTCCTTGTGTTTGCCGCGCCGATGACGCCGTCCGATATCCCACTATCAAGCCATGCGGTTTTATACAGGGGTGGGCATGGTATGATAAGACTGCAGGAGCTATCCACGGAGAAGATTTTGAAATAGCCAGAGCAAGATTCGGAATTAAAGGAAATTTCTCTGCAAATACGGACTATCTTTTATTGACAGAATGGGGAAGGCTAACCTATGATGATCCCGCTACCCTTGTAGATGCCTGGGTTAATCTGAAGGTTAACCCAGCGCTTAACATTAAAATAGGTCAGACCTGGTATAAGTTTTCTCTTTCAGGAAGCGAGGCTATACCTAACATCCCTTTTATTTATCGACCCGAGGTTGTAGATGGAATCTGGTTACCGATGGGAAGAACTGGTGCATATGGTTATGACAGAGGGATAGAGCTGTGGGGCGATTTCAAAAATAGTATCTTGCCTTTGGGATATGTGTTTTCTGTTACAACCGGCGCAGGATTAGATCACTTTGAGGATAACGGAAAGAAAGATTTTGTGGGGAGATTATACATTGAGCCCAAAAAAGATTTGAAGTTAGGCATGTCCGGTTTTTATGGTTATTCGAGAGTTTCTGTAGTTTCTAATTTATTGAGAGAGGAGAAGGTGGATTTACCAGAATATGCTGGCGGCGTAGATGTTTCATATAAACAGAAACACTTTCGTGTTATTTATGAGTATCTCGAAGGCCTTTATGAAGGATATTTAGATGCGAATGCCCAGGAAACCTTTCAGGTAGCAACCAAAAGACCCCGGGGATGGTACGGGATGTTCGGCTTTAAACCTTTATCGTGGATTGAGATTCCTGTTCAATACGCCTGGTATGAAAAAGACGCAGTAAAAAGCGACACTGGTTTAGAATCAATTACGGTAGGAGTGACGTGGTTTTTAAAAGAAGGCACCCTTAATAATGTGAAGTTCAATTATATTATCAGGAGCGCAGAACCTAACTACGGCTCAAAGCCTCGTAATATGCTTGCTTTGCAACTACAATTAGTCTTTTAATTATTATAGGAAAGATGATTCAACAAAAGATAATAAAAAAGATCTACAGGACATTTTTTTGTTTGTTAATTATTACTTTGTTCGCTGGATTATCTCTATATTTCTCTGTATCCCGGATATCGAGCGCCTCGGATGCACAAAAGCAGGGTCCAGCGAAGACTAAGAAACTCTATTGGTTTGTTCCTGACGGGATGAGGGCAGATCCATATATTTTTAACATCTATGAATGGGCCCGAAAAGGAGAATTGCCGAATATCAAGCGAATGATGGATAACGGTAGTTATGGTTTCTGTAAGCCTGTTTATCCCGGCCATACTCCGGTTAATTTTGCAACTTTATTTACCGGAACTTATCCAGAAGTACACGGAGTCAGTGACGGCCCTATGCATATCGAAGGGCGTCCTTTAATTAAACCTTCGGTTGCTGGTTTCAGTTCGACAGCGAAAAAGGTTGAACCGGTATGGGTAACACTGGAGAAGCAAGGAAGAACGGTAGGAGTTTTATCTATTCCTGGCTCAACGCCTCCAGAGCTACAGAATGGTTTTACTTTGGTTGGCAGATGGGGCGGTTGGGGGGCAAGTTTTTATGCAATTAACTTTGAAGAACTCGGAGACGGACGTATGTTGTACCAGCAGGGTAGACACGTGCGTCTTTTTTACTTTGGACCCCCCCTGGCAGTCTATAAACATGCTCTTCCTGCTCAAGAATGGATAACTGCGCCTCGATCTTGTTCGCCAGCGAAAGAGGTCCCTTTGGAAGCCTGGGGAGCCAAGGTTTATGCTTATATATATGATAGTACAGATGACCAAAAGGCAAACTATGACAGAGCGGCCTTTTCCATAGATAAGAAAGAAATTTTAGTTGACCTCAAAGAGGGCGAATGGAGCGATTGGTTACCCATAACACTGATGTGGAATGACCTGAAGATTAATACCCTGTTTAAAATAAGGGTGATTAAATTAAGAGAAGACGGATTTTATAGAATACGGCTATTTTATAATAATATGAATGAAACTGTCACCAAGCCAGATTATTTGTCTGAAGACATAATCAAGAGTGTAGGCCCGATGGTTGATTCGGTAGATAATTTCCCTCCCCAGCTTATCTTTTATGATGAGGACAAAAGCGCCTTTCTGGAAGAGGCAGATATGTCGTTTAAGTGGCATGCAGACGCCGTTGCGCATTTTCTTAAAACATATAAGCCGGATGTTTTCTTGCACGACATATACACTCCTAATCAGATGCTCACGAGCAAATGGTGGATGGGGTATATCGACCCTGACTCGCCGCGTTATTCAGAGAAAACAGATAGAGAGAGGGAGCGGCTTTGGAAGGAAGTCAAAGATATGTACAAGAAACTCGATAACATTATTGGGAACTATCTGGAGAGCGCAGATGATAATACTATCATAGCAGTTACCTCTGACCACGGAGTAGTTCCCTTGCATACATCAGTTTATTTAAATAATCTTTTTGCAAGAAAAGGATGGCTGGAATTTAAAATTGATCCCCTTACGGGAGAACCCATTATAGACTGGGAGAAGTCAAAGGTGGTTTATTTGAAATTCGGGAATATTTATATACATCCTTCAGGTTTACACGGCAAAGATGGCAACTGGTATCGCGCGTCAGGACAGGACTACGAGAAATTAAGAAGAGAGGTGGTAAATACCTTAAGAGCCCTGAAGGATGAAAAGGGGATTACTCCTGTGATGGAAATTGTAAAAATGGAAGAAGCAGAAAATAAACTTAGGTTACCGCATGATAGGGTAGGTGATCTGATAGTGGCTAACCGACCGGGTTATGGATGGGATGAAGAAATGTCGCAAGACAAAAGAATATTCTCCACATCACTGGAAACAGGATATAAACAGGCTATTATCTCAGATGATTGTCCAGCAATGTGGTTTCCTTTTATAGTCATGGGGCCGGGAGTAAAGAAAAATTATTTTTTAGGCAATCAGCCAATTACCATAGTTGATCAATATCCTACTTTAATGAGGTTAATAGACGCACAAATACCAACTTTTGTACAAGGTAGAGTTCTTGATGAGATTTTTACCGAGGAATTTAAGAAAGAGAGGAGAAGAAGATAACTGCTATTTATTATTTAGTTTTTGCCTTTCTTTATAACCTCGAGGCTTTTTAAAATCCTTAGTACCTCATTGAGGTCAAAGGAATCCAGCGGTTGAAAGACGATTATTTGAAAAAGGGTATTGTTTTGGCGGTTATAAAACACCGTAAAAGCTGCCCTGTTTTTTATTAAATCATCCTCCCAGACTCCCAAAACATGGCGTTCTGTTGCGTTGGCTAATAAAACCTTATGCGGCCTGCCCGATATCTTGATTGTAATCTCCCGCGGTTTTTTATCCTTAGGGCAGTCAGTCGTACTCGTAAGCGTGCCTGTGTAAGGGATAATTTGCGGGGCATAGAGGCTTTCAATAATTACATATTTGGAATGAGCGTAATTTCGGGCTTCCTGTTCTGATAACGGCGTTATTATTTCCATTTCTATGCGCGTTTTGTTATCTCCCGCAATAATAGTATGGTAAGCCTTGTTTTTCCCGCCATATCGGAAGTCTTTTAGCACGGCCAGAGAGCCGCCTTCCTTAAGTCGGACCCCGTAGTTAAGCAGTAGTGTATTCAAAACAGTAGGGTTATCAGCAAGCGCAGATTTATATATAATAATTGCTGCCGAGAGCATGAAAATTAGCGCGCAAATTAAAACGCCGGATTTTTTTATCGTAGCCATAATTTTTTTATCTTTTCTGTAAATCCTTAATCCGCTTCAGCAGAGGTCGAACATATGCGGGAGAATATCTAAAGGCTTGATAGATATATTCGGTGCCCGCCGCTTTGTTGAAAGTGCTGATAAAATCCCAGACAATTTCTCCCGTCGGGGTAATCTCAAAGATACGGTTTTTAGTAGCTTCGCAGATTAAGGTGTTTCCATTTGCCAGCCGCGTGGCACCCCCCATCGTAGGACTAAAAAAACTCTCTCGAGGCTCGGCATGGTATTCCCAGACTATCTCTTCGGTCAGGGGATTGAGTTCTATGACGCGCGACCAAGGGCGTTTTGACCCGCTACCGCCGTTATCGAAGATCAGTATATGTCCGTTATCCAGCATAGTAGGAGCGTGCGGGAGTTCTATAACATCTATGCCCCACGGCCAGGCCCAGACGACCTTTCCCGTGCCGTAATCAATGATGCCGATTAAGGAGAGCGCATTATAGCAAAAAAGAACATTCCCTTTGCGGAAACGAGAATCCTTCCTAGATAGCGGATTATCTTTTAATATTTCACTATGGTTATTGTTTGCCCACCAACCGCTCAATACAATTCTGTGCCCGATAAGTTTCCCTAATTCATCTATATGTTTTGCACCTTTCCACTGCCAGAGGATTTTTTTATCAGAGCTAATAAGTTCTATATGCGGCAGTTCAGTGTGATAGCCATCCGTACCCCTTTCATTGCTCCATTCATTGCGGTTAATGAGAAAGCTGCCGTCTTCGAGGCATTGGAAGGAGTGGTCTATTTCGCCGGGATAACGCCATACGATGTTGCCGCGGGGATCGACTTCCCGCAGGCTTCCTCCCGTGATATATGCAAGATTACCATTGGGCTTCAACCGCGCCAGTGCGGTATCGCCGCCCACCATCCACTGGTAAACGATGTTACCATTCATATCTATTAAATATACCGGGAAAGGGATGCCTACGCCGGGAAGGTCAAGCGTTCGGTGGGCGAACAAGGTGTATCCGTCATAACACTTTTTGGGTTTGTATATCCTAAGACCCGTCCGTCTGCCGTCCGGTGTGGGGGAAGTTACGGTAGTCTTTGTTAGACTTTCTCTCGCGCTTCTTACCTTTCTAAAGAGTTCTTCCGTATCTTTATAACCTCTTTCATAATAAAGTATCTTCTTAAACGTCATCAATGCTTTTGTGAGCTGAGAGCTATTCATTTGCCTTACGCCCTCTGTATAAAGATGCTCGAGGTTTTGTTCAATTTGAGAATCAGACAGTTCTTGAGAATAGGTTGCTTCTGCCGGGAGCAGACTTAAGAGAAGGATGGCGATGGAAAAGAGAATTTTATACATGGTATTTAAATATTAACATAGGACGCCGTTTAATAGCAAGGATTTTTATATATAAGTTGCCCTGAAATATTCCCTTGACAAAGGAGGTAAATTCGGTTATTATTATTGAAAATTAACCTTTAAACCGGCTCTTGAGAAGCTGGTAAGGGACGAAGAGATGAAGCAGAATGCTGCAGTAAATAACCCAGCCTTTTTTCTAAAACGGTTGGGTTTTTTTATGCCAAGAGACGAGGAGTGACGGCGATGCAGGAAAAAGCCAAGATTTTAGACCGCGATGCCTTAAACCGTGCCCTGATGCGCATTGCCCACGAGATACTGGAGAAAAACAAAGGCGTAAAAGACCTTTGTCTTGTGGGTATCCGTACCCGCGGCGCTTATCTGGCCAGGCGCCTTGCCGAGTTTATCTTTAAGATTGAAAATGCAAATATTCCGGTGGGGATTCTGGATATTACCCTTTACCGCGATGACCTCACTTTGATTGCCCCTCAGCCCCTGGTGCATAAAACCGAGATCGACTTTGACATTAACGATAAAAACCTGGTTTTAGTGGACGATGTTTTATATACCGGCAGGACGGTGCGCGCGGCGCTGGACGCCCTGATAGACTTCGGCCGGCCGCGCACCATACAACTGGCGGTTTTGATTGACCGCGGCCACCGCGAACTGCCGCTGCGCGCCGATTATGCGGGCAAGAATATCCCTACTTCGGATAACGAAACCGTCGAGGTTCGGCTTATCGAGTGCGACGGAAAAGACGAAGTGGTAATTGCCGCCAAGGAGGCCGGCTAAAGCATGACTTGGTTAAGGAAGCATCTTTTAGGGCTACAGGAACTCAGTCGCGAAGAGATTGAAATGGTTCTGGCCAGTGCGGATTCCTTTAAGGAGGTTTTGGCGCGCGCCATCAAAAAAGTCCCTGCCCTGCGCGGCAAGACGGTGGTGAATCTTTTTTATGAACCGTCCACCAGGACAAGGGTATCCTTTGAAGTGGCTGCCAAGCGGCTCTCTGCCGACGTTATCAATATTGCGGTGGAGACCTCCAGCGTCAAGAAAGGCGAAAGCCTTATTGACACCGGAAGGAACATCCAGGCCCTGCGCGCCGACATCATTGTCTTAAGACACAACTCTTCCGGCGCTGCCCTGCTTTTATCCCGCAATGTAGATATCAGCGTCGTGAATGCCGGCGACGGCTGGCACGAACACCCCACCCAGGCGCTCTTAGACATCTTTACCCTGAAAGAGAAGCTTGGCAGAATAGAGGGGCTTAAGGTAACAATCGTAGGCGATATCGCACATTCCCGGGTAGCGCGTTCCAACATCTGGGGCCTTACGAAGCTGGGGGCTAAGGTAACGGTGTGCGCGCCTCAAATGCTCATTCCGGCTAAGATAGAAGAGTTGGGGGTACGCGTCAGTTACGACATCGACGAAGCACTTAAGGCTGCCGATGCCGTCAATGTGCTCAGGATGCAGTTTGAGCGCGATGAAGGCAATGCCTTTCCCCGGCAGGTGGAATACTTTAAAAATTACGGCATTACCCAGGAGAGGCTTGAAAAACTCAAAAATAATATCCTGGTGATGCACCCCGGGCCGCTTAACCGCGGCATTGAGATATCCGCCGAGGTTGCCGACGGGGAAAACTCCGTGATTTTAGAGCAGGTCACCAACGGCATTGCGGTGAGGATGGCGGTCCTGTTTTTAGTAGCGCAGGCAAAAGAGAAAAATGAAACTACTCATTAAAAACGGCCGCGTGGTGAATGCGGCAGGGAATATTGACGCGGTATCCGATATCCTGATTGAAGATTCCAAGATAACCAGGATTGCCAGGGACATTAAAGACAGGGCGGATACGATTATCGACGCCACGGCCAGGATCGTGATGCCGGGTATTGTGGATATGCACGTGCATTTAAGAGAGCCCGGCAGGGAGGATAAAGAGACGGTTGCCAGCGGTACCCGCGCTGCCTTAAAGGGAGGCGTAACTTCGGTTTTAGCCATGCCGAACACCGAACCTGCCATTGATTCTTTGGAACGGGCAGGGCTCCTCAAAGAGATTATCAGGAAGACCGCCTGCGCCAATGTCTTTATTTCCAGCGCAATCACTAAGGCGCGCGCGGGTCAAGAACTGGTTGACATCGCCGGCTTAAGCAGGGAAGGCATCCTGGCTTTTACTGACGACGGCTTTTCGGTGGAAAACGAAGAATTATTGTTAAAGGCTTTAGAGTTAAGCCGCAGGAATAAGGTCTTAGTGATTGAGCACTGCGAGGACCGTAAACTAAGCGCTAAGGGGGTAGTGAACCTCGGGCTCGTTTCTACGAAATTGGGCTTAAGGGGCATTCCGTCGGAAGCCGAATATGAGCGCGTAGAAAGGGATATTAAGTTAGCCGATAAAACAGGGGCGGCTTTACACCTCGCGCATATCAGTTGCAGGGAATCGGTTGACGCGATTACCCGCGCCAAAAAGAAGGGCATTATGGTTACTGCCGATGTTACTCCGCACCACCTTGCCTTAACCGAAGAGGCGGTATTAGACTACGACACCAATATGAAGATGAACCCCCCCCTTCGTACTGCCGAGGACCGCCAGGCGCTAAGAGATGCAATTCGTGCAGGCATCATCGATGTCATTGCCTCAGACCACGCCCCGCACACTGATAATGAAAAGGCGGTAGAGTTTGAGCACGCCCAGTTCGGAACGACCGGTCTGGAAACAGAGCTGGCAGTCGCTGTTACGGAATTAATCCAGGGCAGGATTTTGAATTGGCTGGATCTGGTGCGTGTCTTATGCCTGAGGCCCGCTGAGATTTTAGGCGTGGCAAAGGGCACGCTTAACATCGGCAGCGTCGCTGATGTAATTGTGGTAGACCCGCAAAAGGAATGGGTGGTGCAAAGGGAGAGTTTAGTTTCCAAGTCCAAAAATTCGGCATTCCTGGGAAGAAAATTAAAGGGCGCGGTCGAATACACCATCGTCGCAGGTAAGGTCGTTTATCGGGCCGCCTGATAACGGTGCCAAGTTTTATTCTTACCAAAGAATTAGGAAGGTTGAGCAGGTGGCTGAGGATTTTAGGTTATGACAGCCAGTATTTTAAGGACGATAACAGAGGTTCTTTGATTATTGCGGCCTTGCGCGACAACCGCATCATTCTAACCCGTAACCGTCATTTGCCCTCTTTAAGAGGAGTCAGGATCGTTCTGGTTAAGGCAGAACGGATTAAAGAACAACTGGGCGAGGTGATTAAGGCGCTCGGCTTAAAGCCCGAGGCCGAAAGAATGTTTAGCCGCTGCCTGCTCTGTAATGTCGAACTGGAAGCGGTGGATAAAAAAGAGGTCAAGGCCAGGGTGCCGGAATACGTATTCGAGACCCAGGACTATTTTGTAAGCTGCCCGGCCTGTAAAAGGATATACTGGAGCGGAACGCACTGGGGTAATGTCCAAAAAACACTTGCTAAAATAGGATTATAAAAATGGAGTTTATTGCGGATTTTCACATTCACTCTAAATA
>CAYWCX010000008.1:15920-32078 GCA_964456925.1 uncultured Planctomycetales bacterium
AAAATAGGATTATAAAAATGGAGTTTATTGCGGATTTTCACATTCACTCTAAATACAGCCGGGCCACCTCCAGGGATATGGATGTCGAACACATCGCGGAGTGGGCAAAATTGAAGGGCATTACCCTCATGGGCAGCGGTGATTTTACCCATCACCTCTGGCTGGAGGAGTTAAAAGCCAAACTCGAAGACTTAGGTAACGGCCTCTTCAAATATAAGGATATCTATTTCATCCTCAGCTCGGAGATCAGCAGTATTTATTCCAAAAGGGGCAGAACCTACCGCATTCATAATATGATTCTTTCCCCTTCCTTTAAAACCACCGACGAGATAAATGCCACGCTGGCGCGCTACGGGAATCTTGCCTCCGACGGCCGCCCGATTTTAGGAATGGATGCCGCCGATTTGGCGCGCATTATTTTCGATATCAACGAGAACTGCATGATTATCCCGGGGCATATCTGGACGCCCTGGTTTTCCCTCTTCGGCTCGATGTCGGGTTTTGACCGCATTGAGGATTGCTTTGAAGAGCAAACGCCCAAGATTTTTGCTCTTGAAACCGGATTATCTTGCTATGACGAAAAGACAGAAGTTTTAACTGAGAATGGTTGGAAAAAATTCCCGGAAGTTAATTATTCTGATAAAATTTGCACTTTAAATACTAAGACTGACAGAATTGAATTTCAAATGCCCCAAAGAATTTATAATTACATATATAAAGGTAAAATGTATAAACTTAAAACTAAAAGAGTTGATTTGTTAGTAACCCCCAATCATAAACTGCTATATAGTCCCTGTGATTTTCGAAACCGTAAGCCTTATTCTTTGAAAGAAGCAGAAAAATTATTTAATAAATCCAAAATATTGAAAAAGGACGGCACTTGGATCGGAGATAACCCAAAATATTTTACACTGCCTGAGGTTAGAATGAAGCATGGCAGCAGATATTATTCTGGATCCCGCAACAAAAGAGAAAGCCGCTTGCCTATTAAACCTTGGCTAAAGTTTTTTGGTTTTTGGCTTGCAGAGGGCTGGACTAGTGAAGGCAAGGATGGTGATTACAACGTTTGTGTATGTAACAATGATAAAAATTTACTTAATGAAATGAAACAACTTCTTGAATGCCTTGGTTATAAAGTTTATCAACGAGGCAACCTGGTTAGAGTTAGAGATTTTCAGTTATTTCATTATTTGAAGCAGTTTGGTAAATGTCACGATAAATTTATTCCCTTAAATATTAAATCTCTCTCGAAAAGGTTGTTAGAAATAATGCTACAGTATTATCTTGAAGGAGACGGCCATATTTATGGGAGAACCGGAAAAGGCACATCGGCAACCACCACTTCAATCCGTTTACGCGACGATCTGCAAGAGATAGCCCTGAAAATAGGGCTTTCAGCTTATTACAAATTAGGTCAGAAGAAAGGAACTCCGTTTTCTTCGTCTTGTACTGAAAAGATATACAAACAAAGAAACGATACCTGGGTAATTTATTTTATCAGGCATAATCGACCGATAATTTTACCCTCAGAAATAAAGAAATATAATTATACCGAAGCTTGGGCGGATTACGAGGGGTGGGTCTTCTGTGTAGCTGTGCCTAATCATGTAATTTATATTCGTAGGAACGGCATTCCTCTTTGGTGCGGTAATTCCGATCCCGCTATGAACTGGCGGCTGTCCGCCCTTGATAGATTCAGCTTGGTCAGTAATTCTGACAGCCACAGCCCCCCTAAGATCGGCAGGGAAGCCAATGTTTTTAATTGCGATATTAGTTACTCGGCATTACGCGAAGTTTTGAAGAACAAGGATAAGAAAAGATTTCTCTATACCGTTGAATTCTTCCCCGAAGAGGGAAAGTACCATTTTGACGGTCACCGGCTCTGTAACATCAGGTTTTCTCCCTCCCAGACCAAAGAGCACAAAGGTATTTGCCCGAAATGCGGAAAGCCGGTTACCGTTGGGGTAATGAATAGGGTGGAGAGTTTAGCTGACCGGCCAGGGGGTTTTGTGCCAGCCGAAGCCATTCCCTATAAGAACCTTATCCCGTTGGATGAAATTATCGCGGAGGCCAAGGGTGTGGCCAAGACTTCGGTAGCGGTGGAGCGGGAATATCGCGCCAGCGTAGCCCAGTTCGGCAATGAATTCAACATTTTAATAAGGGCCTCGGAAGATGAACTTTTAAGAGGACTGTCGCGTCGGCTGGCCGAAGGGATTTTGAGGATGCGCCAGGCCAGGATAGAAATCCAGCCGGGTTTTGACGGAGAATACGGCAGGATTTGTGTTTTTGGCAGCGAAGAGGCGAAGGGCGAACAGGAACAGCAATTAAGCCTTTTCTGACGCGGAGGTTAATAGAAATGGCGTTTCCCATTTACAATGTAAGTTTTAGGAGAGCGCATCAAGATAGTATTGTTGTCAACGGCGAAATAGTCAATGAGACCGGCAGAAATTATGCCATGGCAGCATTCAAGATACTGCTTTTTGATAAATACCATTTAATAGGCAGCGGTATTATTAAAGTCCATGATTTTCGTTCTAGGGCCATCAAAGAATTCGAGGCGTTAATAGAAGGCATGGATTATAAGATAATCCCTTCAATTTTTAAATACGAGGTATTATTTGAAGGTGGGTATTAATTGAAATATGCGCCTGTGGCCCAATGGATAGGGCACCAGCCTCCGGAGCTGGTCGTGCAGGTTCGATTCCCGCCAGGCGCACTTTGAAACCTTAGTGTTTTGCTTCCGCGCGCTCCAAAATTTTCTCATGCGCGCTTCAGCAAAAACACTAAATTTAAGCGAGGCAAAGCTGCGGATTACACACTAACAGATAAAATATGCTATGAGAAAACAAGTCGTAGGGATTGTGGGTGGAAGGAGTTGTTCAAAGAAAGTGGAGCAAATAACCCAAAATTTAGGCAAAAAACTCGCTAAAGTGGCTAATATATTAGTCTGTGGAGGGCTAAGTGGAGTAATGAGTGCAGTTTGTAAAGGATTTCAGGATGCCGGAGGCCTAACTATAGGTATTATACCCACTTACGATAAAAATGACGCTAATCCCTATGTAGATGTTGTTATCCCTAGTGGTTTAGGTTTAGCGCGGAATGTTTTAGTGGTAAAGAGCGCAGATGCAGTCATAGCTCTTCCAGGAAGCGCAGGTACGCTTTCTGAGATTGCTTATTGCCTGCAGCTGGGCATACCGGTAATAAGTCTGGGTTCCTGGGATATCAAAGGCGTGGTTAAGGTCAAGACAGCAGACGAGGCAGTGAAAAAAGTCAAACACATCCTCCAAGCTCAACAAAGGAAAGGCTAATGAAAGCAATTCTTATGTTACAGGACGGCCGTAGTTTTTCGGGAGAGACCCTGAATAGTACCGAAAGAATCGGCGAAGTGATTTTTAACACCGCAGTGGTTGGTTATCAGGAGATGGTTACCGACCCCGCTAATGCCGGCAAGATTTTGGTATTGACCTATCCGTTGATTGGTAATTACGGGGTCGCCCCCAAATTCAACGAGTCTCTGCAATGTTGGGCAGGGGGGGTGGTTGTCAAGGAGATCTCCCGGATTTACTCCAACTGGCAGGCTAAAAAGAGCTTTGACGATTTTAGCAGAGAACATAACCTCCTCGTCATGCATTCCGTAGATACCCGTGCGCTAACCGTGCACCTGCGCAACAAAGGCGCGATGCCGGGTATCATCTCGACCCGCTCTACTGTCGCCAGAGAGCTATTGGCAAAAATTGAGGCCTGGCGTAAGAACAAGCCCCAATGTTTCTTAAGTAAAATCTCGGTGACCAAACCCACGCTCGTCGGTAAAACCGGTTCCAGGCCGCACTTGGCAGTTTTAGATTTAGGGATCACTGCCGGCATTACTAACCAATTGCTGGCTTTGGGTTTTTCCCTGCAAATCTTTCCTTATAATACTGCCGCCGAGGAGATTTTACGCAGCAGGCCCCGTGGTTTAATTATCACTGGAGGACCGGAGGATGAGCCGGAGCTATCAAAGGTAGTCGCAAACGTAAAAGTACTTTTAGGGCGACTGCCGGTTCTGGGAATTTCCTGCGGTCACCAAATCCTGGCGGTAGCATTAGGGGCAAAGATTATTAAAATGAAAGTGGGCCACCGCGGCCTGAATTACCCGATGTATCAGGGGCGGTCTTACAAGGCCGAGATTACGGCGCAGAACCACGGCTGGACAGTAGACGCCAACTCCCTCGTCAAAATCAAAGGGGTTAAGATTACCGGTTACAACCTCAATGACCGCACCGTTGAAGAGATGGAACATAGAAAACTCAAACTCATCGGGGTGCAGTATTACCCGGCTAGCCCCGGTTTCAATGAGATAAACAGCGTATTCAAAAGGTTCATTAGAATGACAAAGGAGCGTTAGAAATGCCGCGACGTCGAGACATTAAAAAAATTCTTATGATTGGCTCAGGCCCTATCATCATCGGTCAGGCCTGCGAGTTTGATTACTCCGGTTCTCAGGCCTGTAAGGCCTTAAAAGAAGAGGGTTATAATACGGTGCTGGTAAATTCTAACCCCGCCACCATTATGACCGACCCGGGGATGGCGGATTCCACCTACATTGAGCCGCTGACAGTGGAGATAGTAGAGAAGATAATACAGAAAGAACGGCCCGACGCAATACTGCCGACGCTCGGGGGGCAGACCGGGTTGAATCTGGCGTTTTTTCTGATGCGGCGCGGGATTTTAAAAAAATACGGCGTCGAGTCCATCGGCGCTTCGGTATCTGCTATCTCAAGGGCGGAGGACCGCGAACTTTTTAAGAAGGCGATGCAGGAGATTGGCATCGACGTTCCCAAAAGCGGCATTGCCGAGGGCGTCGCGCAGGGTATGCGTATAGGTTTAGAGATCGGTTTTCCTTTAATCCTGCGGCCCGCTTATTGCCTTGGGGGTTCCGGCGGTTCCATCGCCTACAACAAGCAGGAGTTGGAAAAATTTCTGGATAAGGGTCTTGGCACCAGCCCGGTGCATCAGGTATTGGTGGAGCAGTCGGTTTTAGGTTGGAAAGAAATAGAATTTGAGGTAATGCGTGACTGTGAAGACAACGTCGTCATTATTACTTCAATGGAGAACGTTGACCCCATGGGTGTGCACACCGGAGATAGCATTGTGGTGGCGCCTGCCCAGACCCTCACTGCCGAAGAGTACAGCAACTTCGTATATCTGTGCCGTAAAATCATCCGTAAAATCGGAATTACCGGCGGAGGCGCGAATATTCAATTCGCCCAGAATCCCGAAAACGGCAAGATCGTGATTATCGAAGTCAACCCCCGGCTTTCACGTAGCTCTGCCCTGGCTTCCAAGGCCACGGGTTTTCCTATCGCCAGGGTGGCAACCAAGCTGGCAGTGGGGCTTACTTTACCTGAGGTAACCAACCAGATTACCGGCAAGACTACTTCTTTCTTTGAGCCCACCGTGGATTACTGTGTTTTCAAAATCTGCCGCTTCACCTTCGAAAAATTCCCCAAGGCGGAGCGCACCCTGAATACCTCGATGAAGGCAGTTGGCGAAGCGATGTCCATCGGCCGCAATTTTAAGGAGGCGCTGCAGAAGGGGATACGCTCCACTGAAATCGGCCGTTTCGGTTTAGGCGCAGACGGTAAGGACAAAATCAGCGATAAAGAATTGGCTCGTGCCTCCGGCGGTTTATTGGAACAGATTAGACACAAGATCCGCGTCCCTAACGACGAAAGGATATTTTATTTAAGATACGCTATTAAGGCCGGGATGCCCCTGGAAGAAATCTACCGTCTTTCCAAGATTGACCTTTGGTTTCTGGATAATATGAAACAGCTCGTGGAGCTGGAGGACAAAATTAAACGATACCGCAATCCCAACGGCAGCGATGAAATTAAGATGCCGGCAGAGCTTTTAGAGGAGGCTAAAAAAGACGGCTTTTCTGACCGTCAGGTGGCGTACCTCTTAAATACCAAGGAGGAGGCCGTGCGGCAGCTGCGTAAGAAAAATAACATTAAGACCGTTTACAAGCCGGTAGATACCTGTGCCGGAGAGTTCGAGGCTGAGCGGCCCTATTTTTATTCCAGCTACGAAACCAAAGACGAGTCCCGCGGCGGTAAGAATAAAAAAGTCGTGATTCTGGGAGGCGGACCTAACCGTATCGGTCAGGGTATTGAATTTGATTATTGCTGTTGCCATGCCGCTTACGCCTTAAAGGAAGAAGGCCTCGACAGCATTATGGTGAACTGTAACCCCGAGACCGTTTCTACCGATTACGATACCTCGGATAGGTTGTATTTCGAGCCCATTACGGTAGAGGATGTCTTGAATATCGTCGAAGTAGAGAAGCCTTTGGGTGTTATCGTGCAGTTCGGCGGCCAGACCCCCATTAATCTGGCAATACCCCTGATGAAGGCGGGAGTGAATCTGTTGGGGACGAGCGCGGACAGCATCGATATTGCCGAGGACCGTAAGCGTTTTAAGCAGATGCTGGATAAACTCGAGCTCCTGCAGCCGGAAAACGGCACCGCATTTACTTTTGAAGAAGCCAAAGAGATAGCCAGAAAAATCGGTTATCCGGTATTGGTACGTCCTTCCTATGTTTTGGGCGGCCGGGCAATGGAGATTGTCTACGAAGAGGCGGTGCTAGAAAGGTTTATTACCGAGGCCGCCAGCGCATCAGGAGAGCATCCGGTTTTGATCGATAAATTCCTGGAGGATGCCATTGAGGTAGACGTGGATTTGATCGGGGATAAAGAAACCTTTGTAATCGGCGGGATTATGGAGCATATCGAAGAGGCCGGCATTCATTCCGGGGATTCTGCGATGGCCCTTCCCGCATACACCCTCTCCGTCGATATTCTTAATAAAATCCGCGAGGCAAGTTATAAAATGGCAAAGGAACTGGGAACCGTGGGGTTAATGAATATACAGTTTGCGGTCAAGGAGGAGAAGGTCTATGTCCTGGAGGTTAACCCGCGCGCCTCGCGAACCGTGCCTTTTGTATCCAAGGCTATCGGCGTGCCTCTGGCTAAACTTGCCACGAAGGTGATGTTGGGTAAAAAATTAAAGGAGCTGGGATTCACCCAGGAGATTATCCCTAAGCACGTCTGCGTGAAAGAGTCGGTCTTTCCTTTTAACCGTTTTCCGGGGGTAGATATTATCCTTGGCCCGGAAATGAAATCCACCGGTGAGGTTATGGGTATCGACCGCGACTTCGGACGGGCTTACATTAAAAGCCAGATTGCCGCAGGCCAGAAGATTCCCACCAAGGGCAATGTCTTTATCTCGGTGAGGGATAAAGATAAACGCCAGGTGGTATTTATCGCCAAGAAGCTCGCGGACCTCGGATTTAACATCTATGCTACTTCTGGAACCGCCTCTGCCTTAATGCAAAATTCTATTCCGGTGAAAGTTTTACCCAAGATTGCCGAAGGCAGACCCAATGTTCTTGACCTTATGAAGGACAACAAGATTCAGCTCGTAATTAATACCCCCTCAGGTAGAATCCCTCGCGCGGATGAGGTAAAGATCCGCTCTCACGTGATTCTTTACAATATACCCTACACTACTACCATCTCTGGCGCGCAGGCAACCGTCAACGGCATTGAGATTTTGGCAAAGAAGGGGTTAAAGGTGGAATCCCTGCAGCAGTATCACAAGAAAAAGCGCGTCACCTTCAAGAGGGAGCAGGTTAAAAAAGCCGGGAGGAAAAAGAAATAGGATGCCGGAGCTACCCGAAGTAGAAACCATCAAGCGGGAATTAGAAAAAGCAATTACAGGCAAAAAGATCACCGCGGTTTTAGTGCGTCATCCTTTGGTTATCAAAGAGCCCTCCGTTGATAAATTTAAAAAGGGGTTAACCGGCGTTATCATCAAGAAGGTGTTACGCAAAGCCAAGGTTTTGATTTTAGAGCTCTCCAGCGGTAAATCCCTCGTGATTCATCTGAAGATGGCTGGTCAGCTTGTTTATCCCGGCAACGGCAGAAATAGCCGGGTTAGTTTTCGTTTATCCGACGGCAAACTTCTGGATTTTAACGACCAGCGGCTGTTTGGGGAACTCAGACTTTTAGATGATTGGCGTTCTCTAAAGTTTATTCAGGGCCTCGGTCCGGAACCCTTTGACCTGACACCAGAAGAGTTTAAGGCAAGGTTCGCCGCTAAAAAGACCAAAATCAAACCCCTGTTAATGGACCAGACTTTTATCTCGGGGATAGGCAATCTCTATGCAGCGGAGATACTCTTTCGCGCCAAGATCGATCCCCAGAGGCCGGCCTGGCGCTTATCCGATAAAGAGAAGGAGGTTTTGTTCCGTCGCACCAAAGAGGTTCTGGAGGAGGCGATTCGCTACGGCGGCTCTTCGGTAGATGATTATGTGCGTTTAACGGGCAAGCCCGGCGGTTATGCTGCGCACCATAAGGTTTACGGCCGGGAAGGCAAATCTTGTTTCGTATGCAAGACCCCGATTAAAAGGATTACCCTTGGTTCGCGCGGCACTTATTTCTGTCCTAAATGCCAGAGTTAAAAGATGAAGATACGCCTTAAGATTAACGGCGCGATTATCACCGCAGCTTTGGTATTACTCGTTATCTTCCCTGCTTTTTTCTTGCGGTCTGCCAAGGTGGGGTTTTGGGACGAGCTGACAGAGATATTCGGCGTCAGCGCCATCCTTTTAGGCCAGCTTTTTCGCGCTTCTGCCCGCGGCTATAAAGCCGAACACTCCCAAAACGGCCGCACTTTGATTCAGGGCGGGCCTTACAATCTGGTACGCAATCCGATGTATCTGGGTATATTTTTAATTGGCGTGGGTATTGTATTAATACTCTTTGAGTGGTGGGTGGCCTGTGTTTTCCTGGCAGTGTTTGCCACGCGCTACATCCTGCCGATATTTAAGGAAGAGAAGAAATTATTGGCACTTTTTCCCAAAGATTATCCGGCTTACTGTTGCAGGGTGCCCCGTTTTTTTCCTTCCTTTAATATGTTAGCACAGAAGGATATCAGCGAATACCTGCCGCTTCGGCTCTCCTGGCTCAAGAAGGAAATTGGCGCGGTATTAGCGGTATTATCAGCGACCCTCTTGTTAGAATCCTGGGAGGATATTAAAAGCCAGGGAGTAAGAATTTATTTTAAAGAAAGCATTGGTATCTTTGCGATTATTTTATCATTTGTAATTCTGTGTGTTTATTTAGTCAGGCAGACTGCTGCCAGCCGTAAGGAAAATGTTGCAGATAAAAGCTAAAATACTGCATCATAAAAAGGTAAAACCAGGGTATTATCGCGTAGCGCTTATCGCTTGCGGTATTGCCAAGGAGGCTCAGGCCGGACAATTCGTCGAAATAAAAGTAAACGATGCCTGGGAACCGTTGCTGCGCCGGCCTTTTAGTATTCATAGGACGCAAGGGAGCGCTTTTGAGGTTCTTTATGAAGTAGTAGGCCAGGCGACCCGGCTTTTATCCCGGAAAAAGCCGGGCGAATATTTAGAGGTTATCGGTCCTTTGGGTAAAGGCTTTGATTTTTGTAGCGACAGTTACGCCCCGCTTTTGGTTGCCGGAGGCATGGGAGTGGCTCCGCTGGTTTTCCTCGCCGAAAAGATGGCTGCGAGCAATAAAAGAGCAACGGTTTTGCTCGGGGCAAGAGATAAAAACAGCATCTTATGCGAAGAGGTCTTTCGGAAACTGGGATTTAGTGTTAAAATAGCCACAGATAACGGTTCCCGCGGCTTCCGGGGTTATGTTAGCGGATTGTTAGAGCATGAATTAGCCGCCGGCAGTTTTATGCCGCAGCTTGTTATATACGCCTGCGGCCCGCGGCCGATGCTCCAGGAAATATCCCGGATATCCCGGCACCATAACATCCCTGCCTGGGTATCGCTGGAGGAGCATATGGCCTGCGGCCTGGGGGTATGCCTCGGTTGCGTGGTGGACACCGTTGACGGCTATCAGCGCGTTTGTAAAGAAGGGCCGGTATTTGAAGCCCGCCGGATTATCTGGAAAAGCAAAAGTGCGAAAGGAGAACGGTTATGTCCGCAAAGCCTTTTGTTTCGATAATCATCCCGGTAAAAAATTTTGAGCGCACTATTGAGAAGACCTTTGAATACCTGCTTAACGTAGATTATCCCCGTGAATCCTGGGAATGGGTTATTGCCGACGGCGGCTCCAGCGATAAAACCATAGAGATTATCAAAGACTGGCAGAAGAAGTACCCCTTTATTAAATTAGTGGAGATTCCCAATTGCCCTTCCCCGGGTTTTGCGCGCAACAAAGCCCTTGAGGCAGTACGGGGGGAGTTTCTTTTCTTCACCGATGCCGACTGTGCGCCTTGTAAGGATTGGATTAACGAAATACTCCTGCATTTTACAAACGACCCCAAGATTGCAGCAGTGGGAGGAGAGATTTACACCCTGAAAGTAGACCCGGATAATTTAGTGGAGGCATGGTGTCAGCACTTCCGTTTTAATATGGTCGCTCCGCGCTACGGTTTTATTCCGGAGGGGTATTATCCGGAATTCCCCTCTAACCCCAGACCAGCGGATATCGGCGGTCACCGCGCCTATTTTTTTGGCACCTGTAATGTTGCCTATCGCCGCCAGGCAATGCAGGAATTAGGGGTGCGTTTCTGGGAGAGGCCTACCGGAGAGGACATGGATTTAAGTTACCAGCACCGCTCGCAGGGCTGGAGGTTTTACTTTGCGCCCAAGGCCAGGGTCGACCATATGCACCGCGCGGACCTGAAGTCCCTGCGTCGAGTCTGGGTTACCTACGGCCAGGCGCACCTGCCCTTGATTGATAAGTACGTCAAGAGCAAGGGCCTGGAAATAATCCTGCAGTTTTTAAAAGGCAACCCCGCGTTTATCCTGCCTTTTCCCTTACGGGGGTTTGTTTATATCGGCAACTTCCATTTATTACACCTCTTTGGGTTACTTTTTGTGGTGGGGCTGGCCTTAAGCTTGATTTTTGGCGGCTGGGGTTTTAAGATATTTACCTTGGTATCGCTGGCGTTGATGCTCTACTTTGCCCATCAGTATGTGAAGTGGAATTTCGGCATGGAGCCCAAGGAGAAATTCTGGACCTGGTGCAAGATGAAATACCTGACAAACTTAAGTTTTATTCAGGGCGGCTTAAAGGACTTCAAGAAATATAAAATCCTCTGCATTGAGCCGAGTTTTTAAGGAGGTTGCCATGACTCAACTATTATATATTTTATTAGGGCTGGCTGCGGGCATCTGCGGCGGGATGCTCGGTATCGGCGGAGGCACGGTATTAATCCCTGCGCTGGTCTATCTCTTCGGGCTTACCCAGCATCAGGCCCAGGGGACTACCCTGGCGATTATGGTGCCGCCGATCGGCCTGCTTGCTGCCTGGCGCTATTGGCAGGCAGGCAATGTCAAGATTTCAATGGCGGGATTTATCTGTGTGGGGTTTTTCCTCGGCGGCTTAATCGGCGCCAGCCTCATCCAGAATATCCCGGATGCCCTGCTTAAAAAAATATTCGGCGCGTTCCTGCTTTTAATCTCCTTAAGGATGATTCTGGTAAAATAAAAATGCACGACAGACTCGCGGTCAATATCAAAGGCCTGAAATTAAGGAATCCCGTGATAGCGGCTTCCGGCACCTTTGGCTATGGTGAGGAGTTCCGCGGACTGGTTGACCTGAGGAAGCTCGGCGCAATTGTTTCCAAGACCATTACCCTGAAAGCCCGCCGGGGTAATCCTGTGCCGCGCACTGCCGAGACCCCTGCCGGGCTTCTCAACTCCATTGGCCTGGAGAATCCGGGCCTGGAAGGTTTTCTGGATGAAAAACTCCCGATTTTAAAGAAAATTGGCATACCGATTATCGTCAGCATTGCTTCGGAAGCCGGCAAGGAGGAGTTTGTTAAACTCGCAAAAGAGCTGGACAATATTAACGCCGTGGCGGCAATTGAACTTAACATCTCCTGCCCTAATATCAAAGACGCCAAATCCGCCAAACCCGAAAGTCTGCCGCTTATCGCGCAGGACGCCGCCGCTACCTATGAATTGGTAAGGGCAGTACGTACGGCTACGCGTAAGCCCCTGATTACTAAATTATCGCCAAATGTTAGTTCTATCGGCGATATTGCGCGGTCAGCAGAGAGGGCAGGGAGCGATGCGGTGTCCCTGATTAATACCATTACCGCTATGAGTATTGACGTCGAAACTAGAAAACCGAGACTGGCGGCAGTAACCGGCGGCTTAAGCGGGCCGGCAGTGCGGCCGGTTGCGGTACGCATGGTTTGGGAGGTATACCGCAGGATTAAAATCCCCATTATCGGTATGGGTGGTATAATGAAAAGCGAGGATGCCTTGGAATTTATTATTGCCGGCGCCAGCGCCGTGAGCATTGGCACGGCAAATTTCATTAATCCTAGGGTGAGCGTAGAAATAATCGAAGGGATTAAAAAATATTTACAAAAGAATAATTTAACTTCTATTCAAAACTTAATCGGCTCATTAGAATGCAAGATATAAGCGATAAATTAATTGTGGCTCTGGATGTGGATACGCTGGAAAAGGCAGGGCGCTTTGTCGATATTCTTTATCCCACCGTCAAGCTTTTTAAAATCGGAAGTCAACTATTTACTGCCTATGGGCCAGAAGCTGTAAAGATGGTTGGGAAAAAAGGGGGAAAGGTATTTTTAGATTTAAAATTTCATGACATCCCTAATACTGTATTTGCTTCTACATGTTCAAGCATTGCTTTAGGCCTGGAACCGATTACTTCCGAAGGACATTTAGCCATGTTTGAATCGGGATGCGTCTTTATGATAACAGTCCATACTCAAGGCGGGCTTGATGCAATGAAAGCAGCTACCCGGGGTGCCGAAGAAACATCAAAAGAATTAAATATCAAAAAGCCTTATATTGTAGGAGTCACAGTTTTGACCAGTGATAAACAAGAAGACACGGCTAAAGTTGTCTTAGAAAGAGCCAGCCTTGCTCAACAAGCAGGCTTAGACGGAGTTGTCTGTTCAGCACAGGAGGCAGCTGCTGTCCGTAAAGCATGCGGCAAAGGATTTATTATCGTCACTCCCGGGATAAGGCCGCCAGCTGCTGCCAAGGATGACCAGCAAAGAACCGCTACTCCTCGGGAGGCAATTCGCGCCGGAAGCAATTTTCTGGTAGTTGGTAGGCCGGTATTACAGGCGGCGGATCCCCTGAAGGCAGTAAAGGAGTTGAAGTGCCAGAAGTAAATTCTAAGGTAGCGCTGGACAGGATTCAGGAAGCCGAGTTCAAGGCCAAGCAGATAGTTGAGGAGGCCAGAAAAGAAGCGCTCCATCTTATACAGCAGGCGAAAGTGGAGAAAGAAAGTCTGTTAAAAACCGCCGGAGAGAAGGCCAGGCTGGAGAGTCAGAAATTAAAAGCCAAGAGCGAAAAAGAAGTCTTAGGGGAAGCGGCAGAGATTAAAAAACAGGCTGAGGCCCGGATCCGGGCATTAAAGCAGGCAGCCGAAGCGAAACTGGAAGAAGCGGTAAGGTTCATAAAGTCAAAACTTTAGTTTGGGGCAAGATAGATGGCAATTGCTAAAATTAAAAAAGTAGAGATTATCGGATTACAAAAGGACCGCGACCGGCTCCTGTCCTTATTACAGAAACTGGGATGCTTGCAGTTAGTCGATATTTCGGCCAGCCCACAAAATAAAAAAGCGGCCTTGGGGGGAGAGAACCGGGATATTAATGGCAGTGTTATTAACCTGCTGGAGATGGAAGAAGCAATTTCCTACCTTGACACTTTTAAGGAAGAAGCCGGTTTTTTTAGTGGCATGGTTAAGATTAAACCTCAGATTTATCAACAGGATTTAAACGAGGTATTGACTAATTTTGATTATCGGAGCTTGCTTGGAGAATTAACCGCCAGCCGCAATCACCTTAAGAATCTCCAGCAACACAAAGAAAAGTTATTGCAGGAGAAACTTCTTCTTTCGCCCTGGAAGCAGCTAACGGTTCCATTGGATCAACTGTGTGATACTGCCCGCTGCGGGATTATGCTGGGGGTCTTGCGCCGCTTAGATTATGCCGCGCTATCAGAGGATTGCCGCCGGCAGGAGTTAGGGTTATTCTGCGAGCCGGTGCATCAGGATAAAGTAAATGTTTATCTGGCGATTATTTTTATGCAGGAGGATTTTGAGCAACTGCAAGGGATCCTGAAAAACTATCACTTTAATTTTGTCACCCTTAGCCACCACCGCGGCACGGTTAAGGAGAGGCTCTTGGAGATTAATCGCGAAGCCTTAATCCTGGACGACCAAATCCAGGATACCCGTACCCGTATTATTGAATTATCACGCCAGGAATTTAAGCTTATGGCGGTGTATGATTATCTTGCCAATATCCGCAAAAGGCAGGGGGCGGCAGAAGAACTGGTAACCCAGGAGTTCACCTTTCTTTTAAGCGGCTGGGTGAAGGAACGGGATTTACGGCTGCTGCAGAAGGAACTGGTCCGGCAATTCCAGGACCTGGTGCTTTTTGTTTCTGCTCCGGGAGCGGACGAAGAAATACCGGTAGACCTGGATAACCCCCGCATTATTCAGCCTTTTGAGTTTATCACCAAAATCTACGGGTTCCCTAAATACCGCGAGGTTGACCCAACCCCGTATCTGGCGCCGTTTTTCTTCGTATATTTCGGTTTTTGCGTCTCTGATGTAGGTTACGGCTTGATGCTAGTTTTGTTTTCCTGGTGGGCCTTAAAGAAATTTAAGATGGGGCCGCAGGGCTTACGTTTCTTCAGGCTCTTTTTATTCTGCGGCATCTCTACCGTTATTGTGGGCGCGCTTACCGGAAGCTGGTTCGGGAATCTTTTTGACCTGCTCGCCGAGAATAACAAGGTATTGGCGTTTTTCAAAAATTTCAAAGATTCCATTATCGTGCTTGACCCGATGAAGGAGCCGACCAAACTTTTAGGCGTGGCGCTTTCTTTCGGGATAGTCCAAGTCTGGTTCGGCAATATCGTGGCGGCAATAGGCAACTTTAAGAACAGGCGCTACCTCGACATTTTTTTAGACCAAGTCCCGACGCTGGTTTTACTTTTTGGCTTAACGGGCCTGGGTCTCGTATTTTTAAAATTACTGACAGGCGCTCAGTTGAATTTGTTCAAATCCAGCGCCCTCGTAGCCGCAATCGCCCTGATTCTCACCCAGGGCCGTTCCGAGAAAGGATGGGGCGCTAAATTATTTTATGGCATCTACAATCTTTACACCGCCCTTTCTGGCTATCTAAGCGACATCCTTTCCTATAGCCGTCTCTGGGCCCTCGGGCTGGTAACGGGGGTTATGGCCAGCACCATTAACCTTATCAGCCTGCAATTTAGCCAGATTTTTGTTTCAGTAGTGCCTTTTAGCGGGAGCGCCCCGGTGCTAAAGATTATTTTTAGCAGCGTTATTTTAATTACGATTTTTATCCTGGGGCACGCGGTTTCTTTTTTAATGAACCTGCTGGGCGCCTTTGTGCATCCGGTGAGGTTACAGTTCGTGGAGTTTTTCTCCAAGTTTTTTAAAAGCGGGGGCAATGCCTTTCGCCCCTTTAAAGTAGAAACCAAATATATTAACTTGGAATAATAAAAGGAGGCAGGATATGGACGCGGGTTTGGTTTTCGCAATTGCCGGGGCAGCGGTGGTAATGGCTATTTCTGGAGTAGGCTCCGCTATCGGCGTAGCCTTTGCCGGTCAGGCCGCAGGCGGAGTAATGACGGAGGACCCCGAGAAATTCGGAAGAATGATCCCGTTAATCGGTATCCCCGGTACCCAGGGGTTTTACGGCTTTCTGATTGGGTTTTTGGTGTTGAACAAATTAAATCTTTTGGCGGCGGATATTAAAATCCCCACCCTGCATCAGGGCATTGAGATTTTTGCGATTTGCCTGGTAGTGAGCCTGGTAGAGTGTGTTTCTGCGATTTGGCAGGGCAAGGTTTCGGTAGCCTCGATTTATATGGTGGCGAAAAAACCCGAAGAGGCGGGGAAGGCTTTGGTCATTCCGATTTTTGTGGAGATTTATGCCATCCTCGGCCTGGCTGCGGCGTTCCTCTTGCTGCTTGGGGTAAAGATATAATGTCTTTAGACTCAATTTTAAAACACATCCTTGATGAAGCGGGCGCTAAGCGCGATGAGATTATACGCGAGGCGCAAAAAGAGACAGAAGCCCTGATTCAGGCGGCTGGCGCTGAAGCCGAAG
>CAYWCX010000009.1:0-30885 GCA_964456925.1 uncultured Planctomycetales bacterium
AGTTATAAACCGGAATTTTTCCGGAAACTCGGCTTCCGCAAAATTAAAAATTCCGAACTACCGCATAAAATCTGGGCAGAGTGTATCAATTGCTGCAAATTTCCGGACTGCCAGGAAGTCGCCTTAGCTAAAGAGTTATAATCCAGAAGGATGGCCGTGGCATGAGAAAAGGCTTTACTTTGTTGGAATTAATCGTAGTTGTCGTAATTATAGGCGTATTGGCAACTTTGGGTTTTACCCAGTATAGCAGAGCGGTAGAAAAAGGGAGAAGTTCTGAGGCAAGAATGATTTTGGGTACTATACGCACTGCGTAGGTAGCATATAAATTAGAACATGGCGAATATGCCGCAGACATAGCAGATTTAGCTTTGGAGGCACCCGCATCTTGCGTAAGCACACATTATTTTAGATATCTTTGTTCCCCGCCCGTATTTCACCAAGCAATTGCTTTTCGTTGCACTGGGGGGGGAAGGAAAAAATCCTACTGGAAGCATTTCCTGGCTAATATATATAGACTATTTAACTGGCCAGTTTACGGAAGTGTGGCCGTCAGAAGGGTGCTTTCTTGCTGGGTCGCACATCCAGCTCGCGGACGGTTCAAGTAACTCGATTGAAAAGATAAAATTAGGCGATATGGTCTTAACGTATGATATGAGGAATAATACCGTAAAGCCTGCTATGGTTGTCAAGCTTTCCTTGCATCCTCATTTCAAGGGATATCTGCATATCGTGACTAAAGATAAGCGAGAATTGAAAGTTACCCCCAACCATCCGTTTTTCACTGGTAGCGGTTATGTTGAAGCTGAAAAGCTTAAGGTCGGTGATCGTCTTTATGCGCTTAAGGGAAGAAAATTAGTACCGACACAGATAGTTTCTATTGAGAAGAAAGATACCGTTGTGGATGTCTACAATATGGAGATAACCGAATACCACAATTATTTTTGCGAAGGGATTCTCTGCCATAATGTTGTGAAGTAATGGCGTTACACAATAAAGGGCTTGCCAAAAAATATTATTGTGTTATATTTCAGCGTTTTTTCACTTAAGGAGGAAAAATGGATTATTTATTGACCGACGAACAAAAGATGATCCGCGAACTGGCGCGCAAGATTGCCGATGAAAAGATACGGCCGGTAGCGGCCAAGTACGACCAGAACGAAGAATATCCCTGGGAGGTCATTAAGGTCATTGCGGAATCAGACCTTTTCGGTTTGTTTGTCCCTGAGGAATACGGCGGGATGAGCGTCGGGGTCTTGAACCTTTGCCTTGCGACCGAGGAGTTTTCGCGCGCCTGCGGCGGTATTGCAGTTTGCTATGCCGCTTCGGCGCTCGGGACATTCCCTATCGTGCTTTTCGGAAATGACGCCCAGAAGAAGAAATACCTGCCGGATATTGCCAAGGGCAAAAAGATTGTGGCTTTCGGCATTACCGAGCCGGAGGCGGGTTCAGACGCCTCTGCCATCAAGACTACCGCCAGGAAAGAAGGCAACTATTACATATTAAACGGCCTCAAGCACTTTATCACCAACGGCGGCGAGGCCGAGATTTACACCGTGATTGCGATGACGGATAAAACCAAAGGCGCGCGCGGCGCAACGGCCTTTATCGTAGAAAAAGACACGCCAGGATTTACCTTCGGCAAGAAGGAGGAGAAGCTCGGTATCCGCGCTTCTTCTACCCGCGAACTGGTCTTTACGGATTGCAAGATTCCCGCGGACAATCTTCTCGCCAGAGAGGGGATGGGGTTTATCGTAACGATGAAGACCTTTGATATCTCGCGTCCGGGTGTCGCTGCCCAGGCATTGGGTATTGCCCAGGGGGCGCTGGACGTAGCGGTGAAATATTCCAAAGAGAGGCAGCAGTTCGGAAAATCCATTTCGAGTTTTCAGGGCATCCAGTGGATGCTGGCAGACATGGCTACCGAAGTCGAGGCTGCCCGGGCGCTGGTTTATTCCTGCGCGAGGGAAATTGATGCCGGTGCCAAAGACGTAGGCAAGGATTCGGCAATGGCGAAGTTATATGCTTCGGATGTGGCGATGAAGGTTTCGACCGATGCCGTGCAGATACTCGGCGGCTACGGTTATATGCGCGATTACCCCGCCGAGAAATATATGCGCGATGCCAAGATTACCCAGATTTACGAAGGCACCAACCAGATTCAACGCAACATCATCGCTCTGCAACTTATTAAGGAGATAGCTAAATAGAATTTTCGTAATTGGTAATCGGTAAATCGTAATTAGTAATTTCAAATTTACGAATTACCATTTACGAATTACGGATTACGGAATTGCAAAGATGAATATCATAGTCTGTATCAAACAAGTGCCAGAGACCACCGAGGTCAAGATTAACCCCGAGACCAATACCTTAATCCGTGAAGGGGTAAAGTCCATCGTCAACCCCTTTGACATGTATGCGATTGAAGAGGGGGTGCAGCTAAAGGAGAGGTTCGGCGGCAAGGTTACGGTTATTAGCATGGGTCCTCCGCAGGCCGAGGCGGTGCTGCGCGAGGCAATCTCAATGGGCATAGACGAGGGAATATTGGTTTGTGACCGCGCCTTTGCCGGAAGCGATACCTGGGCTACCAGTTATACTTTAGCCGGCGCCATCAAAAAGGCCGGCGCCTTTGATTTGATTATCTGCGGCAAACAGGCCTCGGACGGAGATACCGCGCAGGTCGGGCCGGGCATCTCGACGCATTTAGATATACCGCAGGTTACCTATGTCAAGAAGGTAGAGGAGGTAAAAGAAAACCTTATGCGCGTGGAGCGGATGATGGAAGAGGGCTATGAAGTTATCGAGACCCCGCTTCCCGCGCTGCTTACGGTAGTAAAAGAGATAAACGAGCCGCGCCTGCCTTCATTAAAAGGGATGATGCGCGCCAAGTCCGCCAAGATTACGGTCTGGGGCCAGAAGGATTTAAACCTCGACCCGCAGAATATCGGCTTATGCGGTTCGCCTACCCAAGTGGTCAGGATTTTTACTCCGCCGCAGCGCACCGGAGGCCAGGTTATCAGAGGCGAAGTCCCGGAAATCGCCGCGCAGTTGGTGGATTTATTGAAGGACGAAATACCCTGATGGCTATTAAGGTTATCCTTGAAAAATGCACCGGTTGCACGCTTTGCGTCAAGGCCTGCCCTTTTGATGCTATCCGCATCATAGATAAGAAGGCCGCGATTGACTTGAATAAATGTAATCTCTGCGGCGCCTGCGTGCCGGCTTGTAAACTCAAGGCGATTTTGCTAGAAAAAACACCGGCTGTTTGCGAAGTCCCCGATATGAAGGATTACCGCGGGGTCTGGGTGTTTATCGAGCAGAAAAGCGGCAAAGTCCAGTCTGTCGCTTATGAGCTTTTAGGCAAGGCACAGGAATTAGCGCAGAAACTAGGTTGCCAGGTAAGCGGGGTATTAATCGGGAATACGATGGACGACCAGCTCGATGAGTTAGTTTGGCGCGGCGCGGATAACATTTATCTGGTGGAAGCTCCGGAGTTGGCAAATTTCCAGGACGAACCCTATACCAATATATTAGTGGAGTTGATTAGGAAATATAAACCGGAGATTGTGCTTTGCGGCGCAACCGCGATTGGCCGTTCTCTGATTTCGCGCGTAGCAATCAATATCAAGGCAGGTTTGACTGCAGACTGCACTGGGCTTGATATCGACCTGCAAAGGAAAATACTTTTGCAGACCCGTCCGGCATTCGGCGGCAATATTATGGCCACCATTATCAGCCCGAACTACCGGCCGCAGATGGCAACGGTGCGCCATAAGGTAATGCAGCCGTTAGAGCCGGACAAGAAACGCAAAGGTAAAATCATCAGGGAGAATTTTAACGGCTCTTTATATGCCTCGCGCACCAAACTCCTGGATATCGTAGCAGAGGTGGAGTCGTTAGTAAATTTAGCCGAAGCGGATATTATCGTTTCCGGCGGCCGCGGCATGGGAGGGCCGGGAAATTTTAAAATCATCGAGGAATTAGCCGGTGTCTTAGGCGCGGCAGTCGGCGCTTCGCGCGCGGCAGTGGATGCGGGATGGAAACCTTACTCGCATCAGGTAGGCCAGACCGGACGCACGGTTGCGCCTAAAATTTATATTGCCTGCGGCATATCCGGGCAGATCCAGCACTTAGTTGGAATGCAATCTTCCAAAATTATTGTTGCCATTAACAAGGACCCTGAAGCCCCCATCTTTAAGGTCGCTACTTACGCAATAGTGGGCGACCTCTTCCATGTAGTTCCTGCCTTAACCAAGAGATTCAAAGAAATCCTCAAAAAGTAAGTAGAAGCGTTTTCCATTCCAATCGGGAAAGTGTTTCACCTCAATAGGTTTTAGTTAAATTTTACGGTTTTTGCTGGAGCGTGCATTAGAAATTTTTTGGCATCCCGTTTCAGCTCGAGTCTGCGAGGGATTACGGCGAGAAAGAGTATGTTTTGCCCGCGATAGCCTTTACGGAAGCGAGCCGTAAACCGAAGCAGACGGCAAAAAATTTCAGCACGCGAAGCAAAAACCGTAAAATTATATCTTACATCCCTGAAGATTTAAGACACTGTCCGCTTTGGGGAGGAAAGCGTCTCTAGTAAGGATTGATGATTTTAGCACTATAACTATCCTTTTTGTAGAGGTATGTTAAAAAATGTTAAAATTTTCCTTGACAAAATCCAACTCTTTATTTATAATCTAATCAATAAGTTAGGAGAAAAAATGGGTAACGGCGGTTTGATGACCATAGAGGATTTAGCGGATTACCTGAAGGTTACGCGCCGCACTATTTATGAGTGGCTCAAGCACAACAAGATTCCTGCAATCAAACTCGTAGGGCAGTGGCGTTTCCGTAAGGATAAAATCGATGCCTGGATCGAGGTAAATTCTAAATTCCAATAAAAGGAGAGGGCCGCATGTATTTCAAAAAGTTAGAGCTGGTAGGTTTTAAGTCCTTCTGCAACAAAACCACGTTACAATTTGAGCCGGGGGTGACCGCGATTGTGGGGCCTAACGGATGCGGAAAATGTTTAAGCTATGATTCGCTGGTTACTTTAAGCGACGGTTCTCTGGTTAAAATCGGGGAGCTCGTGGAGAGGGCCTTAAAAGAGTCGGGATTGCCCGAGAAGTTAGATGACGGTTTGATGACCCTGGATAACCGCCATGATATTCGCGTGCTCTCCTTGAACCCGCACACCCTTAACATTGAGCCTCGCTTGGTGTACGCCTTTATTAAAAGGAAGGCACCGGAATATCTCCTGGAGATTAAAACCAAATCCGGCAAGAGAATAATCACCACCCACTACCATCCATTTTTTAGCATTAAGGATGGGCAGGTGATCGACCTTAAGGCAGAGCAATTAAAGGTAGGGATTAGGATCGCTGCTCCGCGTGTTATCCGGCAGGTAGCGGGTAGCCCGGATTTGGATTTACTGGAAATATTTAAAAAATTCCGCAGCGAGGATAATGTCTATATTCCTTATTCAGAGGAACTCTCGGATTTTCTCACTCAGGCCATGGGTGGTAGTATTTCCGAAAGCGAGAAAGTGGCGGTAAAGTCCGCGCTTAGCGGTCAGGCAATAAATGTCGCTAATTTTAACGCACTGCTGGAGAAGGCTGGAATTAAAGAAGTCCCTGATTTTGTAAAAAGGCTTAAATCACGCAGCTGTGGAGAAATCAAGTTAGCGCGCGGCATGAATACTGCAATCGCCAGGACTTTAGGTTACCTTATTTCCGAGGGCAGGTCCACCAAGGAGAATCAGGTTTGGTTTGTAAATGAGGATAAAAAAATCATCACCGACTTTATGGTTAACGCCTATAAGGCATTTGAGGTGGAGGCCAAGGCTTTTAATTATAAACCCTGCGCTCAGGATGTCCTGATTTTCTCCAGCGTCTTGTGCGAGTTCCTGGAGAAGGCCTTTAATTTCAGGGTTTCCGCTCCCTCTAAAGATAAAGCCGTGCCGCCTCAGATATTTAAGGCGGATGAAAATATTATCAGGGAATTTTTATCCACTCTATTTGAAGGGGACGGCTATATCTGTACCAATAAACAGAAGAATAAAAAAGCGGTTTATTTTGAATACGCCACTGCCTCAAAAGAGTTGGCCTGCGGCGTAAGGAGCCTTTTACTGCGCCTGGGAGTACAATCGGTGATCAGGGAGAAATTAAAAGCAGCCACCAACGCTAAGCATAAAAACAAAAAGACCTATTATTCGGTTTATGTTTACGGATTAGAGAATGCCTTGCGCCTGGCGGATTTATTGCGTTTTGTGGGTAAGAAGTCCGCAAAACTGGAAGAGCTCAAGAAACTCCATTCAAAGAGTAATCCGAACCTGGATTTAATTCCCGAGATTAATGTCGTATTTAAGAAACTGGTGCAGTTAGCAGGTATCAAAGTTAAGAGGTTTAAGAAAACTTGCCCGAAATTAGTTTCTTACTATGAAAACCAATGCCTTCCTAGTCGTCAGGGACTCTTAGAGGCGCTGAGTATTGTTGCGGAGCATGGCAGGATTAGCGGGTTGGCTCGGGCCTTATATGATTACCTTAAATCTTTGGCTGGCTCGGATATCTATTGGGATGAAGTAGTTGATATTAAAAAGGTATATTCCAAGGAATGGGTTTATGACCTTTCAGTACCGGAAACACATAACTTCGTTGCTGAAGATATTATTGTGCATAATAGCAATATCTTTGACTCAATACGCTGGGTATTGGGTGAGCAGTCGGTGAAGTCCCTGCGCGGGTCAGAGATGCAGGATGTAATTTTTAACGGCACGGACAAGAAAGAGCCCTTGAGCATGGCGGAGGTGAGCGTGACCTTTGACAATAAGGCCCGCTTCTTTGCGGTGGAGCATGACGAAATAGTTATCACCCGCCGGTTATTCCGCTCCGGAGAAAGCGAATATCTCCTTAACAAAACCCAGGTGCGGCTTAAGGATATTATGGATTTATTATTGGGGACCGGCATCGGCGCCGAAAGTTATTCACTGGTGCCGCAGGGTAAGATTGACATGATTTTGAGTTCCCGTCCCGAAGACCGCCGCATGGTTTTTGACGAAGCCGCCGGCATCACCAAATACAAATCCCAGAAGCGGGAGGCAACGCGCAAACTCGAAGAGACCGAGCAGAACCTCCTGCGCGTCAATGATATTATCACCGAAGTAAAGCGCCAGATCGGCTCCCTGGAACGCCAGGCCAACAAGGCGCGGCGTTACAAGGAATTATTCGAGGAATTAAAGGCCAGGGAAATTAATTTAGCGACGCTGCAGAAAAAAACCCTCCATAAGCAAAATGAAGACATCTCACTTCAGTTAAACAACCTTCAGGCCGAAGAAGATGCCCTTGTGGCGAATATAGAGAAACAGGAGGCGAAGATTGCCGACCAGCGCCAGCAGGCACAGGCCCTTCAGGAGAGCATTACGAATATCAGGAATGAAGTCCTGAATCTGGAAAACACAATTACGCGCAATAAGGAGCGCATCGGCCTTTCCCATGAAAGAATCGCCGAGCTGGAGGAAGTCAAGAAGCACCTCGACGAGCAGGTGGGGCAGACCCAGAGCCGCCTCAAGCTCGACGAAGAAAAACTCAACAGCGTCAAAGACGAATACAACGGGATAGAGAAGAACATCGAAGAGAAAACCGCGCTATTGAAAGAAAAAGAGGAAGAACTCAACAATTTGAACTCCGCCATTAAATTATCGCTGGATAACATTACCAGGGCCAAGAGGGGCATACTGGAACTGGCGGCCGGGCTTGCCCATGCCAAAAATGAAGTTGCGGATTTTACCGCCAAAGAGCAGATCCATCTGGCGCGCCAGAAAAGGCTGGAGATTGAGAATGCCAAGGTGCGCGAGGAAAAATCTCAGGCAGAGGCTAACCTTAATGATATCGCAGAGGAACTGGCTGATTTAGATAAGGATTTCAGCGAACTGGGTTCAAAGGCCTCGGCGGCAAAAGAAGAATTAGGGCAGGAAAATATCTCTTTAAGCCAGATTAATGTTTCGCTTGCGGATTTAGACAAGCGGAGACTCGCCTTAGACTCGCAGCGGCAGTTCCTCGATGAACTGAAAACCAAATACGAGGATATCGGCGAGTCTATGAATGCGCTGCTGTATCTGGATAAAATGCCGGGCGAGAAGAGTTCGGGTTTACTGATAAGGATTAAAGAATACCTTGACCTTGACAAGGGCGAAAAGGCGATTGCGGATTTTGCCAGGGTAAAAATTTCGGGCGAGGCAAAGCCCATGGATTTGGATACCCAAAAAATCAGCGAGCATATTGTCCAGATTGAATCTAAAATTACCGCCCTGAAAGGTAATAAAACCAGAAGCGAAGCGCGTATCGCAGGGTTGAATAACAATATCCAGGCCCTGCAGGAGGAACTGCGCAGGCAGGAGATGGTCCTGGTGAACAAGCGCGCCCAGCATAAAACTGCCCAGGATGAGGCAGGCAAGATAAGCGAGGAAGAAAATATTATTGCCCTGGAGCTGTCGGATGTGGAGGGCTCGCTTTCGCAATTACGCGCGGAATTAAATAGTGCGAAGTCTAATCTCGGGCGGCTCGAAAACGAACTTAAAAATTCCGAAGATTTGATTTCCGAAGAACAGAACAAAATTAATTCCAACAACCGCCTTAAAGAAGGCGCAATCGTCGCCATCACCCAGACGAAGGCCGAAGTAGAGGCGCTAGGTAAACGCATTATTTCCGACCAGGCTACCATTGCGATACTCGACGATACCTACCGTCAGGATAAAGAGGCGCTTCGCAACCAGCAGGAACAGAAGGAGGGCGCGAGCGCCAAACAGTTATCCCTGGAAGCGGAGATTAAAGATTTAGAAGAGGGCATCGGCAAGGCAACGGAGGATATCGAAAAACAGAAATCCGGACTTAAGGATGTCGAAGCCGGTTATGTCGCGGTTTTGGACGGCACGAGCGGTATCGTCCAGAAGATAGAACTGGATAAAAAAGAAGTGGATAATATCAAGAATAAACGCTACCAGCTGCAGGTGCAGGCCAAGGACGTGGAGTTTAAATACCTCGGTATGAAGGAGAGGATTTTGCAGGGGTATAAGGTGGACCTCGATACTTTAGAGGAGGTTCCTTCGGGGCTTGATGAAAATACGCTTGCGGTTGAAATCCGGACGATGAAAGAAAAATTAGATTCCTACGGCACGGTCAATCTTGTTGCTATTGAAGAATACGACGAGCTTAAGAAGCGCTATGATTTTCTGACCCAGCAGCAGAACGATTTACTGACGGCCAAGGATTCCCTGCACAACGCCATCCTGAAACTAAATAAGACCACCAAACAGATGTTCCTGGAGACCTTCCAGAAGGTGAGCGAGGAGTTCCGCAATTATTTCAGGCTGCTTTTTAACGGCGGCGATGCCCGGGTGTTTTTAATTAATGAAGAAGACCCCCTGGAATCCGGGATTGAGATTATCTGCCGGCCGCCGGGGAAAAAATTGCAGAACGTGCTTTTGTTGTCGGGCGGGGAGAAGTCGATGTCGGCGATAGCGCTGGTATTTGCTATCTTCAAGGTTAAACCCGCGCCTTTCTGCGTTTTGGACGAGATAGATGCGGCTCTGGATGAAGCGAATGTCGACCGGTTCGGGAAATTATTGCAGGAGTTTACCCGGGAATCCCAGTTTATCGTAATAACCCACAACAAGAAGACCATTGCCAATACCGACGTAATGTACGGCATTACGATGGAGGAATCCGGGGTTTCCAAGATTATTTCGGTAAAGTTTTCGGAAAGGAGCCCTGCGAGGGATAATAAATCCCAACCCGTAGCAGAGCCGGTTTAAGGAAGATAACAGCAGGTTTTATTCTTGCCCTGCTTTTTGGCTTCGTAGAGCGCCTTGTCAGAAGAAGAAAGAAGTTCCGCCGCACTCCCGCCGTTTTCCGGAAAAGAAGCCAGGCCAATGCTGACAGTAAGTTTTTTCTGAGGCAGGATCTCTTCGTGCTGGAAGGTATGCTTCGCGATATCCTGGCGCAGCCTTTCCGCAATCAAATAGGCCTCGTTTTTCTCCGTCTGCGGTAATATAATCGCAAATTCTTCCCCGCCGTAACGGCAGACCAAATCCATCTTGCGGGAGCGGGTCTTTAAGAGCGCCGCCAGTTCCTTAAGGATCTTGTCGCCTGCCTGGTGCCCCAGCGCGTCGTTATAAACCTTGAAGTCGTCGATATCAACCATCATCAGGCTGAGGCGGCCCTGTACGGCCTTGGTTTTTTCCAGCTCATCCTGGAGGAGATAACGGAAATAGCCGTGGTTCCAGAGTTCGGTCAGTGAGTCGGAATGGGCGCGCACCACCGTTTTCTCGTAAAGATGCGAATTGTCAATTGCCAATCCCGCCTGGTTAGAAAGCATGATGAGCATCTGCAGGTTGTCCTTGGTAATAGGTTTTCTGGTAATGAAGTTATCGGCAATGATAATACCGTTGACCTTATCCTTGGCTTTAAGGGGGACGACCGCGAGTTCGTCGCTTTTTAATAACTGCGCTATCGGGTCCTGCTGGTAGGCGGCAATACTGTCTTTGTTAAGATGCAGCGGCATACCCTCCAGGACCGTTAGCGCCAACAATCCGCCCTTAGTATCGTGCAGCGGAATTTTGAGGCGTTTAATCTGCTGGTTAAAGTCGGATTCCATATTATGGTTGGAGCTTTGGTAGGCGCTGATAAGGTCATCCATATCCATTTTGCTGTATTCAATATGCTTCCAGATGCGGATGGCATCCTCGCTGCTGTCCGGGCCAATCCCCATTTTTCCTTCGATAATATTTTCTTTTTCGTTTACCAGAAAGAGCATCGCGCGGTTAAATCCCAGGCCGGTGTGCGCGGTAACGCCGGTAAGAATGATATAGAGGATTTCGTCGAGTTTGAGAGTGGTGCGCATGGCGTTAGATATCTCGTAAAGGATACCGAGTTCTATGCGGGCGCGCTCCAGCTCTTTTTTTACCTGCTCTAACTGTTTCGCCTCGTCCATAATGCTTCAAATGTAGCATATTTTAGCGCCATTGTCAACCTCCCCGTAGAGACGCTTTCCTCGGCAATCCGGACAGTGTCTTTAGTTTCCCCAATCAAAAATTTTTGTTAGAAATGGTCTGTTTTTACGTCTATTAAAACAGAGGGAGGTGATCGTATGCCTACAGGGCCTAGGGTTTTAATGGAAGGAGGAAAACGTCTCTTAAATAAGTTGACAGTGAGAAGGGGGTGGGATATAATAAAATACTCTGTTTGAGGTAAATTCCCGAAAAAATCCAGTTTTTTGGTTTTAATGAGGAGGCAATGATGGCTACTACTGAAAAGAAGAAGGAAGAAGTAAAGAATATATCGGAGCGGCATAAGGCCCTGGAACTGGCATTGATGCAGATTGAGAAGCAGTTCGGCAAGGGCTCGATTATGAAGCTGGGCGGGGATGTGAAGGTCAGCGTAGAGGCTATCCCTACCGGCGCCCTGACCCTGGATTGGGCTTTGGGGGTGGGCGGACTGCCCCGCGGAAGAGTAGTGGAGGTGTTCGGGCCGGAGGCATCAGGAAAAACTACCCTTACCTTAACCGTTATTCGTGAGGTTCAAAAAAAAGGCGGGGTAGCGGCTTTTATTGATGCGGAGCACGCCTTTGATTCCACCTATGCCAAGATTATCGGGGTTAACCTTGATGACCTTTTGATTTCGCAGCCCGATACCGGCGAGCAGGCCCTGGAGATTGCCGAGACCCTCGTGCGCTCCAATGCGGTGGATGTTGTGGCAATCGACTCCGTCGCGGCGTTGACTCCGCGCGCCGAGATTGAAGGCGAGATGGGTGATGCGCATGTGGGTTTACAGGCGCGCCTGATGTCGCAGGCCCTGCGTAAGCTCACCGCCGCCATCAGCAAATCCCGCACCTGCGTTATTTTTATCAACCAGCTCCGCGAAAAAATCGGGGTGATGTTCGGTTCTCCCGAGACTACTCCGGGCGGCCGGGCGCTGAAATTTTACGCTTCGGTGCGGCTGGATGTCAGGAGAATCGCCACCTTAAAGTCCGGCGATACCGTTATCGGCAACAGGGTAAGGGTGCGGGTGGTAAAAAATAAGGTTGCCCCGCCTTTTAAAGAGGGCGAATTTGAAATCCTGCATAATGAAGGCATTGCCAAGACCGGTAGCATCGTCGATGCCGGAGTCAACCTCGGCGTGATTGAAAAATCCGGGACCTGGCTTGCATTCGGGGGCGAGAAGCTCGGCCAGGGCCGCGATGCCAGCATAAAAACCCTCAAAGAAAAACCCAAGTTACAGGATGAAATAGAAAAGGAAATCAGGAAGAAGATTGTTTTGGCTTGAACGAGGAGGCGATAATATAGCAATGAGAAGTAAAGTAATATTCTTGAGGTTAGTTTTATTGGCAATAATGGCCGTGGGTTTATCAAGGGCTGAAGCCGCGCCTGCCCCAGTAACTTCGCAAGAGAGCGGCATTGAAGATGCAGTCATTAATGTTGCCGCTACCGTCGGTAAGGCGGTCATATCCATCAGCACCGAATACACCTCTTCGCTTAAGAAGAATAAAAAAATCTATTTCAATGCTCCTTTCGGAAACGATGAATCCCTGCGCCGCTTCTTTGAAGATTTCTTCGGGGAGATGCCGGAGCAGGAATACCGCCAACGGGGGCTGGGTTCAGGCGTAATCATTGACCCCGAAGGGTACATCCTTACCAACGAGCATGTCATTGCGGATGCGGATAAAATTACCGTAACCCTTTCCGACGGCAGGGAGTTTAGGGGAGAGGTGAAGGGCAAGGATTCGCGCTCGGACCTTACCGTGATTAAAATAAATGCTGCTAACCTTCCCGCAGCGGCGTTAGGCGATTCGGATAACTTACGCATCGGTCAATGGGTGGTCGCGATAGGCAACCCCTTTGCCTTTGCGATGCATAGCCCCGAGCCTACGGTTACATCCGGCGTGGTGAGCGCCCTGCACCGCTCGCTGGGAAGGAGTTTATCGCGAGGGCGGGAGCGCGATTACAACGATTTAATCCAGACCGATGCCGCGATAAATCCCGGAAATTCCGGCGGGCCTCTGGTAAATTTAAAAGGCGAAATCGTAGGCATCAACGTCGCGATATTTTCCACCAGCGGCGGTTATCAGGGGATCGGTTTTGCCATACCCATTAATAACGCCAAGAGGATTATCTCGCGGTTAATCGAAGGCAAAAAAATCATTTACGGCTGGCTGGGCGTTACGGTGCAGGATTTGACCCAGGACTTGGCCAAACATTTAGGGCTTTCCGAAAAAGGCGGGGCGCTGGTAGCCAATGTTCTTAAGGATGGGCCGGCAGATAAAGCCGGGATAAAAGATGGAGATGTAATCAGAGAGTTTGACGGCCAGAAGGTCGCCAGCGTAAGAGAGCTCTTGAATTTAGTAGGTAAGGCCGAAGTCGGCCGTAAGGTTAAGGTGGTGGTAATGCGCGAGAAAAAAGAAATGCCTCTTAACGTCCAGATCGGCGAAAGGCCAGAAAATCTCGAAGAATCAGAGGCAAGAGTGCAGCCGGGCGAATCTAAGAAATGGCGCGGGCTTGAGGTTTCCGAAGTGAAAAAGGGCGTGGTTATCGCTGATGTCGAGCCGGCTAGCGCTGCGGACGAAGCAGGCCTCATCGCGGGAGAGATAATCCTCGAGATTGATAAGCAGCCGGTGAATAGCCTCGCGGATTACCAGAGGATTATCAAGGCGATTAAAGGGGATTGTCTGGTTAAGACCTCGCGCGGATTTTTCTTGCTCAAAGGTGAATGAAAAATCTTTTGAGAAGGCCAAAAATTACGCCTTCCTGCTTTTAAAATTCCGGTTGCGCAGCGAAAAAGAATTATTTTACCGGCTTACGCGAAAAAAGTTCGAGCCTGCGGTAATCAAAAAGATTATCGCATTTTTAAAAGAAAAGGGTTTTCTTGACGACAACGAATTCGCCCGCAGCTGGATAGCCTCGCGCGCAAAGAGGCCTTTTGGGCCGCGCCGGCTGCGCCAGGAATTAAGGCTCAAAGGCGTAGCCAAAGATATTATTGAGACAGAGTTGGCGAAGATAAGTGCGGTTTACCCGGAAGAAGAGGTTGTGGGCCGGGCGGCCCGCATAAGATTTGAAAAACTGCGCGGCCTTGAACCGGCTAAGGCCAAAAGGCGCATTTACGAATACCTGCTGCGCCGGGGTTTTTCTCCCGATGTTATCAGGGATGCCTTAGAACAATTATGAAGAGCGACCTCCTAAGAAAGAAGTTCCTGGAATTCTTCAAGTCCAAAAAACACCGCATCGTAGAAAGCGATTCCCTCGTTCCCCGCGATGACCCGACGGTATTATTTACGCCTGCAGGAATGAACCAGTTCAAAAGGCAATTCTTGGGGCTTGCCGGCGATTTCACCCGCGCTGCCTCGGCACAGCGTTGCCTGCGTACCGACGACCTGGATAAGGTCGGCAAGACCCGCAGCCATCACACCTTTTTCGAGATGCTGGGGAACTTTTCCTTCGGGGATTATTTTAAGGAAGAGGCAATCGCTTTTGCCTGGGAGTTTCTGACCGCAGAGCTCGGGATTGCCAAAGAAAAATTGTGGATTTCGGTCTATCAGGATGACGAAGAGGCCTATGGTATCTGGCGCAGGAAGATAGGGGTTGCGGAAAATAAAATCTTGAAACTCGGGGATAAAGAAAATTTCTGGCCGTCAGAGGCAAAACAAAAAGGGCCCAACGGCCCCTGCGGCCCCTGTTCCGAAATATTCTTCGACCAGGGCGAGGCTGCCGGCTGCGGAAGGGCTAACTGTAATCCTGCCTGCGATTGCGGGAGGTTCACGGAGGTCTGGAACCTGGTATTCACGCAGTTTAACCGCAAGGAAGGCGGGGTATTGGAACCCCTGCCGCGCAAAAATATTGATACCGGGATGGGGCTGGAGAGACTGGCGGCAGTAATGCAGCGCGTTACCAGCAATTTTGAAACGGATTTATTCGAACCGCTGATAAAAGAAATTACGCGCGAATGCGGCAATGATAAAAATAAGGAATTGATTTATGCCGTTGCCGACCACATCCGTGCGATTGCCTTTGCCATATACGACGGGGTGCTGCCTTCCAATGAAGCAAGGGGTTATGTGGTCAGAAAATTAATCCGCAAGAGCGTCTTACATTTAAGGTCATCGGGGATTAAGAAACCCTTTCTCTATAAACTGGTGGCGGTGCTGGCAGACCTGATGGAGGAGCCCTATCCGGAATTAAAAGAGCGCCGGGAAAATATCGCGGAGATTATCCTGGCAGAGGAGAAAAATTTTATCGCTACCTTAAATTCCAGCGATGCCCTGATGACGGAGAAATTCAAACAGGCAGGCAGTGGTGTAACGCCCGAGAAGGCCGGTATTATTGCTTTTCAACTTTATGATACCCACGGCATCCCCCTGGAGTTAACCCTGGGATGGGCAGGAAAACATAATATCAAAATATCTAGGGAGGCCTTTGAGAAGGGTTTGAGCCAGCAGAAGAGCCGCTCCAAGATGCAGAGCAGTATGAAGGGCGATGTTTTTGATATCAAGGATTTACACCTCGGCGCAAAAAAGACTCAATTCTTGGGATATAAAAAAGATGAGACCCGTGCCAAAATTATCAAAATTATTAAGGACCATAAGCCGGTAAAGAAAATCGCCAAAGGCGAAGAGGCGAGGATTATCCTGGATAAAACCGTATTCTACGCCGAAGCCGGCGGCCAGATAGGCGACAGCGGAGAGCTTATCAAGGGTAAGAGTATCTTTGTTGTCTCGGATACCCAGCAGTGCGAGAAGGTCTTTGCGCACAGCGGAAAGGTAAAAGAGGGGAGTTTCAGGGTGGGCGATGAATTAAAGGCGGCAGTTGACCTCAAGCGCCGGCTTGCCATTGCCCGCAACCACACCGCTACCCATCTTTTACAGGCGGCATTAAGAAAGATTTTAGGGCCGCACGTAAAACAGCAGGGTTCCCTTGTGGCAGCGGACAGGCTGCGTTTTGATTTCACGCATTTTAAGGATATTGATAACGACCAACTGCGCCGTATTGAAGAAGAGGTAAACAAACATATCCTGGACGATATAGCGCTTACTACCGCTTCGATGGCTCTGGGGCTGGCAAAAAAGAAGGGTGCATTAGCGTTCTTCGGCGAAAAATATGAAGACAAGGTAAGGGTAGTCAAGATAGAAGGCATTTCGCAGGAACTCTGCGGCGGCACGCACCTTTCTCATACCAGCCAGATCGGAATTTTTAAAATCATCCAGGAAGGTTCGGTTGCCAGCGGGATAAGAAGAATCGAGGCGGTTACCGGCAAGGCCGCTTATGATATTATCGATAAGGACGAAAGGCTCGTCGAAGAAATACAGGCGGTACTGCGGGTGGATAAAGAGAAGATGGCGGAGCAGTTAGAGGCAAAATTAGCGCGCTTGAAAGCCCTGGAAAAAGAACAGCAGGCGCAGAAAATCGGCGAAGTAAAGGATTTGCTGGGCAATCTTATCAGCAAAGCCGAGGATATCAATAACATCAAGGTTATTGCCGAGATAATACCCGACGCCAGTATGGATATTTTAAGAAAAGCCGTGGATAGCATTAAAGAAAATGTGCCTTCCTGCGTTGCGGCTTTGGGGGCGGTTAGTAACGGCCGGGCTTTACTGGTGGTGGGTATTACCGCGGACCTTACCAAAAAAGGCTGGGATGCGGCCGGGATTATCCCTGCCGTCGCCGGAATTATCGGCGGAAGCGGCGGCGGGAGGAAGGATTTTGCCCAGGCCGGAGGCAGCGATCCCGACAGTTTCCCCCAGGCATTTGCCGAACTAAAGAAAATAATTCAAACCAGGACCTGAAAATGAAGATAATACATTTTACCAGCAAGCAATTGGAAAAGGTCTACAACCGCGAGGTCATCCGCTCCCGGCGTATCCAGGACAAGGTAAGGCGCATTATTGAAGATGTGCGGCTAAACGGCGATGAGGCAGTCCTTAAATATACCCGCAAGTTCGACAGGGTCAAACTCAACCCGAGGCAACTGAAGGTTTCCCAGATTGAAATCAGCGGCGCCTACCAGAACATCAGCCCTAATTTCGTTTCCACCCTTAAGGTGGTGATTGATAACGTAAACAAATTTTACTGTAAAAAACTGAAAAAGTCCTGGAGGATGAAGGATGCCGACGGCGTTATCCTGGGAGAAAAATACACCCCTCTGGAGAAGGTAGGGATTTACATACCGGCGGGGACAGCGCCTCTGGTTTCTACGGTCTATATGACGGTTTTACCGGCCAAGATTGCCGGAGCGAAAAGAATAGTTTTAATCAGCCCGCCGGATAAACAGGGGCATATCAATCCGCATATCCTGGTAGTAGCAGACCTCCTCAAGGTTAACGAAATCTATCGCGTGGGCGGAGCGCAGGGCGTCGCGGCTTTGGCCTACGGCACCAAGACCATACCGAAAGTGGATAAGATTGTGGGCCCCGGTAATATTTATGTCAGCGAGGCGAAAAGGCAGGTCTTCGGTTACCTTGATATCGATATGATTGCCGGGCCTACGGAGTTAGTGGTCATTGCCAACCGCCACAGCGACCCCAAATATATTATTGCGGACTTGCGCGCACAGGCAGAACATACCCAGGGCCTGGCAATACTGATTACTAATTCCAAAGGGCTAGCCAAGGAAGTCAAGAATGAACTTGCCGATATCAACGGCTTTATAATATTGACCAAGAATCTCAGCCAGGCAGTGGAGGTTGTCAATAAAATTGCGCCCGAGCACCTTGAGATTTTAGTGAAGAACCCCCAGCGGCTGGTCAAGGGGATTAATAACGCCGGCGCGATATTTTTGGGCCCTTACAGCCCCGCTGCAGTAGGGGATTATGTCGCGGGGCCAAGCCACGTGCTTCCCACGCACGGCACGGCAAGGTTCTTCTCGGGATTATCAGTGCTTGATTTTATTAAAACCAGTCATATAATTAGTTATTCCAAGAAGGCGCTGGAAAAAGTCAGGGAACCCTTAGAGAAGATTGCCGGAATTGAGGGTTTAAGCAAGCATTTGGACTCGGTAAAGGCGCGGTTTTAATAGTAGGTAGGTTGGGAGAGAAGATGAGAAAGGCAATCGTAGAAAGAAAAACTAAAGAAACGGATATTACGGTAAAGCTTAATATTGACGGTAGCGGCGAATCCAACATCAAGACCGGCATCGGCCTGCTCGACCACATGCTGGAACTCTTTTCCTTTTGGGGATATTTCGATTTAGACATCAAGGCAAAGGGGGATTTTAAGATAGACATACACCACACTAATGAAGATGTAGCTATTGTGCTCGGCCAGGCTTTTAAAAAAGCATTGGGCGCTAAATTGGGTATTAGAAGAATCGGCTCTGCATCGGCGCCCATGGAAGAGGTAATGGCTGATGTTACCGTCGATATCAGCGGAAGGGGTTCATTTAAATTAAGCAGGACAAGCCCCGGTGCAATAATAACAAAAGAGGAACAAGAAAAATACGATGTAACTTATGCAGAACATTTTTTTGAATCTTTTGCTAAACAGTTAGGTATGAATTTAAATATAGCTATCCATGTTCCCATGGCTGTTAATTTATATGATTTACACACGACGCTGGAGCCTGTCTTTAAGGCCCTGGGTATAGCTTTAGACCAGGCCACTCAAATAGACCCTCGCCGTAAAGGTATTCCCTCCACCAAAGGCGTGATTGACTAAATGATAGCCATCATTGACTATGGTATGGGTAATATCCACAGCGTGCAGAAGGCGCTGGAGTATTTTGGCGCCTCTACTGTGGTCACCGGCAAGCCGCAGGAGGTTATTAAAGCCGAGAAGCTGGTACTGCCGGGAGTAGGTGCTTTTGACGACGCAGCTTTAGAACTGGAAAAACAGGGGTTGGCACAGGCAATCAGGGAGCATATCAAGGGTAATAAGTTATTTCTGGGGATATGCCTGGGGATGCAGCTTTTATTTGAATCCAGCGAGGAGGCGCGCGATAAAAGCGGCCTCGGCATCTTAAAGGGCGGGATAGAGAGGTTCGCTTTAAATCAGGGAGTCAAGATTCCGCACATGGGCTGGAACCAGCTTAATATCAAGAAGCAGGATTGCCCTTTACTAAAAGGCGTTAAGGATAATGCCTACGTTTATTTCTGTCACTCTTATTATCCGGCGCCTGCCGACAGGGAAGTTATAGCGGCAACTACTGATTACGGGGGAGAGTTTGCATCTTTAGTCTGGGATAAAAATATTTATGCGGTGCAGTTTCACCCCGAGAAGAGCCAGGAAACAGGGCTTAGGATGCTGAAGAATTTTGTGGAGTTAAAGAATTAGAATGCTTATCATCCCCGCGATAGATTTACAGGACGGCTGCGTAGTAAGGCTGGTGCAGGGCAAGTTTGACCGCAAGGTCTATTCCCGCGATCCCCTGAAAACCGCCAGGCACTGGGTAAGGCAGGGCGCGAGACTGCTGCATGTAGTAGACCTCGACGGCGCTATAAACGGCAAGCCCAGAAACCTCCCGAGCATAAGAAGAATTACCGGCGGCGTTGATATTCCGGTAGAGTGCGGAGGGGGAGTGCGGAGTATTGAAACCATCAAGTCTCTCTTGAACAGCGGGGTAGCGCGGGTGGTCCTCGGAACGAAAGCCGCAACCGACAACAAATTTCTTAAAAAAACCCTGAAGCAGTTTAAAAATAAAATTGTCGTCAGCGTTGATGCCAAAGGCAATAACGTCTGCATCAGGGGTTGGCAGGACAAAACCGGGCTGGAGGCCGCCTCTTTTATCAGGGGCTTGAAAAAAATTGGCCTTAAGGAAATTATCTACACCGATATCTCCAGGGACGGGACCCTTAAGGGCCCTAATATTAAAGATACGAGGGATATTTTAAAAAAAACGGGAGTTAAGTTAATCGTTTCGGGCGGGATATCCGCGCTGGACGATATCCGGCGCTTTAAAGTCCTGGAAAACCAGGGCCTGATGGGTATAATTATAGGCAAGGCCCTTTATGAAGGAAAGTTTACTTTAACCCAGGCATTAAGGTTTGCTTAAGAAAGGAGCGGGGTATGTTTAACAAGAAAACCGTTTTATTGTTAATGCCGTTTCTCATTATAGGCTTAAGCGGATGCGCTACCGCCAGAAAAAAAGACCTCGAGAGGCAGGCGCTGAAAAATCAGATTTCAGTCTTAGAGGCGCAGATTCAGGTCAAAGACCGGGAAATCAGCAGTTTAAGAGATGCCCTTGATGAAGCCGGCCTCGAGAAGAGAGAGGCGCTTGCCAAAAAGGCATTAGTCGGCGAGGTCAAATCCCGGCCCAAGGCCAAAGATATTCAACTGGCTTTGAAAAACGCCGGTTATTACGCAGGGGTCGTTGACGGTAAAATCGGCAAAGCCACCAGGAGCGCCATCAGGGCCTTCCAGAAGGCGAATGGTTTAGCTGTTGACGGAAAGGTCGGGAAGCAGACCTGGGCACTTTTAGGGAATTATCTTTACCAGAAGGTAAAATAAAACAGCGATGCTGACGAGGCGCATCATACCCTGTTTGGATATCAAGGAAGGCCGGGTAGTCAAAGGGGTCAAGTTTCTGGGCTTGCGCGATGCCGGAGACCCGGTGGAGATAGCAAAGATTTATGACGGCCAGGCCGCGGATGAGCTGGTATTTCTGGATATCACCGCCAGTTTTGAAAAGAGAAAGACCCTGGTTGAGCTGGTAGAAAAGATTGCCCGTAACATCTTCCTGCCTTTTACCGTCGGAGGCGGCGTCAGGGATATCGCGGATATCCGCGACCTTTTAAGCGCCGGGGCAGACAAGGTCTCTATCAATACCGCGGCGGTAAAGTGCCCGGAGCTGATTCAGGAGGCTTCCCGCAAGTTCGGCAGCCAGTGTATCGTGGTAGCAGTTGACGCTAAGAAGAAAACGGGTAAAGAAAGCTGGGAGGTTTATATCAACGGCGGCAGGACTCCCGCGGACTTGGATGCGCTGGAGTGGGCAGCGGAGGCAGCGGCGTTAGGAGCAGGCGAAATACTGCTTACCAGCATGGATTATGACGGCACCAAAGACGGGTATGATATCGCGCTTACGAGAAGTGTTACCACAAGGGTTAATATACCGGTAATCGCCTCAGGCGGCGCAGGGAAATTAGAGCATTTTTACGAGGTAATCACCCAGGCAAATGCCGATGCGTGTCTAGCCGCCTCGTTATTCCACTATCAGGAATATAGCGTAAGGGAAGTAAAGGAATACCTCGCGAAGAAAGGAATAGCAGTGAGGATATGAAGAAAAAATTAAACCTCAAGGATTTAAAATACGACCGCCGGGGATTGATTCCGGCGATTATCCAGGATTATAAGAGCGGCGAAGTCCTGATGCTGGCCTATATGAACAAGGAGTCGCTTCGGCGCGCCATCAGGCTCGGTAAAACCTGTTTCTGGTCGCGCTCGCGCAGGGAATACTGGGTTAAGGGCGTTACTTCGGGTTGCTACCAGTATATCAGGAGCATCTCTTATGACTGCGATATGGATGCGCTTTTAATCAAGGTGCGCCAGGTGGGCGCGGCTTGCCACACCGGAAATCGCAGTTGTTTTTACCGTAAAATAAAGTAATCAGTATGTATTATCCAGACTTAAAAACATTTTTAAAATTAAGCGCAAAGGGAAACCTTATCCCGGTTTACAAGGAGATTAATACTGACCTTGACACCCCGGTTTCGGCATTTCTGAAGTTAAACAAAGACGATTACGCCTTTTTACTGGAATCCGTGGTCGGCCAGGAGAAAATCGCCCGCTATTCCTTTTTAGGCAGCAGGCCTTGCCTGGTTTTTAAAAGCAAGGGGAGGCTTATCGAAATCATCGATACCCATAAGAAGAAAACCCGTAGATTCCTCACCCTGGCCGATCCGCTGGAGGAAATAAAGAAGATTATGGCGGCATTCAATCCGGTAACGGTAAAAGGCCTGCCGCGCTTTTACGGCGGGCTGGTAGGCTATATCGGTTACGATATGGTGCGCTTCTTTGAAAAACTGCCGGATAAGAATAAAGACGATTTGAAATTACCGGATGCGGTATTCATCCTTACCGATACAATTCTTGCCTTTGACCACATCAACCACACTATCAAGATTATTTATAACGTGATATTACCGGCGAATAAAAAGCTTTCCCGCGGGAAGAAACTTAAAGTTTACCGCAATGCCGTAAAAAGGATTGAACTGATAGATAAACAGCTAAAGGCGTGCATATCCGAGAAGGAACCCAGGGGGAAAATCGCCGTTAAACCCAAAATGGTTTCCAACCTTACGAAGCCAGAGTTCTGCCGGATGGTTTCCCGCGCCCAGAAATATATCAGAAGAGGGGATATTATCCAGACAGTATTATCCCAGCGCTTCAGATTCAAGACTAAAAAGCAACCCTTTGAAATCTACCGCAGTTTAAGGAGTATCAACCCCTCGCCTTATATGTTCTTTCTAAAATTAAAGGACGTCGCCCTCATCGGCTCCTCCCCGGAGATCCTGGTGCGCTGCGAAGAAGGGATAGTCGAGACCCGCCCTATCGCCGGTACCCGTGCGCGCGGCAGGAACGAAGAGGAGGATATAAGGCTGGAGAAAGAACTCTTAAACGATGCCAAGGAGAGGGCAGAGCATATTATGCTGGTGGATTTAGGCAGGAACGATCTGGGACGGGTTTGCCAGGCAGGCAAAATTGAGGTAGACGAGTTGATGAGCACAGAAAGGTATTCCCACGTAATGCATCTGGTAACCAATGTCAAGGGGGTACTGGATAAGCGTTATGATATTTACGATGTGCTGCGTGCCTGTTTTCCCGCCGGCACGGTCAGCGGCAGCCCAAAAATCCGCGCAATGGAGATTATTGACGAACTGGAAAACATCCGGCGCGGGCCTTATGCCGGTTGCGTGGGGTATTTCAGTTTTTCCGGAAATATGGACACCTGCATTACCTTAAGGACTATTGTTGCCCAGAAGGGCACGGCCTATATCCAGGCCGGCGCCGGGATTGTCGCAGATTCTGTTCCGCAAAGAGAATATTGCGAGACCGTAAACAAGGCCAAGGCCCTGTTTGAGGCCTTGCAAGGATAATAAAAGGAGGATGGTATGGCAGTCCGCATCAGGTTAAGAAGAATCGGCAAGAGGCCCAAGAAAAAACCGCATTTTCGCATAACGGTATTTGATGAGCGCCGCGCCCGGGACAGCAGGTATATCGAAGAATTGGGTTTTTATAGCCCGGTTACCGGCGTGATAAAAGTCAATAAGGAACGCCTGGAGTATTGGGTCAAAAAGGGCGCGCAACCTTCAGAGACTATTAAGAACCTGGTTAAAAAAGCTGAATCGCTTAAGGAGGCTTAAGATGCCGCAAGGTCAGACAGTCAACCCCGTCATCCAGTTGTTCCCTTTAATATTTATCTTTGTCATTTTTTACTTCTTACTCATCCGTCCGCAAAAAACCAAAGAGAAGGAGCACCGCCGCATGCTTGACAATATCAAGAAGAACGACGAAATTGTTACATCGACGGGGATACACGGCACGGTGGTAAACGTTAAGGATAAAACCCTGATATTGAGAGTAGACGATAATGTTAAAATCGAGATTGAAAAGAACTGCGTAGCCTATATCAAGAAAAGCGGCGAACTCCAGGAGCCAAAGGCCTAAAAAACCATGGATAGAAAACTCATCTACAGAATATTGCTGGTTGTTGCGGTAATCGGGTTGTGTTTGTATTTTGCTTTTCCCCTGGATAGAAGGATAAACCTCGGCCTGGATTTAAAGGGCGGGATGCACCTTCTCTTTAGAATCGATACCAGCGGCCTTTCCGATGACGCTAAGGCGGACGCGGTGGAGCGCGCCAAGGAGAATATCCGCGAGGCCATTGACCGGCTCGGGGTGCGCGAACCCATTATCCAGAAGCAGGGGACAGACGGGCTGGTGGTGCAGCTGCCGGGTATCACCGACCGCCAGGGGGTCCTGGACGTTATCACTACCGTAGGGTATCTGGAGTTTAAGATTGTTTCGGATGACAGCCAGAAACTCCAGGAGGCCTTAGCAGGCAATGTCCCGGAAGGCTACGAATTAAAGCAATCGCAGGAGAATAAGGAGCCGTTGCTTCTTGAGAAGAAGAGTGTCCTGACCGGCGAATCCTTAAAGAGCGCCAACATTGATTTTGGGGAATACAGCCAGCCCAGGGTAGACCTGGAGTTTAACAGCGAAGGGACCAAAAAGTTTGCCGAGATTACCCGTAATAATATAGGTAAGAGACTGGCGATCCTCCTGGACGGCAAGGTGCAGTCTGCTCCGGTAATCCGCGAGGAGATCCCTTCCGGCAAAGCCAATATTACCGGAAGGTTCACCCAGGAGCAGGCCCAGGCCCTTTCTTTAATCCTGCGCCGCGGCGCCTTGCCTGCGCCGGTAGTATTGGAGGAGGAGAGGACCGTCGGACCGTCGCTCGGCCAGGACTCGATTAATAAGGGAATATTTGCCAGCGTCATAGGCGGCATCCTGATTTTTGTCTTTATGGCAGTTTATTATCTTTTGGCCGGCGTAATTGCGGATATCGCATTATCCTTAAACCTTCTGATAATCTTAGGCGGATTAGGGATGTTGCCGCTTTTATTCGGAGTTTCCGCAACCCTCACTCTTCCCGGCATTGCCGGTATTGCCCTGTCTTTGGGTATGGCAGTAGATGCCAACGTCCTCATCAATGAAAGGATTCGCGAGGAACTGAATACCGGAAAGACGCTGCGCAATGCTGTCAGTAACGGTTATAGCCGGGCCTTTAGCGCAATCTTCGACTCTAACCTTACTACCCTCATTGCGGCGTTTCTTTTGTTAGGGTTCGGAACCGGCCCGATTAAGGGTTTTGCCGTTACCTTAATCATCGGTTTGATCGCCAGTATGTTTACTGCGATTGTAGTAACCCGCGTGATCCTTGAAGTGTTGCTGGAATTAGGCGTGGTGAAGTCGCTGCCGATGTTGCGTTTCTTCAAAGAGACCCACCTTGACTTTATCGGCAGGAGGAAAATCTTTTATGCCGTTTCTATTGTCGTGATTACGGTAGGGCTAATCGTATTTTTTGAGAAAGGCAGACAGGCTTACGGGATTGATTTTGCCGGCGGGCAGTTACAGGAATACAGTTTTAAGAATGCCCCTTCTATAGATACAGTGCGCGAGGCAATGAAAGAACTTAACCTCGCTGATGCCTCAATCCAGCAATTTAAGGAAAATCCCCGTGTCGTACTCATCAAGACCGGTTTGGTAGAAGGCGAGGTGATTACCGATAAATTAAAAGAGAAGTTTCCGGGAGAGGTTATCGAGGTGCTTAAGGTCGAGAAGGTAGGTCCTGTCGCCGGTCAAAACCTCAAGGTCAAGGCGCGCAATGCCATTATCTGGTCGCTGGTAGGCATACTTATTTACGTGGCTTTCAGGTTTAAGCATTTTAATTTCGCCGCCGCCGGAGTTATCGCGCTTATCCACGACGTGCTGGTAGCGTTAGGCGCCCTGGCCATAACCGGCAGGTCAATCGACCTTTTAAGCGTTACCGCCTTCCTGACCATCGCCGGCTATTCCATCAACGATACCATTGTCATTTATGACCGTGTCCGGGAAAATAGCAGGCTGCAGCGCCGTATGGGGCTTAAGGAGTTAATTAACTTAAGCGTTAATCAGACCCTTTCCAGAACCATCCTCACCTCAGGCGTGACGCTTATGATGGTAGCCTCAATCCTCGTTTACGGCGGAGAGGTTCTGAGTAATTTTGCCTTTACGCTTCTGGTAGGTTTTATCTCCGGAGTATATTCCACGGTTTATATCGCTTCTCCTCTGGTGCTTGCCTGGGAGCGCCGTAAAAAGAACCGGCCGTAAGAACTCCATGTTTAAATCATTTAAACTTTATACAGGCGAGGTTATTGCCTTCGATAACCTGCAGGCGGTTTTAACCGGCTTTAATTATAAGCGCCAGGAGAAGGTCGCGGAGGAGGGGGATTTCTCCCGGCGCGGCAATATCATCGACATTTTCCCCTTTACCTTTGAGTTACCCCTGCGCGTTGAACTCGACATCGACGCCGTTAAATCCATAAAAAGTTTTGACCCCGCCACCGGAATGCCCCTGTGGGAGCACAAGATGGCGATTATCCTGCCGTTTAAGAGCTCCTCCCGCACTAAAACCCTGCCTTTCAGCGCAGATTTACCCCTCGAAAATTTCCTTGACCTTGACCCCGGCGACTATGTGGTGCACAACGAGCACGGCATCGGCAGGTTCCAGGGGATGGAAAAAATCAAGATTAAGGACAAATACCAGGACCACCTGGTAATAGAATATGACCGCCAGGAGAAATTATATGTGCCGGTGGAGGAGATGCACCTTATCCAGAAGTATATTGCCTTTCAGGCGAGGAGGCCGAAACTTTACCGGTTAAGCAGTAAGGAATGGCAGCGCGTCAAAAACAGGGCCAGGAAGGGGATACAAAAATTAGCCTGGGAGCTTCTTTCCCTGGAAGCGATGCGCAGAAGCGTCGGAGGTTTTGCTTATTCTCCCGACAAAGACTGGCAGCAGCAGTTTGAGGCCACCTTCCCGTATAAAGAAACTCCGGACCAGGTGAAGGCCACTATTGAGGTTAAGCGCGATATGGAATTACCGCGGCCGATGGACCGCCTGCTTTGCGGGGACGTAGGTTACGGGAAGACCGAGGTGGCGATGCGCGCCGCATTTAAGGCCACGATGGATAACAGGCAGGTGGCGTTTCTGGTGCCTACCACAATTCTCGCCGAGCAGCATTACCAGAATTTCAGCCAGCGGCTCAAGGATTTCCCTCTCAATATCCAGATGCTCTCCCGTTTTAAGACTGCCGCGGAACAAGAGAAGATTATTGAGTGTATTGCCGACGGCACGGTGGATATCGTAATAGGGACGCACCGGCTGCTTTCCGGCGACATTAATTTTAAAAATCTGGGGCTGTTGATTATTGACGAAGAGCAGCGCTTCGGGGTAAAGGCGAAAGAGAAGATTAAAGCGATGCGGCTTTCCTGCGACGTATTGACCCTCACCGCCACCCCTATACCGCGTACCCTCTATATGAGCCTGATGAGCATTAAGGACCTCTCGGTTATCAATACCCCTCCGCAAAACAGGTTGCCGGTTGAGACCGTTGTGGTAGAATATGATTTAGACCTCATCCGCCAGGCAATCCTTAGGGAGATAAGCCGCAAGGGCCAGGTTTACCTGGTGCATAACCGCATCCAGGATATTGAAAAATTTAAGGAGAGGATTGCCCGTGACCTGCCCGCTGATATCCGCTTTGGGGTAGCGCACGGGCAGATGCCGCCGCGGCTGCTGGAAAAGGTGATGTCGGATTTTTTAAAAGGCGGAATCGACGTACTGGTCTCGACGATGATTATCGAATCCGGCATTGATATTCCTAACGTCAATACCATTATTATTAATAATGCCCATACCTTCGGCTTATCGGACCTGCATCAACTGCGGGGGAGGGTAGGCAGGTTTGACCGTCCGGCTTACGCGTATCTGGTGGTGCCGCCTAACGAAGGCTTGAGCCACGACGCCCGCAAGAGGTTAAATACCATCCAGGAACATTCGGCGCTGGGTTCGGGATTTAAGATTGCCATGGAAGACCTGGAGATCCGCGGGGCGGGAAACCTGCTGGGGGTAGAACAACACGGGTTTATTGCTGCGCTCGGTTTCGACCTTTACTGCCGGCTCTTAAGGGAATCCGTCGCCAGCTTTAGAAAGGTGCTCGAGAATGAAAAAAAATAGGTTTTTGCTGGTTTTATTCTTTTGTCTTGCCGCAGCATTGTGTTTGAGTTCTTACGCTGCGCAGGACGAGATTATCGCTATCGTCAACAAAGACGTCATTACCCAGAAGGACCTCGATGGTTTTATCAACTTTATGCGCATGCAGCTGGCGCCGGATTACCAGGGCGAAGAGCTGGAAAAGAAAATCGCCTCGCTTGAATCCGATTTGCTGGAACGGCTTATCGAAGACCGTTTAATCCTCCAAGAGGCCAAGAAGAGCGGTATTCAAATAAGTAGCGATAAGATAAAAGCCAGGATTAATCAGATTAGAAGGTCCTATCCTTCCGATAACGAATTCCAGGCTGCCCTGAAACAGCAGGGGCTATCCCAGATAGATATCGAGACCAAGATACGGGAGCAGCTCCTGATGTACTCTATCATTGAATTGAAGATTAAGAGCAAAATCGTGATTAATCCCAATGAGGTTACGGGATTTTACCACCAGAACAAGGATGCGCTGGTAACCCCCGAAGAAAGGGAATTCCAGGCGATTACCGCAGACAGCGAAGAAGTCGCCCGCCGGGTTTTCTCGGCATTGCAAAATAAGGAAGACCTCGCGGCGGTAGTCAAGCGTTACGGGGTGATGGCGAGTAAACTTACCGCTTACGGGGGCGGCCAGTTAAAAAAAGAGGTGGCAGAAACCGTCTTTAAATTGAGAACGGGGGAGATTTCCCGTCCGGTTAAGATTAACGATAAATACTGCGTATTCAGGCTTGACGGTATTACCCCTCCCAGGCAGCAGAGCCTTGCCGAGGCAAGGGATAAAATCTACAACATACTCCTGGAAAGCAAGATGCAGCAGGGCCTTAACACCTGGATAGCGGAACTCAAAAAACAGGCCTATATTAAAATCTTCAAGTAATAAATGTTAAAAGCGCAGGTAAGAGTCGGGATAACCATGGGCGACCCTGCCGGGATCGGGGCAGAGATTATCCTGAAATCCCTGCCGCACCTTAAGGGTTTAGCCGAGATAACCGTGATAGGAGACAACGGTGTTTTTTCCCGGCTCGGCGGCGATGCGCTCATAACAAAAGCGGCAAGACTCGTTGATTTAAAAAATGTAAGACGGCAGGGTTTTTCCTTCGGCAAATTGAAGGCAGCACACGGCCGTTCAAGTATGGAATATCTGGAGTGCGCTTTAAGCCTGATTTGTTCCAAGGAAATAGACTGCCTTGTTACCGCGCCGATATCCAAGGAGGCGATTAATAAAGCCGGATTTAAATTTCCCGGGCACACCGAATATTTTGCCGATTGCGTCGGCGCGCCGCATACCGTAATGATGCTCCTGAACCGTTATCTGAAATTCAGCCTGGTGACAAGGCACGTATCTTTAAGGAATGTCGCCGGCCTTTTGAATGAAAAAGAACTGATGAGGGTTATACGCATTACGTTCGGGGCGCTAAAGAATCAATTTGGCGTCAAAGAGCCGCGCATCGCGGTCTGCGGCTTAAATCCCCATGCCTCGGATAACGGGGTAATCGGCAAGGAAGAGAATGCGGTAATCAAACCGGCACTGCGTAAATTGAAATTCCTTAAAAGGCATCTTATCGGTCCGCTCGCAAGCGATATTGCCATTGCTGGGGCTTATAAAAAAGAATATGACGCCGTCATCGCGATGTACCATGACCAGGCGCTCATCCCTTTAAAATTATCAGACCCCTACAGCGGCGTGAATATGACGCTCGGCCTGCCCTTTATCCGCACCTCTCCTTTGCACGGCACTGCTTTTGACATCGCCGGTAAAAACCTTGCCCGGCCGCAGTCCATGATTGAGGCTGTCCGTTTGGCAGCAAGATGTGCAGGTAATATCAAACACCAGCGATGATATCCCGGGAAACAATCAGACCCAAAAAATACTTAGGCCAGAATTTTCTGACGGACAGAAATATTCAGAGGAAAATCATCGCCTCCGCCGGATTCAGCCTGAACGATACGCTATTGGAGATAGGGCCGGGCAGGGGGGAACTGACCCGTTTACTCATTGATAAAGTAAAAAAGATTTATCTTGTGGAGATAGACAGAATACTCAGCGCAAGGCTAGGCGAGGAATTCAGGGATAACGCAAAGGTTAAAGTCATTAATCAGGATATCCTGCGCTTCAATCTCAATAAGCATATCCCCGGCAGTTTTAAGATAAGGGTAATCGGAAACATCCCTTATTATGCCAGCACCGCGATTGCAGAATATCTCTTAAGGTACCGTAGGAGGATCCGGGATATCTTTATGACCGTCCAGAAAGAATTCGGCCAAAGGATTGCCGCTTCCGCCGGTTCCGGGGATTACGGCTCTCTCAGCTGTTTTCTGCAGTATTATTGCCGGCCTAAAATCCTCTTCGATATCAGGAAGGCCTCCTTCTGGCCGGCTCCGAAAGTAGAATCCTGTTTCATGCGTTTAGAAATACGGGAGGAACCGGCGGTAAAGGTTAAAAACGAAAGCGTCTTGTTCAAGATTATCAGGACTGCCTTTAACCAGAGAAGAAAGACCCTCAGGAACAGCCTGGAGGGTTTTATTGACAGCGAGAGGTTAGAGCTTTTTTTTCGGCGTTACGATATTGACCGCAACATCCGGCCGCAGGAGCTGAGCCTGGAAAACTTTGCCCGCCTGTCAAATTTTTAAAAAAAATCTTGACAAATCCATTTCTGTAATATATACTTATTGCTTTACTTGCATACCAAGAACGCTTTCTAGAACCATTCCCGTTAGGGAAAAAAGTAACCTTAGGCTAAGAATTTATTAAAAATTCTTGGGTGGGGTTTTTTTGGTCTTTTTAAGGATACAGTATGTAACCGGCGATTGAGATATCGCTGGAGTAGCTCAGTTGGCAGAGCACGTCCTTGGTAAGGACGGGGTCACGGGTTCAATTCCCGTCTCCAGCTTGCGAAAAAGCCACTAAGATGCGCGAGATAATTACTTTAGAGTGTACGGTTTGCAAAAATAGAAACTACACTACTACTAAAAACAAGAAGAAGCACCAGGACAAACTGCAGCTTAGCAAATATTGCAAGTTTTGCCATAAGCATACCCCCCATAAGGAGCTTAAGTAGCAAAGGCTTAGATTAATAGGAGCGTCGGTTAATGGCAAACCAACGGTCTCCAAAACCGTAACTGCAGG
>CAYWCX010000010.1:0-29825 GCA_964456925.1 uncultured Planctomycetales bacterium
TTAGGAGGGTTATTGGGAGTTTCGCTTAATAAGGCGCACATGGCCTTGGAGATACGCATCAGCGACGTTGCTAGTTCAGCGGTCATCGCTACCGGCCGGGTTAAGGGTGAGGCCTCGGATGTTTCCGGAAATTTTGCCGCGGGGATTTTCGCAAACGGGGGCTTTACTGCGGGGTTATCCGCTTATGCCAACACCCCGATGGAAAAGGCCATCCGGGTTTGTCTCGTTGAGGCAGTGCGCTATCTGACGCAGGCCATTCCGGAAAGTTATTATAAATATTAGACCAGTCTCGGATTAAAAATGGGAAAACGTAAACGCAGGGGCAAGTTAAACTGGCGTTCCAAAAGAGCGAATAAAGGAAGAAAGCCCTGCCTCGGATAGAGGGCTGCTTCTTTTATTAATTCTGCCATAGTATCCTATAAGGATATGCGGCGCGTTTTTGTTTTATCAAAAGGCAAATATGGAGATAAGGGTAAGGCAGGAGAATAATGTTATCGTCCTGGAGCTCGGTGGCGCCATTGACGTAAACTCCGCTACTTTAATCGAAGTAGTGGGACAGTGCCTTCGCGACGGCTATTCCGAAATCCTCTGTAATTTTGAAGACGTAGAATCCATTGATTATATGGGGGTTTCGGTTATCGTGATTGCCTATAAGGAGGTAATCAATCATGAAGGCAGGATGAAATTTGCCTCTATCCCTGCGCACCTCAAGAGCATCTTTGCCATCTCGGGGCTTGACCGCGTGATTGAAATCTATGCTACCGAAGAGCTGGCCCTCGCGAGTTTCCTGGAAGACAAGAACATCGAGAATATCAAGAAACTGAAGCTGCGCCGCAGGTTTAAACGGCTGCCGATTGACATCAAGGTGGAGTTAAAGGACCGCTATGACCGCGCTGCTGCCTGCCTTAACCTCGATATCCTGGACCTAAGCGCCATCGGGGCTTATATCTACGGTTGTTCGAATTTCAGGCTGGGGGATACCGTAATCCTTAAATTCAAGCTGCCGCCCGACCCTCAAGAATTAGAAGTGGAGGCAAAGGTGGTCTGGCTGTCGGACAAACAGGTGCAGCCGCACTCTCATCCCGGGATGGGGGTGGAGTTCTGCAATCCTTCCAAGGATAATCAGGGCAGGATTATCAAGTTCGTGGAGAGAAACCTTTCCCTGATGTCCAGCGACGAAGAATAACCAGATAACAAAAACCAAAGAGGGTTAACGATGCATATACCGGACGGTTTCCTAAGCCCGCCGATTTTTGCTTCAGGATGGTTACTGTCGCTTGGAGTGCTGGGCTTGGCTCTCAGGAAGACCCGGCAGATCCTGCAGGATAAGACCATACCCCTTATGGGCGTAATGGCAGCCTTTATCTTTGCCGCCCAGATGCTGAATTTTCCGGTGTTGGGCGGCACCTCCGGCCATCTCTTGGGCGGGGTCCTGGCAGCGGCGATGCTGGGGCCGTTTGCCGGTTGCGTGGTCTTGAGCCTTGTTTTAATAGTGCAATGCCTCATCTTTCAGGACGGCGGCCTTACTGCCCTGGGCGCCAATATTTTTAATATGGCGATAGTCGGCAGCGCCTTCAGTTATTATTTTTATGTTATCTTAAAAAAAATCATACCGGTTAAGAATCCTTTACCGGCGCTGTTTATTGCCAGCTGGTTTTCGGTGGTCGCGGCTGCAGGATGCTGTGCCGTGGAGCTGGCTCTTTCCGGGGCATCCTTATTAAGGATAGTCCTGCCGGCAATGCTTTTAGTGCACATCTTCATCGGGATAGGCGAAGGCATAATTACGGTTTTGGCTTTGGGTTTTATCTTAAGGGTGCGTCCGGACTTAATATATAAAAAGTGATTATGGACAAAAGAGGCATCTTGATAGGTTTGTGCCTGGCGTTGACATTAGCGGTTTTTTCTTTTCTTGCCTGCGAAGCCCCTGACGGCTTAGAGCGGGTGGCGCAGGATAAAAATTTTATCGGCAGGGCAGCAACCTTAATAAAAGCGCCGCTGCGGGATTATTTATTTCCCGGGATAAGTAACGGGAAGATTGCCGCTTCGCTAGCCGGCGCGCTGGGGGTAATTACGGTATTTCTTTTAACCACAGGCCTCTTAAAAATCCTGAGAAGGAGATAGATGCACCACGCCTTCATTGATGTATACGCCGGCCGCGGGGCCCCCTTAAATAAAGTTAACGCCAGGCGCAAAATAGTATTGCTGGCAGGATTTTTATTTTTACTCGTCATTTCGCCCCTCAGGGCATGGTGGCTTTTTTTATTTTACGGCCTGATAACGGCAGTCCTCTTTTATCTCTCAGGGCTGCCTTTTGTTTTCCTCCTGAAGAGAGTCGCGGAGATGCTGCCTTTCGTATTCATCATTGCTCTCTCCGGCCTTTTTCGCAAAGATGGCTTAACCTTATTTCTTGGCTGTACCTTAAAAGCAGTGTTGGCGCTGGTTCTGCTATTGGTAATATCCGGCAGCACTAAATTCAGCGAATTGCTGGAGGCCCTCGGACAACTAAAGGCCCCCCGCCTTTTTATCAGACTGCTGGCGTTTATGTACCGCTACTCATTTTTATTAGAGGATCAGTTCCTGCGGGCGCAGCGCGCCTACGCCTTACGCCGCCTAAGCCGCAAGAGGGGGTTAAGCCACGCCCGGGTTCTCGGTAACATCGTGGGGCTGGTATTTATCCGTACCTATGAAAGGGCAGAACGGGTATATCTGGCGATGTGTGCGCGGGGATATGACGATGCGAAAAATAATTGAGATAAAAGGGTTAGATTTTAGCTATCCCGACGGCACCCCGGCCTTAGCCGGCATAAATCTTGAGGTTTTTGAAGGCGAGTCCGTGGCTATTATCGGGCCGAACGGAGCGGGCAAATCTACCCTCCTGCTGCATCTTAACGGTTTATTAAGCGGCAACGGCGCGCTTAAAGTTTTTGCGCGTCCCGTTAATAAGGATAACCTTCGTTTTATCCGCCAGAAAGTGGGGTTGGTATTTCAGGACCCCCAGGACCAGCTTTTTATGCCCACCGCCTACGAAGATGTGGCTTTCGGCCCGCAGAATTTAGGTATGGAGGAAAACGAGGTAAAGGAGGCTGCTGAATGCGCCCTGAAGACGGTAGGGTTATTGGCTAAGGCGCACCACCTTTCCTACCACCTTAGCCTGGGAGAGCAGAAGAGGCTGGCCATTGCCACGGTGCTGTCAATGTCTCCGGAGGTTTTGGTGCTGGATGAGCCGAATTCCAATCTCGACCCCGGCTCGCGGCGGCAGCTCATTAATCTCCTTAAGGTTTTTAATCTTACTAAAATCATCGCCACCCACGACCTGGAAATGGTATTGGAATTATGCAGCAGGGTTATCCTGCTGGATGAAGGCAGGGTTGTTACCGAAGGCCCGCCAAGAGAAATACTTTCCGATAAGGAACTTCTGGAGTCCCATTCCCTCGAAATCCCCCTTTCTTTAAGGTAGTGCATTGCAGCGAGAAAATCTATTGTCCCTCTCGGGCGCTTATGTTAAGATAATAAGGCTTCATTAATTAATTTAAGTAGCAAAGGATTGCTAATGCATTTTATCTGGGCAATTAGCGCCAGTTTCCTGCTGAGCGCGATTTCGCTGGTCGGGATCTTCAGTATCCTGCTTAAAGAAAAACTTCTTGAGCGCATCCTGATATTATTAATCGGATTTTCCGCAGGCGCCCTGATCGGCGGCGCCTTTCTGCACCTTCTGCCTGAGGCGATAGAACAGAGTAACCCCGGCAGCGTTTTTTTATATACCCTGCTCGGTTTTATCTTTTTCTTCATCCTGGAGAGGTACTTCTACTGGCGCCACTGCCACAAGGGTAAATGCGACATCCACGCCTTTACCTACCTTAATCTTATCGGTGACGGCATCCATAATTTTGCCGACGGTCTGGCAATCGGCGCCAGTTTTATCATAAGTATTAATTTCGGGGTTATTACTACCCTGGTGCTTGTCTTTCACGAAATCCCCCAGGAGATCGGCGACTTCGGGGTTTTGGTGTACGGCGGCTTCGGCAGGGCCAAGGCCCTTTTTTATAATTTTATTTCTGCCTTGACCTGTGTGCTGGGTACGGCGCTGGGTTATTATCTTACCCGCATTATCGGGAATTTTTCTTCTTTTCTCCTGCCGCTTACTGCCGGGGGTTTTATCTATATCGCTGCCTGCGACCTCATCCCGGAATTGCACAAGCAGGCCGAGTTAAAACGTACCGTCTTTTCGATGCTGGCTTTTTTAACCGGTACTGCCTTTATTTTATTAACGAGGCTGGTTCACCCCCATTAGTACTCGCCGGAATTTTGTAAAGGTCAGGAGACTTAAATTGAAGGCTATTGCCTTAATCTCAGGCGGCTTAGACAGCCTGCTGGCAGCGCGCTTGATTCAAGAGCAGGGGGTCGGGGTTGTCCCCTTGCATTTTAAAATTCCTTTCTGCCAGCGCGATAAAGGCAACCTTGCCGCCGGCGACGGCGCTATTTCAAGACAGGTGGCAGGGTTAAAGTCGGAACTTAAGACCGCTGACATTAGCGGGGAATTCTTAAGTTTAATCACCAATCCCCGCCACGGCTTCGGCTCCAATATGAACCCCTGTATTGATTGCAAGGTCCTGATGCTCAGCAAGGCCAGGGAGCTCCTGCCGCAATTCGGGGCAAGTTTCGTCGTTACCGGCGAGGTGTTGGGGCAGCGTCCGATGTCGCAGCATCGAAATGCCCTGGAGCTGATTGAGAAAGAATCCGGTTTAGGGGGGCTGTTACTTAGGCCCTTATCCGCCAGGTTACTCGCTGAAACTATCCCGGAGGAGCAGGGGTGGGTGAGCCGGGATAAATTACTGGCTCTTAACGGCAGGACGCGGCGGCCGCAAATAGGGCTGGCAAGGGCCTTTAATATCAGGGATTATCCCAATGCTTCCGGCGGCTGCCTTTTGACTGACCCGGAGTTTTCCAGGCGGCTGGCAGAACTTATTGCGCAGCGCGAATTGAATATGCGGAACCTGGAGTTATTAAAGTTCGGCCGGCATTTCCGCCTCGCCCCTCAAGCCAAGCTTATCGTAGGCAGGGATGAAGGAGAGAACAACGCTATTCTTGCGATGGCAAGGGACGGCGATTACTTGTTTATGCCCCCCGATGCCATAGCGGGCCCCACTTCCCTGGGCACCGGCATCTTCAATGAGGAGCTGATCGGATTAGCCTGCAGCATTACCTGCCGTTACTGCGATTTAAACGGCAAGGCGGCTGCCGAGATATTGTATAGGAAGATTCCGGCTGCAGAGAATAAGTCGTTTCCCGCCCTTGCTTTTGACAAGGACAGGCTCGCAGACTACCGGATATAACATGGATAAAGAGGCCCTGCTTTACGAAAAGTTAGCGGATCAGGCAGTACGCTGTAACCTCTGTAGCCACCGCTGTAAAATTAGCGAGCATAAGTTCGGGCTTTGCGGGGTGAGGCAGAACATCGGCGGCATTTTATACACCCGGGTTTACGGGGATTTAATTGCGGTGCACGTTGACCCGATTGAAAAAAAACCGCTCTATCACTTCCTCCCCGGCTCTTTGAGTTTTTCTATTGCCACGATCGGCTGTAATTTCCGCTGCGGTTTCTGCCAGAACTGGGAGATATCCCAAAGCTCTTTAAAGGAAGGCTCTGATTTCGGCTCGGAAGAGGTCGCGCCGGAGGAGACTGTTGCCGAGGCGATTAAAAATAACTGCCAGAGTATTTCTTATACCTATACCGAGCCCACCATATTTTTCGAATACGCCCTGGATACCGCAAGATTGGCTAAGGCCAAAGGGCTTTACAATATTTTTGTTACTAATGGCTATATGACGATAGAGGCCTTGGAGATGATCCGGCCATATCTTGACGCTGTAAATGTGGACCTTAAGTTTTTCCGCGAGGAATCTTACCGCAAGGTCTGCGGCGGAAGCCTCAAACCGGTTTTAGATTCTATCCGCGCCATGAAAGAGCTGGGCATCTGGGTGGAAGTTACTACCCTGGTGGTGCCGCAGGAGAATGATTCGGCAGAGGAACTTAAAGGTATCGCAGGGTTTATCGCCGGCGTGGATAAAAATATCCCCTGGCACATCTCGCGTTTCTATCCGGATTATAAATTTACCCGGACCGAACCTACCCCGGAAACTACCCTGAAACAAGCCCGGGAGACCGGCCTTCAGGCAGGATTGAACTTCGTCTATGTAGGCAATGTCTACGGCTGGGGCAGTGATACCCTTTGCCCGAATTGTAAAAAACTGTTAATTAAAAGAGAAACTTTTAATATTTTTGAGTATAATATAAAGCAAAATAAATGTGTTTTTTGCGATACGCAGATAGCGGGGATATTCAATAAGGAGTTATAAATGGAAAACCTCTTACAAGGGATACATCCCGTAATACTGGCTTTTATTGCCGGGCTCTTTACTTGGGGGATGACGGCATTCGGGGCGGCGGCGATATTTTTGACCAAAGACGTAGAGCGCAGGATCCTGGATGTCATGCTGGGTTTTACCGCCGGGGTGATGTCTGCGGCAGTTTACTGGTCGATGCTGGCACCCGCTTTTAAAATAGCCGCGGCAGGGCATTCCTTGCCCTGGGTTCCGGTGGCAGTGGGTTTTTTAGTAGGCGGAGTTTTTTTGCGGGGCCTCGATAAGATACTTCCTCACCTCCAGTTAGGGGTCCCGATAGAAAAGGCAGAGGGCATTAAGACCCGCTGGCACAGGCCCACCCTGCTGATCCTGGCGATGATATTACACAATATCCCCGAAGGATTGGCGATAGGGATTGCTTTTGGGGCAATCGCGGTGGTCCCTTCCGCCGCTACCTTACAGTCGGCGGTAGCCCTGGCAATAGGTATAGGTATTCAGGATATTCCCGAAGGCCTGGCGGTTGCGGTACCGTTACGGCGAGAAAGGTTGTCGCGATTAAAAAGTTTCTGGTACGGCCAGTTGTCGGGTATCGTTGAACCTGTTGCCGCTGTTGTCGGAGCATTAGTCGTATTTTTGGCGCAGTCTATTTTGCCGTACACCCTGGCTTTTGCCGCAGGCGCGATGTTTTTTATTATCGTGGAAGAAATTATACCCGAATCCCAGCGCGGAGGGAACGCCGCATTAGCCACGATGGGCACAATCGTAGGGTTTGTGGTGATGATGATCCTGGATGTCGCATTTGTTTAGGAGGCCGGTAATAAGATGCGTTTTAAAAAGGCACTTTTGGTGGTGGATGTCCAGAACGATTTTTGTCCGGGCGGAGCCCTGGGTATACCCGGAGGCGATAAGATTATCCCTGCCATAAATAGATACATCAGGATTTTCGCCAAAAAGAAATTACCCATCCTGGTCACCCGCGACTGGCATCCAGTGAAGACCGGGCATTTCAAGGATTTCGGCGGGATCTGGCCGGCGCATTGTATCCAGAACACTCCCGGCGCGGCATTCCACCCCGCCTTGAAATTACCGAAAGGGGCAATTATGCTGTATAAAGGTATGGATCCCCGGCAGGACAGTTATTCCGCCTTCCATGCCGAGGATACCAGCGGCAGGGGTTTATTGAAGATACTCAGGACTCTGGGTATCGAGGAGATTTATATCGGAGGGTTAGCTACGGACTACTGCATTAAATATTCGACCCTGGGCGCCTTAAAAAACGGCCTCAAGGTAAAAGTGCTTGGCGATGCCGTGCAGGGGGTGAATTTGAAGCCCGGGGATTCGGAAAAGGCGCTTAAAGAAATAATCAGGAAGGGTGCAAGGAAAATAGTATTAAAGGATTTATTGAAGATAAAATGATAGGTTATTATTTTATCACCGATGCCGGGCTTAGCCGGCGCGGCAATATAAGCGATGTCAAAAATGCCCTGGCAGCAGGGGTGAAAATAATTCAATACCGCAATAAGAACGCTGCAGCCCGCCGGATGTATGAGGAGGCCTTGAAATTACGCAACCTTTGCAGGGACAGGACACTCTTGGTTAATGACCGGATAGATATTGCCCTGGCAGTCGGCGCCGACGGGGTGCACCTCGGACAGAAGGATATCCCTTGCCGGATAGCCCGGAAAATATTGGGCAGGAAAAAAATTATCGGCCTTACGGTGCACAATTTGAAGGAGGCACGGCAGGCCCGGCGATGGGGCGCGGATTATATCGGGGTTGCTCCGGTCTTTCCAACCCACACCAAATCCGATGCGATAAAGGCAGTAGGCATTAAATTGATAAGGGAAATAAAAAGGCGCCTTGATATTCCGGTGGTGGCTTTAGGCGGAGTCAACCTTTCCAATGCCAAAGATATTATCCGCGCCGGAGCCGACGGTTTATGCGCCATATCCGCGGTGGTAAGCAAAAAAGACGTAAAAACCGAAATCCAAAAATACCAGAGGTTATTTAAAGATGCCCACGGCTAAAGACCCCGTATGCGGGATGGAAGTGGACGTAAAGTCTGCCTTGAAAATAACCAGCGCAGGCAAGGATTATTTTTTCTGCAGCACGCATTGCCGGGACAAATTCATCAAGCAGCAGGGGTTAACAGGGGAGTGCCTGGCCTGTCAGCCGCAGGCAGCGCGTCTTTTCTGGAAGAATAAATTAGCGCTGGTGGTCATTATTTCTTTTATCCTCATCGCCGCCTCCCTTTTTGTCCCGTTCCTCGGGCCTTTTCGCCGGATATTCCTGATGTACTTTAAGGCAATCTGGTGGGCGGTGCTCCTGGGTTTAGTCCTGGGAGGGGCAATTGATTATTATGTGCCGCAGGAATACGTCTCCAAAATCCTGGCGCGTAAAAGGCCCGCTACCATTTTCAACGCGGTATTCCTGGGGTTCCTGATGAGCGCCTGCAGCCACGGCATCCTGGCTTTAAGTATCCAGTTACACAAGAAAGGGGCGTCTAACCCGGCGGTGGTAAGCTTTTTGCTCGCCAGCCCCTGGGCAAACTTTGCGGTAAGCATTATGCTGGTAAGTTTGTTCGGCCTCAAGGGTTTACTTATCATCTTCTGCGCTATCCTGGTGGCAATCAACACCGGTTTTATCTTTATGTTCCTGGATAAAAAGGGCCTGATTGAAAAAAATAAAAACAGCCTCGCGGTAGCAGAGGACTTTTCTATTACCCGCGATATCGGGATACGCGCCCGTAATTATAAGTTCAGCGCCCTTACCTTAATTAATGATGCCAGGGGGGTAATGCGGGGAGGAGCAGCCCTTGCCGATATGGTCTTGTGGTGGATAATCCTGGGGGTTTTAATCGCCAGCTTAAGCGGGGCTTATATCCCGGTGCATTTTTTCCACCGCTTTATGGGCCCGACCCTTTTGGGTTTAATAGTAACCTTGGCCCTGGCTACCGTAATCGAGGTTTGCTCCGAAGGTTCTTCGCCGCTTGCCTTTGAAATCTACCGCCAGACCGGCGCGCTGGGGAACGGTTTTGTTTTTCTTATGGCCGGGGTGGTTACGGATTATACCGAGATCGGGCTTTTATGGGCGAATGTCGGCAGGAGGGTAGCGTTGTGGATGCCGCTTGCGAGCGTCCCCCAGGCGCTCCTCTTAGGATATCTTATCAACAATTTTATCAGGTAAAAAATAATTAAAAATTTTTCTTGACAAATGATACAAATATGGTATCATTTCTTCCGAAAGGAGGAAGTATGGATATTACCGTCAAATACATGCTGCGCCCAGTCGCACACTGCAAGGAGGGTTGCAGTAGATTGTCCTGGGCATGACTTTAAACTGCCCCAGTCATCATAACAACTTAAATTATCAGGGAGAAAAAATGAAATTGATTACCCGCGATACCGATTACGCCATTAGGGCGATTGCCCACGTTGCCTGCGCCGGGCAGGATATCACGGCGGCAGGCGAACTCGCGCGGGCATTAAAGATCCCGCGGCCGTTTTTGAGAAAGATCCTGCAGAAGCTCAATAAAGCCAGGCTGCTTAAGTCCTATAAAGGCCAGGGCGGAGGGTTTCTGCTGGCGGTGCCGGCGCGCAAGATTACCCTGATGCGCCTGATAAACATCTTCCAGGGGCCGTTTCGATTAAATGAGTGTTTTTTTAAAAAAGAACTCTGCCCCAATACCGCCAAATGCGGCTTGAAACAGCGTATCGACAGGATTGAAAAACACCTCGTAAAAGAGTTAAGCGCGATTAATATCGGTTGCCTCTTAGAGGGCAGGCATTAAAGGAGAGACGCTTGAGATGATAAACAGATGCCCGGGACAGGACGGAAGGGAAATCAGGGCCGAATTTTTAAGATGCCCCTGCTGCGGCTATAAAGTGGAAATTTTCTCCGATGAAATAAGAAGAAACTGCCCGAAATGCGGGCAAATCATTTACCGGCAGAAACTGCCTTCCTGCGCGGATTGGTGTAGGTCCGGCCGGGAGTGTCTCGGCGGGAGGATTTAGCCCGGGTAATCTTAAAATAAATATAGGGGCAGGGCTGGAATTGTTGTATAATTATTATTCGCTTCAAGGGGGCTTAAAAGAAAGGTTATAGCATGCTTCAGGTCAAAAATCTTACGGTTGAGGTAGGCGGCAAAACCATACTCTGGGATATCAACCTCGATATTAAAAAGGGCGAGCCGGCAGTGCTCTTCGGGCCTAACGGCAGCGGCAAGAGCACCCTTATCAAGACCATTATGGGATTTGCCGGTTACAACATTAAGAGCGGAGAGGTGATTTTTAAGGACCAAAGGATTGATAACCTGCCGATTGAAAAAAGGGTAAAACTCGGCATCGGGATAATGCACCAGCATCCTCCCAAGATCCGCGGGGTGAGGCTTTCGCAGATGGCGCATTTCCTTTCTAAGGAGCAGAATAAGATTAGCGATACCGCCGAGAGGCTTTCCCTGAAGGAATTATTGCACCGGGACGTCAACTTCGGTTTTTCCGGTGGAGAGATGAAACGTTCGGAGTTATTCCAGATCCTCCTGCAGAACCCGGATTTCCTGCTTTTGGATGAACCGGAGTCAGGGGTGGACCTGGAGAACATCTCGATTATGGGCAAGGCCATTGATGAGTTTCTCAGACAAAAAGATAAATCCGCGCTTATCATTACCCATACCGGATACATCCTTGACTACGTGAAGGCCAAGGCAGGCTGTATGATGATTAAAGGGAAATTCTGGTGCGTGGGCAGCCCCAAGGAGATGTTTAAGAATATCCGTGAAGTAGGTTATGAGAATTGCAGGGAGTGCCATGAACGAAAAGAGCCTTAATGCCAAAGTAGCTGCGCAGGACCAGGATACCGTTTCTTCCTCGGGGATGGACCTTTCGGAGAAAACGCGCTCCGCAAGTTTCCTGCAGCAGGACTATAGCATCAATTTCTTCCGCAGTTTATCCGATGCGGTGGATATCTGCGATACCGACGAGGCGATGCGGAGGTATCCCGAGGTAAAGGATTATTTCGGCAGGAACTTCCGGCTCCTCAACCGCCAGTTTCCCGAGGATACCCGCGGCGGTTATTTTGTCAGGATTAAAAAAGGAAAGACCGTAGAATTGCCCATTCAGGCGTGCCTGCTCTTAAAGGCCCGGGGTTTCCAGCAGAAGGTGCACAACATTATTATCGTGGAAGAAGGGGCCAAGGCCTACCTTATTACCGGTTGCTCCGCCTCTGAAACCGCCAAAGAAGGTTTTCATATGGGGATTTCGGAATTCTTCCTCCAGAAAGGCGCCTACCTTAATTTTACTATGATTCATTCCTGGCGTGAGGATATTACGGTCAAGCCTATGAGCATTGCCGACGTCGGGGAAGGGGCGACCTTCATCTCAAATTATGTCTGCCTGAGGCCCGTAAGAGAGATCGTGATGTACCCTGCGGCAGTGCTTTCCGGGGATTCCAGCCGCGCAAGTTTCAATTCTTTGATTCTATCCTATCCGGGCGGCTTGGAAGATATCGGTTCGCGGGTAATCCTGCGCGGTTCACAAACCCAGGCAGAGATTCTTTCGCGCGCGGTCAGTCTCGGGGGCAAGGTAGTAGCGCGCGGCCATCTTAAAGCCGAAAACAGAGACGTAAAAGGCCACCTTGAGTGCCGCGGTTTGATTTTATCCGAGAAAGGCACGATTCATGCCATCCCGGAAATGGAGTCGGATTTCCGCGACGTTGACCTTTCCCATGAAGCGGCGATCGGCAAGATTAACAAAGATGAGATTGAGTATCTGTGTTCGCGCGGCTTAAGCGCCAATGAGGCGCAGTCGGTAATCGTGCGCGGTTTTATGGATGCCGAAGTGCTGGGGTTGCCGGCGCTCTTGAAGAAAGAGATTGATTCCCTGGAAGAAAAAACCTTCAAGGGTAGTTTTTAAAAATAAAATTATGGCAGAATTAAAAGCAAGGTTTAGCGGCAATATCAAGAGGACGGCAACCGTGCAAAGTTTCAGGTTTGTCCCGCAAGGGGCCGTTGATTTTAAGCCCGGCCAGTTCCTGCGTTTGATTTTTGACCCCGCTAACCGCGCTGACAAGGATTTGAATAAATATCTTTCTTTTTCTTCGGCCCCGGGGAGGGAATATATCGAAGTCACTAAACGGCTCAGTGAGAGCAATTTTTCCCGGAGGTTAAAAGGGCTCAAGTCCGGCGATGAGGTACTTATCGAGGCGCCCCTGGGCAACTGCGTATTCAGGGAGGAGTATAAAAAAATAGCCTTTTTAATCGGAGGTATCGGCATTACCCCGGTAATCTCGATTATCGAATATATCGCCGTCCGAAAGATAGCTACCGACACTGGCCTCATTTACTCCAACCGCACCGAAGAGGAGATTGCATTTAAAAAGGAGCTGGATTCCTGGCAGTCAGGCAGCGCGAATATCAGGGTTGTTTATACGGTTACCGATTGCCCGCCGCGCGACAGCCGCTGCCTTTACGGCCGCATTGATAAAGATTTAGTGACGGCGCAGCTTAGCGATATCAGGGAGAGGGTTGTTTTTATCTTCGGTCCCCCTGCGATGGTCGAAGCAATGCAGCAGTTATGCCTGGAGGCAGGCTGCGACAGGGAAAGAATAAAAAGCGAGAGTTTCATCGGTTATTAAGCGAAGGAGGCGAGGGATATGGCGACAATTAAGGATTTGTATCAGAGCGCGGATTTTAAAAGCGAAAAACATGTCCCGGTTATCGAGGCCGCGGATAAGGTAAAAAAGACAGAAGCCGTTAAAATCAGCGTTACGGTGGGGAAAGAGATTCCTCACCCCAACACCAGCGAACACCATATCAGCTGGATAGAGGTTTATTTCCTGCCGCAGGGAGAAAAGTTTCCTTATCAGATTGCGCGCTGCGAGTTCAGCGCCCACGGGGCCTCTGTCCAGGGCCCGAATACCAGCACGGTTTATACTGCACCGGCGGTGTTGCTTAATTTTAAAACCGATAAGCCGGGAACCATTATCGCAACATCTTACTGCAACATCCACGGGCTCTGGGATAGTTTTAAAGAAATCAGCGTGCAGTAAAAGGAGGCAGACGATGGCAGTAGAAATAAAAAAAGACATCTACTGGGTAGGGGCGTTGGACTGGAATGTCAGGCACTTCCACGGCCATACCTATGATATCAGAAGGGGGACGACCTATAATTCTTATCTCATCCGGGACGAGAAGGTCGCACTCGTGGATGCGGTTTACGGCCCCTTCGCCGCCCAGATGATTGCTAAAATCAAAGAGATTATTGACCCGGCGAAAATAGATTATATCATCGCCAACCACGTTGAAACCGACCACTCCGGAGCGCTCCCGGACATCCTGCGGCTGTGCCCCAAAGCCAAGGTAATCGGTACCGCTAAATGCAAAGAAGGTTTATGGAAGCACTATTACGGCAATTGGGACTTTCAGGTCGTAAAGACCGGGGACAAAATTAAACTCGGTAAAAGGACGCTTACCTTTATTGAGGCGCCGATGATTCACTGGCCGGACAGCATGTTCACCTATTGCCCCGATGAGGAACTGCTTCTGCCCAACGATGCCTTCGGCCAGCATTACGCCACTTCAAAAAGGTTTGATGATGAAGTAAATCAGGCCGAACTAATGGAAGAAGCGGCCAGATATTACGCCAATATCCTCCTGCCTTTGAGCAGTGTAATCCTGAAGAAAATAGAAGAAGTTCAGAAGATGAACATACCCATTAAGATGATTGCGCCCAGCCACGGCGTTATCTGGCGCGCTGACCCTTCCAGGATAGTTAATGCCTACGTCTCTTGGGCTAAAAACGAAACCCGGCCCAAGGCAGTAATAGTCTATGAAACGATGTGGGGCGCGACCGCTAAGATGGCCAATAGTATTGCCGAGGGGATTATCGCCAGCGGGGTAGAGTTAAAATTATTCGATGTCAATCAATCCGAGCGCAGCGAGATAATCAGGGAGATGCTTGATGCCCGCGGTTATCTTATCGGGTCTTCCACCCATGACAACGGGATGCTGCCTGCGATTGCCGGATTCCTGGAGTTCTTTAAGGGGCTCAAGCCGCAAAACAGGATAGCCGCGGTATTCGGCTCTTTCGGCTGGGCAGGCGGGGCGGTCAGGGATATCGAAGAGGTGCTTGATAAATCGGGGGTCGCTATTGCGCAGCCGGGTTTAGGCATTAAATACGTGCCGGATGAAGCGGAGTTAAAGAAGTGTTATGAGTTTGGCGAGGCATTCGCTAAATCCATCGTGGCATCTTAAACTAAAAGAGGAGGTGTGGGTATGAGTTGCGGAGTCTGCGGTCCGAGAAAGCCGAAAAAGAAAGCAAAGAAAAAGAAGAAGTAGCCGAAGTAGTTTAAGCAAGGCGCGGCAGGGTGCTGCCGCAGCCCGTCTTTTTAAGAAACGGGGGTAGAAAATGGCAAAGTACCGTTGTACCGTCTGCGGTTACATCTATGACCCCGCGGTGGGCGATACCTCTGCCGGAATTAATCCCGGCACGGCATTCGAGGATTTACCGGCTGGCTGGGTCTGCCCGGAGTGCGGTGTGGGTAAGGATATGTTTGAGAAGATATGAAAAGGATTCCCGGCGAGGTAAGGCGGTTCCTGGAGGAGCAGGGTTGTGTTGTTGTCTCCAGCATCGATAAAAAGGGGAGGCCGCACTGCTCCTGTAAGGGCATCGTAAAGATAGGCCCCGGCAGCGCGATTTATGTCCTGGACCTTTATCGCGCCGCGACTTACCAAAACATCCGCAGGAACCCGAAGGTCAATATCACTGCTTTTGACGAGCACCGCTTCAAGGGGTATTGCCTGAAAGGCAAGGCGAAGATTATCCCGGCAGAAAAACTTACCAGCGCTATTTTAAAGGCCTGGGAGAGGAGGATTGCCTCCCGGATTACCCAGCGGCTGATACGCAATATCCGCCAGGAGCAGGGTCAGTCGCGGCATCCCGAGGCCTTATTGCCTAAACCGACCCATATGGTTGTCATCGAGGTTGAAGATATCGTGGACCTTACGCCGCACCACTTAAAAGAAGGGGGCATATAGCAATGGGCAATATATTTTCCGGCAGCGAAGTAGTAGAATTGGGGATTCAGATTGAAAAAAACGGCCGCGATTTTTACTCTACCCTAGCCGCAGCCTCCAAAAATGAGGAGAGCCGCGCCGTATTCCTGAGATTGGCACAGGAGGAGGAGAAACATATCGCGGTATTTCAGGGGATGCTCGATAAAGCCGGCGCAAGCGATGTCGCCGGGCCTTACGCCGACGAATACGCCGCCTATATGCGGGCATTGGCTTCCGAGACGGTTTTCACCCGCAAGGATACCGGCCGCCAGGCCGCCGCAAAGGTAAAATCCGAGAAGGAAGCCTTTGAGCTGGGCATCGGTTTTGAAAAAGACTCCATCGTTTTTTACGAGGGGATAAAAAAGGCGGTTGCGCAATACGACCATAAAATCATAGATGAACTTATTCAGCAGGAGCAGGAGCACCTGCGCCTTCTCCTGAAACTGAAGAACCGTTAAAAAGGAAAGCCGTATGGATAAGAAAGTAAGAATCTACAGTACGCCAACCTGCCCCTTCTGCATCCGCGCCAAGCAGTATCTTAAAGACAATAATATCGCCTTCGAAGATATTGACGTTTCCGCCAATCAGCAGGCAGTAGAGGAAATGGTTGCCAAGAGCGGGCAGATGGGCGTTCCGGTCCTGGATATCGGCGGCGACATTATCGTGGGTTTTGACAGGGAGAAAATCAAAGAGGCCCTCGGTTTATAGCATGCACGACCTTATTATTATCGGCGCCGGGCCTGCGGGCATTACCGCCGCAGTCTATGCGGCGCGCAAAAGACTGAACCTTTTGGTGGTTACGCGCGACATCGGCGGCCAGACGGCCTACAGCGGCGAGGTGACAAACTACACCGGTTATCAATTTATCAGCGGCCCGGAACTGGCGGCTAAATTTGAGGAGCACCTGCGTAAATTTGAAATCGAACTCAAAGAAGGCGAAGAGGCCTTAGAGATTACCAAACGGGGCGATAAGGTTTTAGTCAAGACCGCCAAAGGCCTTTATGAAGCGCGGTCGGCGATTATCGCCTCCGGCAAGTGCTCGCGCGAGCTGGGCGTGCCCGGAGAAAAAGAATTTAAAAACCGCGGGCTGACCTACTGCGTTACCTGCGACGGCCCGCTCTTTTCCGGAAAGAAGGTAGCGGTAATCGGAGGAGGCAATTCTGCCCTGGATGCCGCGGTACAATTGATGCGCATCGCCCGTCAGGTTTACCTCATCAATAATACCGCTGCGCTAAGTGGCGATGAGGTGATGCAGGATAAGGTTCGTGCTGCCGCAAATGCGGAGATTTTAAATAATGCCCGGGTGAGCGCTATCCTGGGCGATAAAATGGTCAAGTCCATCCGGATAAAAAGGAACGGCAGGGAGGAAACCCTGGAAGTGGAAGGGGTGTTTGTGGAGGCCGGGCTTATTCCCAACTCCCGCTTTGCCCTGGGCATTGAGCGAAACGAGATGGGCGAAATTAAAGTGAGTTCCCGCAATGAAACCAGCGTCCCGGGTATTTTTGCCGCCGGGGACGTTACGGATGTGACGGAGAAACAGATAATCATTGCTGCGGGAGAAGGCGCCAAGGCAGCGCTCTCCGCCTTTAAATACCTGATGCAGCATAAATTTCAATAACGCCCTGACTGCGGCGGGGTTTCCTGCCTTACAACCGCGCCGGAGCTCCCTAAAAAAATCCCTAAAAATTTTATAAAAATAGACTTGACAAACGCCGTTTTTAGGGTATACTCTACTAATCTAATAGAGATTATAGTGTAAAAGGCGATGCGCATTACTTATAAGGGGGATTACGCCCTAAAGACGATACTTGACCTGGCCTGGCATTACGGCGATAAGCCGGTGACCATATCCGAGCTGGCGAAGCGCGCCGATATCCCGATTAAATTCCTCGAGCAGATACTGCTGGATTTGAAAAAAGGGGGATTTGTCCAGAGCCGCCGCGGTAATATCGGAGGATATCTTTTAGCCCGGCCGCCTTCCCGGATAAAGTTAGGAGAGGTCATCAGGTTTATTGACGGCCCCGTCGAACCCATTAACTGCGTAGATAAAAATTATAAGGGGTGCCGCGATATAACCAGGTGTGCCTTCAGGGAGGTCTGGGCGAGGGTGGCTCAATCCACCGCCGCGATTATCGACAACATTACCTTTGAAGACCTCCTGAAAAGAATCAAGGGCCTGGGTTCGGCATTCGTTTACCAGATTTAAATCGAGAGAAAAGAGCATGAAAATAGCTAGGGATGTTACCGAACTGATAGGCAATACCCCGCTGGTGCGTCTGAATAAACTCACCAGAGACTGCGCGGCCGAGGTGGCAGCAAAGCTGGAGTTCTTTAATCCCGCCTCTTCGGTAAAAGACAGGATTGGGTTGAGTATGATTGAGGAGGCCCGCAAACGCGGCAAAATTACAAAGGATACCGTTATTATCGAGCCGACTTCCGGCAATACCGGTATTGCCTTAGGCCTGGTCTGCGCGGTAAAAGGATATAAGCTGGTTTTGACCATGCCGGAAACCATGAGCCTGGAGCGCCGCCAGTTGCTTTCGGCATTGGGGGCGGAGATTATACTTACTCCCGGAAGAGAGGGGATGAAGGGCGCGGTCAGGAAAGCCGAGGAACTGGCCAGGAAAGATAAGCGCTATTTTATGCCGCAGCAGTTTAATAATCCGGCAAATCCCGGGGTTCACCGGCGCACCACCGCCCAGGAAATCTGGAAGGATACCGCCGGTAAAGTAGATATTGTGGTTGCGGGGGTGGGCACGGGCGGCACCATTACCGGAATTGCCGAAGCCCTGAAGAAAAAGAAGCCGAGACTGAAGGCAGTTGCGGTGGAGCCGCAGGATTCCGCGGTATTGTCCGGCGGCAGGGCCGGCGTGCATAAAATCCAGGGGATAGGGGCAGGGTTTATCCCCCGAGTTTTAAATGCCAAAATCATTGATGAGATAATTACCGTTTCCAATGAGGCGGCAATGGAAACAGCGCGGAGGCTGGTGCGGGAAGAGGGGATACTGGCGGGGATTTCTTCGGGAGCCGCTGCTTTTGCCGCAATCGAAGTAGCAAGGCGCCGGGAGAATAAGGGAAGACTTATCGTAACGATACTCCCCGATACCTTCGAAAGGTATTTAAGCACCGACTTGTTAAAATAGGATGGACGATGGCAGAAGATAAGAAGATATGGCGGGAATATTCCGCTATCTTGAAGGAGCTTTTGAAACTGGAGTATAGCCCGGTGGCATTGAGTTGCCTGACCGGCGGCCCGCTTCAGCCGGGAACGAAAAAGGTGCGTATCTGCCGGGCGATTTTAGAGGCAGGCAGGGGTGAGGTCATTGAACTGAATAAAACCAATAATGCCTGTTTCGGCGCCAGCTGGCATTTGGGCTTCCATAATATTAAAGACCCCAAAATTTCCGCAATGGTGAAAAAATTTGTAGTGGAGGGGGAGAAGCTTTTCTGTTCTTACGAAGCCCTGGATAACCTTATCTCTCAGATGGGCGAGGTGCCGGATAATTCCGCAAAGCGCTTTGTCCTGGCGCCTTTGGAAAAGGCCGAGGCGCAGCCGGACCTGGTAATATTTATCTGCGATGCCGAGGCCGCCTGCAGGATACTTACCCTGGGCATATTTTGCGACGGGAAGATGCCCGGGATTAAAATCGGGGGCCCGACCTGCAGGATGAGCGTCATTTATCCTTTAGCCAGCGGCGAGGTTAATCTTTCTTTCTATGACTATACCGCCAGGAAACTCTGCAATGTTGATAAGGACAAACTGTTAATCACTGTCCCCTACCGCAAGATGCCGGAACTGATTCAGGGTATAGCCAAATGCAGCGCCGGCACCGCGAAGGTGGAGTTTCCCCCGGAGTTCCGGCAGTTCCTGCAGCAGCGTTTGGCTGCCGCCGATAAGGCATAGTTATTGTTTTTTCTGCGCGGGGTTGTTATAATATTGGTGTTTATTAAAGGAGACGGTCATGAAAGAGAAGGTAGAAGAGGTATTGGCGAAGATCCGGCCGATGCTGGCGGCGGACGGCGGCAACGTTGAATTGATAGATGTAAGCGACGATGGCGTGGTGAAGGTAAAACTTACCGGCAGTTGCGGCTGCTGTCCGATGAGCCAGATGACCCTGAAGATGGGTATTGAACGTATGCTTAAGGATGCCTTACCCGAGGTCAAGGAGGTCATTGCGGTATAGACGGAGGTGGTATTAAGATATGAGGACGATCAGGGAAATCAACGAAAAAATTAAAAAAGGCCAGGTAGTAGTGGTTACTGCCGAGGAGATTATCGAGCTGGTCGAAAAGAAGGGCGTGAAGAAGGCGGCCCAGGAGGTGGATGTCGTCACCACCGGCACTTTCGGCCCGATGTGCTCCAGCGGGGCCTACTTCAATATCGGCCACTCCAGGCCCAGGATCAAGCTCGGCGGCGGCAGTTGTAAACTTAACGATGTGCCGGTCTATTGCGGTTTTGCGGCAGTGGATGTCTATCTCGGCGTCAGCGCCATACCCGATGACGACCCCCGCAATAAAGTATTTCCGGGGGAATTCAAGTACGGCGGAGGCCATGTCATCCAGGAGCTGATTGCCGGTAAGGATATCCGCTTAGAGGCTGCCGCTTACGGCACCGATTGTTATCCGCGTAAGAAGCTCGAGACCTACATTAATATCAAAGACCTTAATGAGGCGATCCTCTTTAATATCCGTAACGCTTACCAGAATTATAACGTGGCGGTGAATTTATCCGATAAGATAATCTATACCTATATGGGTGTTTTAAAGCCTAAGCTGGGCAATGCCAATTACTGCTCGGCGGGGCAATTGTCTCCTTTATTGAAGGACCCTTACTATAAGACCATCGGCGTGGGAACGCGGATATTCCTGGGCGGTGGCATAGGCTATGTGGCCTGGCACGGCACCCAGCATAATCCCGGGGTCAAGCGCCGGCCTAACGGTGTTCCTTCTGCCCCTGCCGGAACGCTGGCAGTTATCGGAGATTTAAAGCAGATGAAACCCGAATGGCTGGTCGGCACCAGCATGTTAGGATACGGGGTTACCCTGACCGTGGGTATCGGGGTGCCCATCCCCATTTTAAACGAAGAAATAGCCCGATACGCCGCAGCCAAAGACAAAGATATCTATACCCAGGTGGTTGATTACGGCAACGATTACCCCAATATGGTGGCGCGCAGTTTAGGCGAAGTAAATTATGCCCAGCTTAAAAGTGGCAAGATTGTCCTGGAGGGTAAAGAAATCCCAACCGGCAACCTTTCCAGTTATTCCAAGGCGCGCCAGATTGCCGAGGAGTTAAAATCCTGGATTAAGAAGGGGGATTTTGTTTTAAGCGAACCGTATGCCCCCTTGCCCCAGGCAGAATCGGGTTATGCCTTCCGGCCCTTGAAGGAGAGGCCGCTGGCTTTATAGATTTTTTAGGGAGGTTGGCAGAAAGATGATTACGAAAAGGATAGTTTTGCATTTTCCGCACCGCATGGTCGACCAACCCATTATCTATAAACTGGTGAAGGACTTCGACCTTCGTTTTAATATCCTCAAGGCCTACGTTACGCCGCAGGAGGAGGGGTTGATGGTCCTGGAACTCAGCGGCGAGGACAGCAATTTTAATAAGAGTATGGAATACCTGAAGTCCTGCGGGGTGAAGACCCAGCCTTTAAGCGAGGATATCATCCGCAACGAGATAAAGTGCACTGATTGCGGGGTATGCGTGCCGATCTGTCCGGTGGGCGCGCTGGAGGTTGACCCCATTACGCGTAAAGTGAACTTCTATGATAATAAATGCATTGCCTGCGAACTCTGCGTAAAGGTCTGTCCTACCAAGGCAATGGAAGTGCACTTTTAATTCCCCGAGATTTCCTTAAAATCCTGATGGATAAACTAGAAAAACTGCGGCGTATTCTCCGGGAGACGGAATCGCTCCTGGTGGCTTATTCCGGAGGGGTTGACAGCACCTTTCTTCTCGCGCTAGCAGTTGATATCCTGGGCAGCAAAGTTCTGGCGGTGACTGCGGATTCCCCTACCTATCCGGCAGAAGAACTCGCTTTTGCCCGCCGGATGGCTAAAGCGCTGGGGGCGCGGCATAAGATTGTAAGAACGAGCGAGCTCGCCAACCCTGCCTTTTGCCGCAATCCCCTTAAGCGCTGTTATTTTTGCAAGAAGGAGTTATTCAAGCGCTTAAAGGAGATTGCCCGCAAAAATAAAATAAGGTTCGTAGCCGATGCCAGCAACATTTCGGATAAAAAGGATTTTCGGCCCGGGGATAAGGCAAAAAAAGAATTTAATATCCGTTCTCCTTTACAGGAAGCGGGTCTCAACAAGGATGATATACGCCGCTTAAGCAGAAAACTGAACCTCGCAACCTGGGATAAACCCAGCCTGGCGTGCCTGGCTTCGCGCGTCCCTTACGGGATGAAGATTACCTCGGCGGTATTAAAACGCATCCATAGGGCAGAAGCGTTTTTGCGCGCTTTAAAATTCAGCCAGGTGCGGGTAAGGCACTATCATAACCTCTGCCGTATTGAGGTGCCCCGTAATGAACTCTCCCGTCTTATCGGTAAACGCGAGGCAGTGGTAAGAAAATTCAGGGATTTAGGTTACCGCTACGTCACCCTTGACCTTGAGGGTTTTCGCAGCGGCAGCATGAATCCTCCTAAATCATGATTGAAGAAAAAATCATCGAGTTCTTGAAAAAGAAAAGCGGCTATGCCTCCGGCGAAGACTTGAGCCGCCATCTTAAAGTCAGCCGTCAGGCGCTCTGGAAGCACATCGAGAACCTGCGCGACCTGGATTATGATATCGTGGCAGTGCCGCATTTAGGCTATCAACTTCGGGGGCTGCCGGACAGGCTATTGCCTTTCGAGGTAGCGCATGGCCTGCACACCAGGTTTATCGGCAGGAAGATTTATTACTTTGAGAGCGTCTCTTCCACCATGGATATTGCGGTAAAACTAGGCCTCGATAATGCGCCGCAGGGGAGCCTGGTTTTAGCCGAGGCCCAGACCAGGGGCAGGGGAAGGCTCAGCCGCCACTGGCATTCCCCCAAACGTAAAGGCATATATCTCTCCTTGCTTTTACGGCCGAAGTTTATGCTGAGCGATACGCCCTTGCTGACGCTTTTAAGCGCGGTGAGTATCTGCGAAGCGGTAAAAGAAATAACGGGGTTAAAATGCAGCATCAAATGGCCGAATGACATATTCCTGGGTAATAAGAAGGTCGGGGGGATACTTACGGAGTTGAATGCCGAAACGGACGAGATACGTTTTGTGGTAATCGGCATCGGCTTAAACGTCAATAACGAAAAGGATACCCTGCTCGCCCAGGCCACCTCCCTGAAGGAACATCTTAAGAAGGACACCAACCGTGTCGGATTATTACAGGAGACACTGCGCCGCCTGGAAAATAATTACCTCCTCCTGGAGGCGAAAGGCGGCGCGCCGATTATCCAGAAATGGCGCGTTTATAATTTAACCCTCGGTAAAAGGGTAAAGGTCATCTCGCACCACAGGCAGGTCGAAGGCCAGGCAGCGGACATTGACAAAGACGGCAGCCTGCTGGTGAGGAGGGACTCCGGCGTAACGGAAAAGATTACTGCCGGGGATGTGCTGCACTGCAGGTAGATTTCAGTATTGTAAACTAAAAAAAGATTATCGGTTGACATATCGGCCGGGCCTTTTTATAATGGTGCCATGCTGGCGAGGTTCGGCTTTTGTTTTGGGGTTATATTTTTAATTTGCTGCGGTGCTGCCGCTGCCGAAGATAACGGCGCCTTGGAGCTGGAGCCGATTATCGTGGTGCAGCATAATATCTCCGGCCCGGGCGCCTACTCCCTCAAATATCGCGACCCGCAATATTCTGCTTTTGCTTCTCCTTTAAAGGCCGTGGGTCTCCTGCCCGTAGACCTGGAAGACCGCTCGGCGAACGGCGCAACCCAGATGCGTTTTTCCCTGCGGGGTTCGACCACCCGCGGGGTAGCAATGCTCCTTGACGGCCAGCGCATCAACGAGCCCCAGGCAGAATATTATAATTCGGATATACCGTTTACGAGCGAGGATATAAAAAAGATAGAGTTGTTTTCGGCCGGGATGCTTCCCTCACCCGCTCCCGATGCCATCGGAGGAGCCATAAACATTGCGCTCAAAAAACCGCAGGCAAAAGACAGGGTTCTGGAATTAAGCTACGGTTCGCATGACCTCAAAGGCGTATTGTTCAGCGCCAGCGAAAAGATAAATAATTTCGGCACGAGGTTATCGCTGGAGAACCGCGAAAGCCGGGGGTTTAGGGAGGACACCGACTTTAAACAGTTTACCCTTTCGTCAAGTTCTTCCCTGGATGTATCCTGCGGCAGCATTGATATAAATGTAGGCTATCAGGAGAAGGAATACGGCGCCTATGATTTTTATAGCCCTGCCAAAGGGTATCTTTCTAAGGAGTGGACCAAGACCTGGCTTTTAAAGTCAGAAGCCCGGCTTGAGAAGGGGGGGCTTTTCATAAAGCCCGCCTTCCTGTGGCGCAGGCATTACGATAAATTTATGCTGGATAAGACTAATGTACGCAGCAACTATCTTAACCATCATCGAAGCGACCTCTATACCCCGGGGATTTCCTTCCAAAAGGAAGTGGCGCCGCTTGGCATGCTGGGTTTGAATTTGGAATACGGCGAGGAACGCCTGAACTCTACCAACCTCGGTAAACATCAGCGCAGCCATACAAGCATCACCTTAACCGATGACCTCAATCTGACTGAAAACTTAGGCCTGGAGTTGTCCTTAAGAAGGGATGATTTTGACGGCTTTGGAGATGTTTATTACGGCGCTGCCCGCGCCAAACTTAAAGCCTCAGAACACGGCTCATTTAACCTCGGGGTATCCCGGAATATACGCATCCCGACTTTCACCGAACTTTATTACAGCGACCCAACTACTATCGGGGATGCGGGTTTATCGGCGGAAAAATCTTTAAGCTATGAGTGCGGTTATGACTATTCCGGCGGGAAATTATCGCGCGGGATCGGTTTTTTCTTAAGGCAAGAGCAAGACCTTATTGACTGGGTCAAAAGCAGTTCTTCCCAGGAAAAATGGCAGGCGCAAAATATCGCTGCGGCCGGGGTGCTGGGAACGGAGGCCTATTTTAAAATACGGCTGAACAGCGCGGGGGAGCTGGATTTTAATTATGCCTATATCAACAAAGATATCGACGAGCGGGGGTATATCTATAAATACGGGCCCGATTACGCCAGGCATATCTTTAATGCCTCGGCAAATTTCGATTTACCCCGCGGCACGCAGACGTTGTGGCTGACCTATAAAAAGAGGCCGCTGCGCGACGGCTGGTGGCTATTGGGCGGCACCTTTAATTATGAATTAAATAAAAAAACACGCTTCTTTTTAAGGGTTACCAATATTTTAAATTCGGAATATCAGGAGATAGAGGGCATACCGCAGCCGGGACGCTCGCTGGAAAGCGGGGTAAGGCTGGAATGGTGAATTTGAGTTATGGTATAATAGCGCTTGAGGCTTAAAATGACCGGACGTGTTGCAGTAGCGATGAGCGGAGGAGTGGATTCAGCGGTGGCAGCCGCGCTCTTGGTGGAGCAGGGCTGGGAAGTCATCGGTATTACCATGTGTTTCAATCTCGCGGAGTTCCCTAACGGCAATATCGCAGACGGCAATGACGGGGTTGCGGATGCCCGGCGCGTGGCAGCGCAGCTGGGTATCAGGCATTTTGTTGCGGATATGCACGGGATCCTGGAGGAACGGGTGATTAAGGATTTCTGCCGCGAATACCTTAGGGGAAGGACCCCGAACCCCTGCGTGCGTTGTAACCGGTATATCAAATTCGGCGCCTTGTTCAAAAAAGCCCGCCTCTTGGGAGCGCAATATTTCGCCACCGGGCATTATGCCCGCATCGCTAAATATAAAGACAGTTACTTCCTGAAAAAAGGCAGGGATTCTTCCAAGGACCAGTCTTATTTTTTATACCGCCTCAACCGCGATGACCTGAGGCGCATTATTTTTCCCCTCGGTATTTATACCAAGGAGCGGGTGAAGGAATTAGCCCGCGAATTTAATTTGCCCAGCGCGGATAAATCCGCCAGCCAGGAGATTTGTTTTTTAAAGGGAGGGGACTACCGCGATTTTCTTAAGGCGCGCCTGAAGTCGCTCACGCCGGCCGGCGCGATTGTAGATGAAAAAGGAAGGGTGCTGGGCAGGCACCGCGGTATCGCCTTTTATACTATCGGCCAGCGCGAAGGCCTGGGCGTTGCCCTGGGCTACCCTGCCTACATCATCGGCATTGATTCGGGAAAAAATACAATTACCTTAGGCCGTAAAGCCGATGTCTTAAAAAGAGAATTTTTGGTAAAAGAGCCGCATTTTATCCTGCGCCTTCCTAAAAAGAAGGTTGCCCTGAAAGTTAAGATAAGGTATAATCACAGGGAAGCGGCGGCCGATATCTGGCCGGGCGAAGACAGAGTGCGGGTATGTTTTAAAAAAGCCCAATTTGCGATTACGCCCGGACAGTCCGCGGTGTTCTACGATAAGGATACGGTGGCCGGCGGAGGAATTATCGAGAAGGTGCGGGATTAATATGGTGATGCGCAGGGGATTCGGTCATATTGAAGAGAAGATCCGCGAACTTAAGAAGAAACGCAAGGCGGTAATCCTGGTACATAATTACCAGCTTCCCGAAGTGCAGGATATTGCGGATTTCCGGGGGGATTCCCTGGAGTTGAGCCGCCAGGCCGCGAAAACCGATGCCGAGGTGATTGTTTTCTGCGGGGTGCATTTTATGGCCGAGACCGCTTCAATACTTAGCCCCCATAAGACCGTGATTATGCCCGATGACAATGCCGGCTGCCCGATGGCGGATATGATTACCGCCTGGGATTTAAAGAAATTGAAGGATAAATATCCGCGTGCTGTAGCAGTAGGCTATGTCAATACCCCGGCCGTGGTCAAGGCCGAGCTCGATGTCTGCTGCACCTCTACCAACGCCGCGGCAGTAGTCAATGCGGTGATAAAGGATGCCGCGGCGGGCGGAAAGGTATTCGGCGGCAGGGACGAAGTTATTTTTGTGCCGGATAAATACCTTGCGGATTACGTTTCAAAACAGACCGGCAGGAAACTTATCGCCTGGAACGGATTCTGCCCTACCCACGTCAAGATAACCCCCGAGGATATCAGGAGGGAGAAAAGATTCCATCCCCAGGCCAAGGTTGTGGTGCATCCGGAATGCGTTCCCGCAGTAGTGGCGCTGGCGGATGCCGCGCTTTCCACCAGCCAGATTTGTAAATTTGCCCATGAAACCAAGGCCAGAGAGATGATTATCGGCACCGAGGTCGGGCTTATCTACCGCCTGAAAAAAGACAACCCCGGCAAGGAGTTCTATCCGGCATCCGAGGCCGCAGTTTGCCCCAATATGAAGCGCACCACCCAGGAAAAGATCCTCTGGGCGCTCGAGGAGCTTAAAGAGGAGGTGCGCGTTCCCGACGATATCCGCCGCCGCGCCGTTAAATCCATCAACAGGATGCTGGAAATTCTTTAGCAATGCAGAGGATTAAAGAGGATTTTTTTAAGTTATCCGCGAGCAGCCTGAACCTTTTCCGGGATTGCCCGCGCTGTTTCTGGCTGGAGTTAAAGTCCGGCCTGAAGCGGCCGGGGATGCCGGTAGCCACTATTACTACCGGGCTAGACCGGGTTATCAAAGAGTGCCTCAATCAATACCGCGCTAAAAATACCCTGCCGCCTTTTTTCGAAGGCAAGGTTAAAGGCAGGTTAATGCCTGATTTTCCCGACAGGGGATGGTTCGAATATAACGACTCCGCCTTAAACGCCAGGTTATGCGGCTATCTTGACGAATGTATCAAGGTCGACGAGAAGTATTACGCGGTGCTTGACCATAAGACCCGTGGGAGCGCGCCGGATAGCGTACATCAGGCCTATCAGTTGCAGATGGACGTTTACACTTTTTTACTGGAAGCGAACAATTTTCCTACCCTGCGCCGCGCATACCTGGCTTACTATATCCCTAAAAAAATAATTTCCGGAGCGGATTTTCAGTTTGAGGTTTTAATCAAGGAAATCGCTACTGACCCCGGCCGCGCCCGGCAGATATTTTCGCAAGCCGTGGAATTATTGCGTCAACCCATGCCTTCTTTAAATAAGGATTGCGGTTTCTGCAACTGGACCGTGACTACGGGAACCGAGTAAGTGAATATCCCTATTGTCTATGAGGATGAGTGGCTTTTAGTGCTGGATAAACCGGCGGGTTTGCTGGTTGTCCCTACCCCTAAAAGGGAATCTCGCACCCTTACCAGTATCCTTAACGACGATGCCGTAAAAAACAACAGGCCTTACCGGCTGCACCCCTGCCATCGTTTGGACAGGGATACCTCGGGGCTGATTATTTACGCCAAAGGCAGGGCGATAGAGAAGAAAATGCTCGAGCTCTTTAAGAACAGGAAGATCCATAAGACCTACCTTGCTTTAGTCGCGGGATGTCCGCTAAAAAATGAAGGACGGATCGCTAACCCCATTGAGGGCAAAAGCGCCGTAACCTCTTACCGCGTGATTGAAAAAAGAAAGGGTTTTTGCGTCTTAGAGGTAAAACCGCTCACCGGACGCACCAATCAGATCCGCATCCATTTAAAACAGCTGGGGCATCCTGTTTTGGGAGAAGATAGGTTTGCGCTGCGCCGGGACTTTAAGATTAAGGCCAGGAGGTTATGCCTGCATGCTAAAGGATTGGAATTCAGGCATCCCGTAACCGCCAGGACCCTGTTCCTCGAGGCGCAATTACCGCAGGGATTAAAGGAATTTTTAAACACGCACCGTTAAAATGGACGTTAAATATATTATTCTGGGTTTACTCCAGGGGATAACCGAGTTTTTACCGGTGAGTAGTTCCGGCCACCTCGTGATTGTGCAGCGTATTTTGGGATTATCCGACGGGGAGCTGGCCATTTCGGTAATCCTGCATCTGGGTACCGCCTTGGCGCTGGTAGTGTTTTTCTTTAAGGATTTATTGGGCTTATTCAAAAAACCCAGGGTCATATTTTATCTGGCTGTTACTACCGTCATCACTGTTGTCTTAGGGTTTGCGGGAAAAGATTTTTTTGAAAGTTTGTTCAGCTCGGTAGCCTTAGTTGCCGTTGCCTTGATGATAACCGGCATTATTTTGACCGCAGCCGGGAAATTTATGGCGGGCAGGAGAGAAAATGCAAGTCTTCGCGATGCCGCTATCCTGGGCTTGACCCAGGCAATTGCGATTGTCCCGGGTATTTCGCGCTCCGGAATTACTATTTCCACTTTGCTTTTTTTGGGTATTGAAAAAGAAGAGGCTTTCCGTTTTACCTTTCTGGCGGCGATACCGGTGATATTCGGCGCCGCCTTGTTAGAAGCCAGAGGGATTAATTTTGCCCTGAGCAACAATACCGCAGGTTTGATTATGGGATTCGGGTGCAGTTTCCTGGCGGGTCTGGTTTCCTTGCGTTTCCTGAAATTAATTTTGAAGAAGGCCAGGTTGCATTACTTCGGTTATTACTGTATTATGATAGCAATCGCAGCCTTATTATTCGTAAGATGAGCATATTGGTTTTAGGCACCGTAGCCCTGGATAACGTAAAAACCCCTTTCGGCATAAGGAAGCGGATCCTCGGCGGGTCGGCGGCGCATTTCGCAATGTCGGCGCGTTTATTCACTCAGGTAAATCTGGTTGCAGTGATTGGCGAAGATTTTCCAAAGAAGTACGTTGATTTTCTGGAAGCCAAAGGCATTGTTCTGACTTCGCTTATCCGCACGCAAGGCAAGACCTTTCAATGGAGCGGCGAGTACCGCGGCGACCTTAATGCCGCGCTGACTTTAGGTACGGAATTAGGGGTGTTGGCAAATTTTAAACCGGTAATCTCGCCGGAACAAAGGAAGATAGGATACATATTTTTAGCTAATGTTGATCCGGATATCCAGAGGCATCTTTTACGGCACCTGCGTTCCCCCCGGCTCGTAGGTCTGGATAGCATGGATTACTGGATCCGGCACCGGCGGCCCGCTTTATTGCGCCTGCTCAAAATGGTAAATATCTATGTTGCCAATGACCAGGAGGCACGGGGGCTCTCCGGAGAAACTAACCTTTTGAAAGCCGCCCGGTACCTGCATTCCCTGGGGCCGCGGATGGTCATCGTTAAAAAAGGCGAACACGGAGTCTTATTCTATAACAAAGAGTTTGTTTTTTGTTTACCTGCTTACCCGACGGCGAAAGTGGTTGACCCGACCGGCGCAGGCGATACCTTTGCCGGAGGGTTCATGGGGTACCTGGCAAAGTCGGGAAGGACCGACCCTGCCACCATTAAAAAGGCAATTACTTATGCCACGGTAGCCGCTTCATTTAATGTGGAGGGCTTTGGGGCAGAGAGGACGGC
>CAYWCX010000011.1:0-29020 GCA_964456925.1 uncultured Planctomycetales bacterium
CATGAGCTTTCGCACCTTAAGAACCGCGACGTACTTACCATTACCCTGCTTTCGGTAATCCCGATGATTATGTACCGTATCGCCTGGCAGTTTATGTTTTACGGCAGAAGGCGCGACGACAGCCGGGGCGGCAATACCGTTTTAATCGGCCTGGCGGCGTTCCTTTTTTATTTCATCACCAACCTTCTGGTGCTCTATGCCTCGCGCATCCGGGAATATTTTGCCGACCGCGGCTCGCTGCTGTTGGGTAACAAGCCTTCGGCTTTGGCCTCCAGCCTTTACAAACTGGTTTACGGCTCGGCGCGGATGGATAAAGAGGAACTCAAAGAGGCGGAGGGCCTGAAGGCCTTTTTCCTTAATGACCCCTCGCGCGCCCTGAATGAAATCCGGGAACTGCGCCAGTTGGACCTGGACAAAAGCGGCACTATCGATGCCGGAGAATTGGAGTTCCTAAGGTCCAAAAATATCCGCTTGAATTTCGGGGATAAACTGCTGGAGCTTTTAAGCACCCACCCCAATATGCTCAAGCGCATCAGGCAGCTTGCTGCCTATCAGGCCGGGGCTTAGGAGCCGCCTGCCAAAAGGCACTTAATTACTGAAAGAGCAAGGACATACAAAAATTTCCTTGCTCTTTTTTTGCCTGTTAAGCGAGGTTTTCTTAATTGACAGGAGATGAAATCTACTATATAATTTAAGGACTATGGAATTAAACGAACTTATCGCGCAAAGAAAGGCCAAACGCCGCTCTCTGGAGGCAAAGGGCTCAGGCGTAAATAATGCGCCCTTGGCCGACAGCATTACTATCGGCGAAGCAGTGACCGATTTCCGGGAGAACCGTAAAGTGAGCCTCTGCGGCAGGGTGATGGCAAGGCGCTCCCACGGCAAAGTCCTTTTTATGGACTTGAAAGATGCCGCTGCCGGGGTTCAACTCTACCTCAAAGCCGAATTCCTGGGCGAGGATAAATTCGCGCAATTGGAAGATATTGACGTTGCGGATATCATCGCCGTAAGGGGAGAGCTTTTTAAGACCCATACCGGCGAGCCCACGGTAAAGGTAGAGGATTTTGCGGTTCTTGCCAAGGCGCTTCGGCCGCTGCCTGAAAAATGGCACGGGCTCAAGGACGTGGAATTGCGTTACCGCCAGCGTTACCTTGACCTTCTTGCCAACGGGGAAGTCAGACAAGTTTTCCTGCAGCGCAGCCGTATTGTCAAGGCCATCCGTGATTTTCTGGACAAAAAGGGGTTCCAGGAAGTGGAGACCCCGATGATGCATTCTATCCCGGGCGGAGCAGCGGGGAGGCCTTTTAAGTCGCACCATAACGAATACGATATGGATTTATACCTGCGGATTGCCCCGGAATTATACCTCAAGCGCCTGCTCGTCGGCGGGTTAGACCGGGTTTACGAGATTAACCGCAGCTTCCGCAACGAAGGCGTCTCGACGAAGCATAATCCCGAGTTCACCATGCTTGAGGTCTATCAGGCATATACGGATTATGAAGGGATGATGCGCTTGTGCGAGGATTTAATTGTTTCGGTGGCGCGCGAGGTGTTGGGAGATACGAAACTGGTTTATCAGGGCAAGAACATTGATTTGGCGCCGCCCTGGCAGAGACAGTCCTTCGCCGGCCTCGTGAAAGAGAAATTCGGCATTGAGCCGCAGGATGAAGCGGAGGTGATGCTGAAAAAAATAAAGAGCAAGGGTTTTGCCAAAGATGCCGGCCGGCTTAGCCGTTCGCAGGTGGCCAAGGTCATCGAGGATATCCTGGAAGAGGAGATGAACCCCAACCCGACTTTTATCACGGATTATTTCAGCAGTTTCTGCCCGTTAGCCAAAACACGCAAGGACAATCCTCTGGTTTCAGAGCGGTTTGAGCTTTATATCGCGGGGATAGAATTAGGGAACGCCTATTCAGAGTTGAACGACCCGCTCGAACAGGAGGCGCGCTTTAAGGAAGAGATTAAGGAGCTCGCCAGGGATGAGAGGAAGGGCTTGGACGAAGATTATGTTTTGGCGCTTGAGCACGGCATGCCTCCCGCGGGCGGCTTAGGCATCGGCGTTGACCGGCTGACGATGCTTTTGACGGACCAGCCGTCAATAAGAGACGTAATTTTATTCCCGCTGCTTCGGCCGGAAAAATAAAATCAGTAACTAGTAACTGGTAATTAAGGGCCGTAAAGCGTAATTCGTAAACCGTAAATGGTAATTCTTAAGAATAAAAGATTACGATTTACCGATTACGGATTACCAATTACGAAAAATTACTGGTTACCCGTTACTAGTTTACTAGTTACTACGTTATGCGAACAGAATTGTTTATAAGCTGGCGTTATCTTTTTACCAGAAGGAAAGAAAAGTTCATTTCGCTTATCAGCGTCATCTCCGTGCTCGGGGTTGCGATAGGCGTGGCAGCTCTGATTGTGGTGCTGGCGGTGATGAGCGGGTTCGACCGCGACCTGCGCGATAAAATCGTAGGCAATTATTCGCATATTACCGTTTCCGGTTATCAGGGGATCGGCAGCGTAGAATACCGCCGGCTCGAGAGCCAGTTAAACGGATATCCCCACATCGTCGGCATCAGCCCTTATGTGCAGGGCCAGATGCTGGTGAAAGAGGGCAGCCGTCTATTTGCGGTAAATGTCAGGGGCATTGACCCTGCCGGAGAAAGCAAGGTTACGCGCCTGGCGCTTTATTTGATACAGGGTGACCTTGCTGACCTCAAAGACGATACCGTTATCCTCGGCAAAGAACTGGCACTGTATCTTGGGGCAGGAGCAGGTTCTTACCTCAACGTCTATTCCGCGCTCAGTAAACAACATACCCTCAAGGTTATCGGGATATTCAACTCCGGAATGTACGACTACGATATGAACCTGAGTTTCGTTAACATAAGTACCGCCCAGAAGATTCTGGGTTTAGGGGACAGGGTTACCGCCGTGGCGTTGAAACTGGATGACCTTTACCTGGCGGATAAGGTAAAGAAAAAACTGGGAACGTTCTTGGGCGGCGATTACGCCTTGAGCACCTGGGCCGAGGCAAACCGCAATTTCTTTGCGGCGCTGAAACTCGAGAAACTGACGATGTTTATTATCCTCACCCTGATTGTGCTGGTGGCCTCCTTTAATATTATCAGCACCCTGATTGTGATGGTGGTAGAGAAGACCAAGGACATCGGCATCCTAAAGGCAATCGGCATGACCCAGAGCCTCATCAAAAAGATTTTTATTTACCAGGGTTTGTTTATCGGAGCGTTGGGGACTGTTTTGGGCGCAGCGGGCGGGATAGTGCTCTGCGCGCTATTAAAGAAATACCAGTTCATAAAACTGCCGCAGGATATATATTATATCGACCGGCTGCCCGTGGCGATACAATGGTGGCCGGATATTGTCCTGGTTGTGGCAGCGGCAATGCTCATTACCCTGGCTTCGACGGTTTATCCGGCGAGGAAGGCCGCGGCCTTAAAACCCGTTGAGGCCTTAAGGTACGAATAGGATGCGGTGTGTTAGAAGCTAAAAACCTGCACAAGATTTACAACCACGGCAAGAAGGAAGTCGCGGTCTTGAAGGGCATAGATTTAAATATCGAGCCCGGAAAGTTCGCGGTAATCGTAGGCCCTTCGGGAGCAGGCAAATCCACCCTGCTCAATATCCTCGGCGGGATAGACAGCCCGAGCAAAGGCAGGGTGACCTTTCTAGGTGACGACCTTTACGCGCTCGGCGATTTTGCGCTTTCCCGGATCCGTAACGAGAAGATCGGTTTTGTATTCCAGTTTTATCACCTCCTTGCGGAGTTCAACGTCCTGGAAAACGTAATGATGCCGGCACTGATAAATTTAAAATATAAAAGCGCGATGCTTGAAGAAGGAACAGGCGACGTCCAGCTGGAGCATCGGGCGCGGGAACTTTTAGACAAGGTGGGGCTCAAGCCGCGCATGGGTTATTTCCCGGCGCAACTCTCCGGCGGGGAGCAGCAGCGCGTGGCGATTGCGCGGGCGCTGATGAACAAGCCGCGGATGCTTTTATGCGACGAGCCCACCGGCAACCTCGATTCCCAGAACGGAGAGAATATTATTTCTCTGATTCAGAAGATTAACAGCGACGAGAGGATGGCGGTGGTGATGGTAACGCATAATCCGGAATTGGCGCGCATCGCCGGCAGCGTTTATTATTTGAAGGACGGCTTATTAAAAAGTAATTAAGGGAGGCAAAGATGAAGGTTTATATCAACGGCAAATTCTACGAAAAAAATGAAGCAAAAATCTCGGTGTTCGACCACGGTTTCCTCTACGGCGACGGGGTTTTTGAGGGCATCCGGGTCTATAACCGGCTGATCTTTAAAGCCGTGGAGCACATCGACCGTCTCTATGAGTCGGCGCACAGCATTATGCTGAAAATCCCCATGAGCAAGGAGCAGATTGCCCAGGCGATGATTAAGACCTTAAAGGAGAATAAATTCGAGAACGCCTATATGCGGGTTATCATCAGCCGCGGCGAAGGCGACCTCGGTTTAGACCCGCGCAAGTGCAAGGGCCACGAGACCGTGATTATCATTGCCGACAAGATTGCCCTCTATCCGGACAAACTCTACAAAGAGGGGATGGATATAATTACGGTAGCCACTACCAGGAACGCCCACGAGGCGCTTAACCCCCAGATCAAGTCTCTGAATTACCTGAATAATATTATGGCAAAAATCGAAGCCACTAATTTGGGTTACGAAGAGGCGCTGATGCTTAATGACCAGGGTTATGTGGCGGAGTGCACCGGAGATAACATCTTTATTACCAGCAAGGGCGAAATCTATACCCCGCCGGAGTGCATGGGCGCATTGCGGGGCGTGACCCGCGATACCGTGCTGGATATCGCCAAAAAAATCGGCATCCGGGTGCACGAGCACGTCTTTACCCGCCATGAGCTTTATATTGCCGACGAATGTTTCCTGACCGGCACCGCTGCGGAGATTATCCCGGTAGTTAAGGTTGACGGCCGCGCTATCGGTGCCGGCAAACCCGGTAAAATCACCCTGGCGCTGATGAAGAAGTTTAGAGAGGCAACCAAAAAGGAAGGCCTCAAATACTAAATGCTTTGCGATATCTGCGGTAAAAATCCGGCTACGGTGCACCTCACCGAAATTATCGATGAGCAGATGACGGAGCTGCATCTGTGCGAGGAGTGCGCGCACAAGAAGAGCGCTCAAATGGAGCAGCAGTTCGGTTTAAGCGACCTGCTGGCGGGGATGGCGGAGTTTGAAAAACCCAGCCCGGAAAAGGAGGCGGTGGCGCTGAAGTGCCCCAACTGCGGCCTGACCTATACCGATTTTCGTAAAATCGGCCGGCTCGGCTGCGGAGAATGCTACCGCACCTTTAACAAATACCTCGGCCCCCTTTTAAAAAGGATCCACGGCGCCATCCAGCATATCGGTAAGGTGCCGATGAAGGCAGGCAGGCCCGTCGTAAAAAAGAAGGAGAAGTCCGCCGATATCGCGATATTGAAGGAGAAATTGCACCGCGCGATTGAGGTCGAGGCCTTTGAAGAGGCAGCGCGGCTGCGCGACCAGATCCGGGAACTGGAAAAGAAACAGGCGCAATCCGGCAGCGAGGATAAAAGTGCAGATTAATGACTTTTTGAAGAATACCAGCGAATGGCTTAAGGGCAGCGGCCCTAATTCCGATATCGTAATCTCCAGCCGCGTACGGCTGGCGCGAAACCTGGATAAGATGCCGTTTCCCCACTGGGCGAATAAGGCGCAAAGCCAGGAGGCCTTAAAGACCATTGAAGAGGCGGCCTCAAGGGTGTATTATCTCAAGACAACCACCGTCTTTGAGCTGGCAGGCCTTGACCCCGTGGACAAACAGTTCCTGGTGGAGAGGCACCTGATGTCCCACGAGCACGCCCAGAAAACGGATAATAAAGCCGTGGTTGTCGATAATGAGGAAATCCTCTCCCTGATGATTAACGAAGAGGACCACCTGAGGATGCAGGCGATGCAGTCCGGCCTTAATCTTTTTGAGGCTTGGAATATCATTAACCGCATTGACGACTCCCTTTCCGAAGAGATAGATTTTGCCTTTTTGCCGGAGTTGGGGTATTTGACTGCCTGCCCTACCAATACCGGAACGGGGATGCGCGGGTCGGTGATGCTGCACCTGCCGGCGCTGGTGATGTCAAACCAGATTAACCGCGTCCTCGCGGCGATTTCCAAATTGAGCTTTACCAGCCGCGGGCTTTACGGCGAAGGCACCCAGGCCAGCGGAAACTTTTTTCAGATCTCCAACCAGGTTTCTTTGGGCGTAAGCGAAGACGATATCCTGGAAAACTTAAACAGCCTCATCCGCCGCCTTATCGAGCAGGAAAACCAGGCGCGGGAGTCCCTGTTGTCGCGCAGCCGCGCATTTCTGGAGGACCGCATCAGCCGCAGCTTCGGGATACTGAAAAACGCGCGCATCATCTCCAGCCAGGAGACCATTGAGTTGTTGTCGATGGTGCGGCTCGGCGTGGACCTCGGCATCCTCAAGGATATTGACCGCCGCAGCCTAAACGAACTTTTTATCATTACTCAGCCGGCGCATTTGCAGAAGATTGAGAACAATAAATTATCCGCCCAGGAAAGGGACATCAAGCGGGCCCAGATTATACGCAATAAACTAAAACTTTAATATTTTAGGAGGCGAGATGTTCAACCGATTTACCGAGAGAGCAAGAAAAGTCGTGATATTAGCCAAGGAGGAAGCCCGGCGCTTCAACCATGATTACATCGGCACCGAGCATATTCTTTTGGGTTTAGTGCGCGAAGGCGAAGGCGTGGCAGCCACCGTTTTGCAAAAGATGAATGTCTCGCTGGAGAAGATCCGGCTGGAGATTGAAAAACTGGTGCAGCCCGGCCCGAGTACCCAGATTATCGGGGATATTCCTTTTACACCGCGCGCCAAGAAAGCCCTGGAATTAGCGGCAGAGGAGGCGCGTTCGTTGGGGCATAATTACATCGGCACCGAGCACCTCCTGCTGGGTTTAATCCGCGAAGGCGAAGGCGTGGCTTCGCAGGTGCTTCTAAACCTCAATCTGGATTTGAATACCGTGCGTAACGAAGTTATGGAACTTCTGGGTTCGGCAGTCCCGGAGTTCGGCGCAGCGCCTGCCAAGAGTAAGACCCCGGCGCTGGACGCCTTTGGCAGGGACTTGACTTCTTTGGCCAAAGAGAACAAGCTTGACCCCGTTATCGACCGGCGCAATGAAATCGAGCGCGTCATCCAGATTTTAAGCCGCCGCACCAAAAATAATCCGGTGCTTTTAGGCGAGGCAGGGGTCGGTAAGACCGCGATCGTGGAAGGTCTCGCGCAGGGGATCGTTATCGGCAATATCCCCGAGGTGCTGCGCAATAAGCGTATCGTGGTTCTGGATTTGGCGCTAATGGTTGCCGGGACCAAATACCGCGGCCAGTTCGAGGAGAGGATTAAGGCGGTAATGGAGGAGATTAAACGCTCCCAGGACGTGATTATTTTTATCGATGAGTTGCATACCTTAGTCGGCGCCGGCGCGGCAGAAGGCGCAATTGACGCCTCCAATATTTTAAAGCCCGCGCTTTCCCGCGGCGAAATCCAGTGTATCGGCGCCACCACCCTTGATGAATACCGCAAATACATCGAAAAGGACGCGGCACTGGAGCGCAGGTTCCAGACCATTATGGTGGAGCCGCCCTCGGTGCAGCAGACCATCGAGATACTGCAGGGCCTGCGCGACAAATACGAGGCGCACCACCGCGTCAAATTCAGCGATGACGCCCTTGAGGCAGCGGCAAAATTATCCGACCGTTATATCTCGGGGAGGTTCCTGCCGGATAAGGCGATTGACCTCATTGACGAAAGCGGCTCGCGCGCCCGGCTCAATGTCCTGATTGTGCCTCCGGATATCAAGAAACTGGAAGAGAAGGTAGAATCCTTGAGGAAAGAGAAAGAGGCCTACATCAAATCCCAGGATTTTGAAAAGGCAGCGTCATTGCGCGACCAGGAGCGTCAGGCGCGCCAGGAACTGGAGCAACTCAATCGCGAATGGACCCAGGCCAAGGACAAGATGCGGCCGGAGGTCACCGAGGAGGATATCGCCAAAATCGTGGCGCAGTGGACGGGGATTCCGATATTCAGGTTGGAGGAGAAGGAAAGCGAAAAGTTGTTGAAAATCGAAGAGGAATTGCATAAGCGCGTAGTCGGCCAGGACGAAGCCATCAATGCCATTGCCCATGCCGTGCGCAGGTCGCGTGCCGGGATTAAAGACCCCCGCCGGCCGATAGGTTCCTTTATATTCTTGGGCCCTACCGGCGTCGGCAAGACCCTTTTAGCGCGCGCCCTGGCGGAGTTCATGTTCGGCGACGAAGAAGCGCTCTTACAGCTGGATATGTCCGAATATATGGAAAAATTCAATGTCTCGCGCCTGGTGGGAGCACCGCCGGGATATGTCGGTTACGAAGAGGGCGGCCAACTCACCGAAAAAGTAAGGCGGCGCCCCTATTCGGTAATCCTTCTGGATGAAATCGAAAAAGCGCATCCCGATGTCTTCAACCTGCTGCTGCAGGTCTTTGAAGACGGCCGGCTCACCGACAGCTTCGGCAGGAAAGTGGATTTCAGGAATACCGTGGTGATTATGACCTCCAACGTCGGCGCGGAATTAATCCGCAAGACCGGCTCGCTGGGTTTTAAGGCCCAGAAGGAAGAGGTTACCTACCAGGATATGAAGGACAAGTTATTGGAAGAGGTAAAGCGCACCTTCAAGCCGGAGTTCCTCAACCGCGTCGACGATATCATCGTATTCCGGCCTCTGGTCAAGGAAGACCTGGAGCGTATTATCGATATCGAAGTCGGTTATGTCTCGGAGAGATTAAAAGAGCAGGCGATTATCCTGGAGGTGAGCAAGGAAGCCAAGGAATTACTTATCGATAAAGGCTTTGACCCCGTTTTCGGGGCCCGTCCCTTAAAGAGGGTAATCCAGCGTTACCTCGAAGACCCGCTTGCCTCGGATATCATCTCCAAGAAATTCAAGGCGGGCGCGGTGGTCAAGGTAATGCGTAAAAACGAGGAGCTCATTTTCGAATGATGCTAAAGAATTTTTTTATCACCTTCGGCAAAAAGGTAATTTCTTTTTTCTATTTCTTCGGTGGTTTAAGCAGCCTCGCGGCGCAGACCTTTTATTTTACCTTTACGCCCCCCCTTAAAAAGGAGCGCATTTTTGAGCAGGCCAAGAGGACCGGTTATGACAGCCTGCCGATTATTTCCCTTATCGGGCTCTTTATCGGGATGATACTCGCCCTGCAGACCGCGGTGCTGATGCAGAGGCTGGGCTCGGAGATGTATATTGCCAGCATCGTAGGCCTGTCGCTGGTGAGGGAATTAGGCCCGGTCATTACTTCGCTGATAGTCGCCGGCCGTGTGGGCGCCGCAATTACCGCGGAGATCGGCTCAATGCAGGTTACCGAGCAGGTCGATGCCCTTGAGGTCTTTGCCACCAACCCGATAAAATATTTAGTAGTGCCGCGTTTTGTGGCTTTGACTTTAATGCTCCCCGTTCTTACCCTTTATTCCAATATCGTCGGCATCTTCGGCGGCTACTCCATCTGCGTTTACCGGCTGGGGATATCCTCGAGTATGTATATCAAGATTACTACCGAGGCCCTTTTATACAAGGACCTTTTTACCGGTTTGATTAAAACGATATTTTTCGGCATGATTATCGCGCTGGTAAGCTGTTATGAGGGGTTTAACGTTGAGGGCGGGGCCGAAGGTGTGGGCAAGGCCACCCGGCAGACGGTGGTGGCTTCCTTTATCCTGATTATCGCGGCGGACTGTTTATTCACCGCTTTATTTTATTTTATCTTTCCGTAAATGATAGAGATAATCAACCTCTCCAAGAGTTTTGGCGACCACAAAGTCCTGGACAAGACCAACCTTACCATACCCGATGGTAAGACCTACGTAATCATCGGCCGTTCCGGCTGCGGCAAGAGCGTATTGCTCAAGCATATTGAAGGGGTATTAAAACCCGACAGCGGCAGGGTGGTTATTAACGGCAGCGACCTCGGTAAGATTACCGAGAAGGAATTGAATGCCCTGCGGTTGCGCATGGGAATGGTCTTTCAGGGCGGGGCGCTTTTTGATTCCCTGAATGTCGGTGAAAACGTGGGTTTTGGTTTAATCGAACACGACCATCTGAGCACCGATGAAATATGGGAAAGGGTGGAAGAGGCCTTGAGCCTGGTGGGCCTCTCCGGGATAGAAAATATCATGCCTTCGGATTTAAGCGGCGGGATGAAAAAACGCGTGTCGCTGGCGCGGACGCTCTGCATCAAGCCCGAGATTATCCTTTACGATGAACCCACTACCGGCGTTGACCCCATCACTGCCGACAGCATCAATGAACTCATCAAAGAGTTGCACGACAAATTAGGGGTAACTTCTATAGTGGTTACCCACGATATGAAAAGCGCCTATAAGATTGCGGACCGGATTGCGATGCTTTATCAGGGCAAGATTATCGCCGAGGGCACCCCTGAAGAGATACAGAACAGCGCTCACCCCGTAGTGCACCAGTTTGTCAACGGCCTGGCGCAGGGTCCGATTACCGAAACCCTGGAATCCAGAAGCGTGATAGATAAAACCCAGCAGAAACTGCGCAGACCCAAGAATTATTAATCGGGAGGCATAATATGATATTCGGCAAATCGAAGACGGAACTGAAAGTCGGAATCTTTGTTTTTATAGGCCTCGTGATATTGATGATATTTGTCCTCTCCATCGGAGGCTTCAAGACCTGGTCTTCGGGCTATAAGGTGAAATTCATCTTCAGTTTTATCAACGGCGTCAAGCTCGGCGCTCCGGTAAGGTTTGCCGGCGTGGATGTCGGCCAGGTAAAGAAGATAAACTTTATCCGTTCTCCGGCAGGGCAGACCAAGGTCGAGATAGTGGCGTGGGTGCAGGAGAAGGTGAACATTCCGATTGACTCCAGCGTCTGGGTGAACACCCTGGGTTTGCTGGGGGAAAAGTATATCGAGATTCTGCCGGGCGAGAATATCACAACGCTGCTGCTTGCGGGCGAAGCGATGCAGGGTAATGACCCGGTGCCGATGCATTACCTGGAACAGAAAACCAAGAATATCATGGATGAGGTTGAGGACAGTATCTCCAAGATCAAGAATAAGGAAGGCAGCCTCGGCAAGCTCATTTACGGAGACACTATTTATAACGAATTAGAGGCCCTGATTATCGACGTCCGGCGCCACCCCTGGAAACTATTCTGGAAGACCAAGGAAAAACCGCTTAAAAAATCGCAATGAAAACCAAAACCGTATTCGCCTGCCAGAACTGCGGGTATCAATCCCCGAAGTGGCTGGGCAGGTGTCCGGACTGTAACCAGTGGAATACCTTCGTCGAGGAGGATTTTGCCGTTCCCACCGGGAAAAAAGGCAAGGAGAGGACCGCGCTTTATAAGGATGAACCGGTCCTGCTAAAAGATGTAGAGTTCCGGGAGGAAAACCGCATCCGCACGCAAATCTCGGAGCTGGACCGCGTCCTGGGAGGCGGGATTGTCCCGGGCTCGGTAGTACTGATAGGAGGCGACCCCGGCATCGGCAAGTCCACCATATCGCTTCAGGTCTCCAACCAGCTCACCAAGCAGGGGCTTGTGGTGCTCTACGTCAGCGGCGAGGAATCGGTAGCGCAGACTAAGTTAAGGGCGAGGCGCCTCGGCGCGGGCAAAGAAGGCAGCCTTTACATCGTTAACCAGACGGATTTATCCCTGATTGTAGAGTATATCAATAAACTCAAGCCCGCGGTAGTAGTAATCGATTCCATCCAGGTAATCTTTGAGCCCAGCATCAGTTCGTCGCCGGGAAGCGTGAGTCAAGTAAGAGAGTGCGCCGGGATACTTACCCAGTTAGCGAAGACCACGGCCACTTCGATTTTTATCATCGGCCATGTCACCAAGGAAGGCACTCTTGCCGGGCCGCGCGTGCTCGAGCATATCGTGGATACCGTGCTTTATTTTGAAGGCGACAGGTTTTCCGTCTACCGGATACTTCGGGCGGTAAAGAACAGGTTCGGCTCCACCAATGAAATCGGAGTTTTTGAAATGAACTCTTCGGGCTTGAAAGAGGTGGATAACCCCTCGGAAATATTTTTATCCGAGCGCCCCAGGGATATCTCCGGTTCGGTGGTGGTCCCGATAGTGGAAGGCAGCCGTCCGCTTCTGGTGGAAATCCAGGCCCTGGTGAGCAAGACCAGTTTTGGCTATGCCCGCAGGCGCGCCCAGGGTTTTGATTATAACCGCCTTTCTCTTCTGGTGGCGGTGCTGGAAAAAAGGATGGGGCTGGCGCTGGAACTGGAGGACATCTTTATCAATGTTGTAGGCGGTATCAAGGTGGAAGACCCCGCAGCGGACCTGGCAGTGGCAACTGCGGTAACCTCGGCATTTCAGGAGAAGGTCGTCATTCATGATATGATCTTACTGGGCGAAATCGGGCTGGGCGGAGAAATACGCAGCATCTCGCAGATTAACCTGCGGATAAACGAGGCGGAAAAACTGGGATTCAAGCATTGCATCCTGCCGCAGAATAATCACCGTAACCTGGATGCCCAAAAAGGAGGGATGGAATTAATTCCGGTTTCCACTCTTTCCCAGGCCCTGGAGCTTGCCTTAAGGAGGTAGCATATGAACCTATTCTTATTGCGTATTCTTTTTCTTATTACCGGTGCGGTTATCGGTTATAGCGTATTGGGAACCAACCCCCAAATCGGAGTCTGGGGGGCTTTAATAGGATTTATCGGCGGGGCTTTCATCATCGCAATGGAACTTGCGGTGCGCAAGGTGTCATTGAGGGGGCTCTCCAGCGGCGTATTCGGCTTAATCCTGGGATTGATTATGGCAAAACTGGTGGCGGATGCCTTCAGTCTTTTTGCGATACCCCAGGCCCAGATTAACAACATCAGGACAATCTTAACCCTGGTATTCTGTTATCTGGGAATGGTGATTGCCTTGCGCGGCAAAGACGAATTCAACATCATCATTCCTTACGTCAGGCTGCGCCGGCAGGACCAGTTGGAGGAGGTTTCGGTCCTGGATACCAGCGTGATTATCGACGGCAGGATCCTTGACATCTGCAAGACCAAGTTTCTTGAGGGCAAAATTATCATCCCGCGTTTCGTGTTGAAGGAACTGCAGCAGATTGCGGATTCCACCGACCCCATCAAGCGCCAGAGGGGCAGGAGGGGATTAGAGATTCTGCATACCCTGCAGTCGCAGCCGGGCATAGACATCGCTATCAACGAAGAGGAGTTTCCCGACACGCCCGAAGTGGATGCCAAACTGGTAAAACTGGCAAAACTCTTGGAGTCAAAAATCCTCACCGTGGATTTTAACCTTAACCGCGTGGCGACGCTGCAGAAGGTGAAGGTTTTGAATATCAACGAATTAGCCAATGCCCTCAAGCCGGTGGTCTTTCCGGGAGAGGAACTCGGAGTCAAACTTATCAAGGAAGGCAAGGAGCATAATCAGGCGGTAGGTTACCTTGAAGACGGCACGATGATTGTAGTCGAGGAGGCGCGGCGTTTTATCAACCAGGAAGTCCGGGTAGTGGTGACTTCGGTCCTGCAGACCCCTGCCGGCAGGATGATTTTTACCAAGTTACAGAGGTAAGATGCGCGTTTCGGCCATTGTGCTTGCGGCAGGAAAGGGCTTAAGATTTAAATCGCGGGTATCCAAACCGCTGGCAAAGATTAACGCCAGGCCGCTGATTATTTATTCCCTCGCAGTGTTAAGCAGGCAGGCCGGGGTAAAAGAGATTATCGTTGTAGCCAACAGGAATAATTTAAACGGCATCAGCGCTGCCGTCAAAAAATATAAAATCCCGAGGGTATCCGCGATTATACAAGGGGGTTTAAGGCGGCAGGATTCGGTAGCAAACGGCCTAAGGCATATCGCTAAAGATACGGACTTGGTGTTAATCCATGACGCCGTGCGGCCTTTTATCGACGGCAAATTAGTTGCGCGGCTGTTTAAGCAAGCCTTGCGCTACGGCGCCGCTATCGCGGGTGTGGCGGTGAACTCCACCATTAAAAAAGCCGGCCGCAGGAACCTTTTGGTAGAGCGGACTGTCTGCCGCGAGGGGCTCTGGGAGATTCAGACCCCGCAGGTTTTTCGCCGGGATTTGATATTGGCGGCTTATCGCAGGTTCGGCAGAGAGGATGCCACCGACGACGCGGGACTGGTAGAAAAACTCGGAGCAAAGGTTAAGATAGTAAAGGGCTCTTACCGCAATATCAAGATTACCGCTCCCGAGGATTTGGCGGTTGCCGCTGCCATTGCCGCCGCGGGATAGAACATTAAGATGGAATACCGCATTGGCTTAGGTTACGATATCCACCGTCTGGTGCGCGGCCGTAAGTTATTACTCGGCGGGGTAGAGATACCTTATGCCAAAGGACTCCTCGGGCATTCTGACGCCGATGTTTTGTTACACGCGGTCTGCGATGCGCTGTTGGGCGCGGCAGGAGAGCCGGATATCGGAGAGCTTTTTCCCGACACCGACCCTGAATACCGCGGTGTTTCCAGCGCCGTGCTTTTAAAAACGGCAGTTAGCCGCATTAAGAAGAAAGGTTTCAGCGTTAATAATGTCGATACCGTGGTAGTGGCCGAGGAGCCGAAAATCGTGCCTTTTAAAAAAGATATCCGGCGCTCACTTGCCGGAATCCTGGAAGTTGGCGAGGAGCGCGTCAACATTAAAGCAAAGACGAATGAAAAGCTCGCAGACGTCGGCAGGGGCAAAGCCATTGCCGGTTATGCCGCGGCAATATTAATAAAGGGGGAATAACCATGGCTTTATTATTAAAAATAATTATCGTAATCGCAGCGCTGCTGGCGCTGAAACTTATTTTGGTGCTGGTGTTTTTTCATGACGAGGTGCGCTCCGCGCGCCGGAAGGACCCCGCGGCCAAAGGGCTCCTGGAAGTCGTTTTTCTTTATCACGGGCTGGCGGCAATCATCGACTACCGCATTGCCCATTTATTTTATAAGATGCGCCTTTACTTTATCGCCCGGCTCATCAGCCAGCTATCGCGTTTTCTTACCGGCATCGAAATCCACCCCGGGGCAAAGCTGGGTAGCGGCGTTTTTATCGACCACGGGATGGGAGTAATAATCGGCGAGACCGCGGTTGTCGGCAATAACGTGCTCCTTTACCAGGGCGTGACCCTGGGAGGAACCGGCTTAGAGAAGGGCAAGCGCCATCCTACTATCGGCGATAATGTCGTCATCGGCGCCGGAGCCAAAGTCCTTGGTAACATTACCGTCGGAGATAATTCATATATCGGCGCCAACGCGGTGGTAGTCAAGGATGTCCCGCTGAATTCCACGGTAGTGGGCGTCCCCGGCAGGATTACCAAACAGGACGGCAAGAAGATTGACCTTAGCCTCGACCACATCCATATCCTGGACCCCATCATGGAGTCCATCGAAGAACTGGAGAAGAGGATTAACCAGTTAGAGAAGAAATAGCCTGCAATGTCCGTTTACATCCAAAATTCCCTCACCCGTAAAAAAGAGGAGTTTATCCCCCTGAAGCCGCCGGAGGTGAATATCTATACCTGCGGGGTCACGGTTTATGACGAGAGCCATATCGGCCACGCCCGCAGCCTCTACACCTTTGATGTCATACGGCGCTACCTGAAATACCGCGGCTTTAAGGTGAACTTCGTGCGCAACATTACCGATATCGACGATAAAATCATCAACCGCGCCAATGAACTTAAGGTAAACTGGCAGGAACTGGTTAATAAATACATTGCCCGCTATCAGGAAGACCTGCTGGCACTGGGTATTGAAAAAGGAGATTTTGAGCCGCGCGCCACCGAAAACATCCCGGATATGATTGAGTACATCCAGGCCCTCATTAAAAAGGGTTATGCTTATGAGGCAGGCGGCGACGTTTATTTCGAGGTCCGCAAGTTTCCTTCTTACGGAAAGTTATCCGGACAGAGCATTGACGAGATGCACGCCGGAGCGAGGATTGAACCGAGCGAACTTAAAAAGGATACCCTGGACTTCGCGCTCTGGAAAAAATCTAAGGAAGGCGAGCCTTTCTGGGACAGCCCCTGGGGAAAGGGGAGGCCCGGCTGGCATATCGAGTGTTCCGTGATGAGTCAGAAGTTTTTAAAGACCAAGACCCTGGATATACACGCCGGCGGCAGGGATTTAATCTTTCCGCACCACGAGAACGAAATCGCCCAGGCCGAGGCCGCAAGCGGCAAACCCTTCGCCCGCTACTGGATTCACCACGGGCTCCTCACCATCAACGGCCAGAAGATGGCCAAGTCGTTGGGAAACTTCGTGACGATAAAGGATTTTATAGATGAGTATGAATATGCAGATATCCTAAAATTATTTTTCTTGTCAGCGCATTATTCCCATCCGATAGATTATACCAAAGAAAAGATTGAAGAAACAAAGGAAGGGTTGGATAGAATCTTGGCTTTTTTGAGGAAAACAAGCACAAATCAGAAGTCGCAAACCACAAGAACCCAGGAATTGGAAGAGATAAAAAATAAATTTATAAGTGCGATGGATGACGATTTTAATACACCGCAAGGCCTGGCAGCTATTTTTGATTTAGTCAGTATCGCGAATAAGAATATAAATAATTTAGAATTTATATCTAGCGCTAAGAGCTTGTTGTTAGAATTAACTAATATATTCGGTTTAGAATTACGTGAACCTATGAGCAGCAGTAGTAGCAGCAGCAGTAGCAGCCTATTTAGAGATATTGAATCGTTAGTTGCGAAGCGAAATGAAGCAAGAAAAAGAGGAAATTTTCAAGAGGCAGACAGGATACGTAAGGAATTGGAAGAGAAGGGTATCATTTTAGAAGATACTAAAGACGGAACCGCCTGGCGTCGTAAATTGTAAGATTTAGCTGGCGGCTTGAAGACTCAGCCACCGGCTACGAGGGAGCATAAGGAGCGCAGGAGTAAGTATATGAGGCGAGACTTCTCCGTAAGTAACAGAAGCACGAGCCCCTCTTTGAACCCGACTTAAAGGGGTTGGGGGTGCCCGTAGGAGAAGGCAAGCCGAATGCGACGAGCACCGCCTGCGAGCGAGTAGGCGGTGGGTGAGTATAATATGAAAGCTAAATTCATCACTTTCGAAGGTTCGGAGGGCACTGGCAAAAGCACCCAGTCGCGCCTGCTTTATCAATACCTCAAGTCGCGCGGCTTGAAGGTTATTTATCTGCGCGAGCCCGGCGGCACCAGGGTGAGCGAAAAAATCCGCAAGATTCTCCTTGATGCCCGCAACGACAAAATGAGCGCAGGCTGCGAGATGCTTTTATATATGGCCAGCCGCGCCCAACTTGTAAACGAAATTATTAAACCCGCCTTGTCACGCGGTCTCAGCGTCATCTGCGACAGGTTTTTAGATTCTACGCTCGCCTACCAGGGTTTTGGTTTAGGCATTGACATTGGATTAATTAAGTATCTTGGGAATTTTGCGACCGCGGGGATTAAACCTGACCTGACGATATTTTTAGACCTACCGGTTAAAAAAGGGCTGCGTCATCGCCGGCTGAACTGCGACCGCATTGAAAAAAGGCCGCTCGGTTATCATGCGCGGGTAAGGAACGGTTACCTCGCCATCGGCCGGCAGGAGCCGCGGCGTTTTAAGATTGTCAAGGTAGCCGAGGATAAGGCGGTGACCCAGGCAAATATCAGAAGGCTAGTCGATAAATATGTCTTTTAAGGATATCAAAGGGCAGGACAGGGTTGTCGCGATACTGCGCGAGGCGATTGATAATAACAGCGTAGCCAAGGCGTATATTTTCAGCGGCCCGGAAGGCGTGGGTAAAAAACAGGTAGCGTTGGCGCTGGCAGCTGCCCTTAACTGCGAAGAGGCGCGAAACGATGGCTGCGGGAAATGCGCCTCCTGCCGCAAGATTAAAAATAACCAGCACCCCGACGTGCTCTTCATCGAGGATAAAAACAATTCCCTTAAGATAGAAGATATCCGCCAGATGCAGCGCCGGATTAACCTGAAAGCCTACGAGGGAAGAAAAAAAGTTTGTATCCTTGACAACGCCCATAACCTTACCGCCGAATCCTCCAACGCCCTTTTAAAGACCCTCGAGGAGCCGCCGGCGGACAGCGTGATTATCTTGGTGAGTTCCAAACCTTCGCTGTTATTCAAGACCATTCTCTCGCGCTGCCGCGTTTTGCGTTTTTACCCTTTGGCAAGAAAAGAACTGGAAGGGGTGTTCCGGAGCGATTACGGGCTGGATAGTTCGCGGGCGCATTTCCTGAGTTATTTTTCCGAAGGCAGGCTCGGCGATGCCCTGCGTTTGAAGGATACGGGATTCTATCAGGAGAAAAACAAGGTTATCGACGAGTTCGCGCTGGGGCGGCAGGCCGGATTCGGGGAGCCGGGCGCTGCGCAAACCCGCGAGGGGCTGCGCCGGGACGTCAATATCCTGATGAGCTGGTTCCGGGATATCTGCCTTTTAAAAATCGGCCTGCCGCAGGCGGAGTTGATTAATTTTGACCGCAGGCATGAGTTGGCAAAACTCGCGGATAAATACGAGCTTAGCGAGCTGAACGGAATATTCGATTTTTTATCGAATGCGATTTTGCACCTGGAACAGAACGTCAACGTCAGGCTTCTGGTTTCCGGCCTGAAGGCGGAACTATGGAAAAGGTAATCTCGGTAAGATTAAGGGAGCTGGGCCAGGTTTATTCCTGCAATGCGCCGGAAGGATTCGGCCTTAAGGAAGGCGATTACGTTATCGTAGAGCATGACCGTGGCCTGGATTACGGTCAGATTATCCCGCCCAATAACGAAACGCCGCCGGCGGCAGGGGTCAAGGAGACAATTAAAAAGATTATGCGGCCGGCCAATGAAAGAGACTTGCGGCAGATCGAAGAGGGCAGAAGCAAGGCCAAGGAGGCCTTTAACAGTTGCCTAAAAAAAATAGAAGAGCACAAACTCGATATGAAACTGGTGAAAGCGGAGTATTCCTTTGACCGCAGCAAGATTATTTTTTATTTTACCGCTCCCGGTAGAGTTGATTTCCGCAACCTCGTGAAGGACCTCGCTAAAATCTTCAAGGCGAGGATTGAACTGAGGCAGATCGGGGTGCGCGACGAAGCCAAGCTGCTCGGCGGTTTCGGTTCCTGCGGCAGGGAACTTTGCTGCGTGCGCTTCCTCAATGATTTTGAGCCGGTGACCATCAAGATGGCCAAGGAGGAGGGCCTCCCCCTGAATCCGCCCAAGATTTCCGGGCTCTGCGGCAGGCTGATGTGCTGCCTTAATTTCGAATACGAAACTTACAAGATGCTCTCCAAGGGCCTTCCCCGCGAAGGCGAGCGTATCCACACCCAGCAGGGCAAAGGCAAGGTGATAAGCGTCAATGTCTTCAAGCGCAGCGCCACCGTCGAGCTGGAAGACGGCACCCAGATAGAAATGAATTACAAATAGGATAACGATGTCATCGCAGCGCAAATTTTATCTTACCACCCCGCTTTATTACGTGAATGCCTCCCCGCACGTCGGGCATTCCTATACTACCATTGCCGCGGATGTGCTGGCGCGTTACCTGCGTCGGGACTTAGGTAAAGAAAATGTCCATTTTCTTACCGGCACCGACGAGCACGGCCAGAAAATCCAGCGCGCGGCGGAGGAACAGGGTTTAAATCCGCAGGATTTTTCCGATAAGACTGCCGGGGTTTTCAAGGAACTCTGGCAGGAATTAAATATTTCCTACGACGATTTCATCCGCACCACCGAGCCCCGCCACACCAGGACCGTGCAGCGGGTCCTGGAGATACTTTATAAAAAAGGCGATATCTACAGCGCCAAATACGAAGGGTGGTATTGTACTCCCTGTGAGACTTTCTGGATGGAGCCTCAATTGGGCGAAGGGTTTTCCTGTCCGGATTGCAAGCGCAAGGTAGAGAAGATTTCCGAGACAAATTATTTCTTTAAACTCTCCAAATATCAGAAATGGCTGGCAGATTACCTGAAAGAACATCCGGATTTTATCCGGCCGGCCAGCCGCCACGAAGAAATCTCCCGCTTTCTGGAACTCAACGTATTGAATGACCTTTGTATTTCGCGTCCGAAAGAGCGACTCAGCTGGGGGATACCTGTGCCTTTCAGCCCTCAACACGTGACCTATGTCTGGTTTGACGCCTTGATAAACTACGTCAGCGCGGTGGGAGAGTTTGACGCCGCCGGCCGTTATCAGTCCCGCTGGTGGCCGGCAGATTTACACCTGATGGCCAAGGATATTTTAAGGCAGCATGCGGTATACTGGCCGATTATGCTGCGCGCCTTGGATATCGAGCCGCCGCGGCAGATTTTTGCCCACGGCTGGTGGATGTTCGGCGAGGAAAAAATGTCGAAATCGCGCGGCAACGTCGTTTCGCCCGTCGAGGTGGCGCGGAAATTCGGGGTTGACGCCTACCGCTATTTTCTCCTGCGCGAGGTGCCTTTCGGCAGCGACGGTAATTTTTCCGAAGAGGCGATTATCAAAAGATATAACAGCGACCTCGCCAATGACCTGGGAAACCTGGTTTACCGCACCCTGACGATGATTGAGAAATATTTCGCAGGCGAGGTACCGCGGGAGGCCGAGACTAAAGGCCCGCAGGCAGACCAGATACGGTCGAAATTGCAGCGTCTCGGCGGCGAAGTTGGCGCTTATATGATGGACGTTAATTTCAGCGCCGGCCTGGAAGAGATCTGGGTACTGATAAATATGGCGAATAAATATATCGAGCAAACCAAACCCTGGAACCTCGCCAGGGAGAGGAAGGACGCCGAGTTGAAGGCGTTCCTGGGTTTGCTCGTTAAGGTGATAAGGGAAGTTACCGTCATGATTTCTGCCTTTATGCCGGATACCGCCGCCTCCATCGAAGCGCAGTTAGGCGAAGCGCGCGTTGCCAAAGGCAACCCCCTCTTCCCGCGGATTGATAAATCGGTATAATGCTCATAGACACACACTGCCATTTGGATTTTCCGGAATTTGACCCGGACCGCGATGAAGTGGTGCGCCGCAGTCTTGAGAGCGGAGTCGGCTGCATCATAAACATCGGTTCCAGTCTCGAAGGTTCCCGCCGCTGCGTTGAACTTGCCAGCAAGTACGATTGCCTCTATGCCTCAGTCGGCATCCATCCTCACGAAGCAGACCGTTTCGAAAAAAAACACGCCCTCGCCCTGCGGGAGTTGGTAAAACAAGACAAAGTAGCGGCAATCGGCGAGACCGGGCTTGATTATTATAAAAATTATTCCCAGGCCAATAATCAGAGGCAACTTTTTATTACGCTGGTGGAGCTTTCCCGGGATTCAGGCCTGCCGCTGGTCATCCATACCCGCCAAGCCCAAAACGATACTTTAGAGATACTCAAAAAATACCTTCCGCTGCGGGCAGTGGTGCATTGTTTTTCCGGCGACGGGGATTTTCTGAAACAATGCCTGGATTTGGGATTTTTTATTTCCTACACCTGCAATATCACCTATAAAAAGGCAGAGGGCTTAAGGGGGCTGGTTAAGGTTACTCCCCTAGAGCGGATGTTTCTCGAAACCGATGCGCCCTTCCTGCCGCCGGAGGGTTTACGCGGGATGAGAAACGAACCCCGCCATGTCAGGGAGCTTGCCGCAATGATAGCGCAATTAAAAGACACGCCGCCGCAAGAGATTGCGGATGTTACCACTGCGAATGCCCGGGCCTTTTTCAATTTGAAATGAACAGCAGCGTAGCAATCGTAAAATGCCCGGCCTATGAACCGCAGTTAGTTTCAGAAGCGGTAGAGAGTTCGCTTGAGCTTTTAGGCGGGATTACGAGTTTTATCCGGCCCGGCAGCAAGGTTCTCCTCAAGCCCAACCTCTTAATGGCAAAGGGCCCTGAGAGCGGCATAGATACGCACCCCGAAGTATTGCGCGCGGTAATCAGGATACTCAAAGGGATAAATTGCAGGGTTTTAGTCGGCGACGGGCCGAGCGTCTGGAATAACCGCGCCGAGGAGGTCGAGGAGGTTTACCGGCTCTCCGGTACTGGAAGAGTCTGCGAGGAGGAAGAAGTAGAGCTGGCGGTGTTTGAACGCCGGCGCTGGCGGGGGAGTTTTCCGCTGACGGCATACCTGGATGAATGCAATTACCTTGTTTCAATACCGAAGTTTAAGACCTACGAGCTTACCATTTTAACCGGTGCGATTAAAAATAATTACGGGCTGGTAAGCGGAACTTATAAGACCGAATTGCACCGCCGTAATATTACGGTCGATAATTTTTCCAGGGTCGTGGTGGATGTTTATCAGGAGGCGCGGCCCGCCCTTTCCATCGTCGACGGAATAACCGCTATGGAGGGAGACGGCCCCGGCACCGGCGGGACACTGCGGCAGGAGGGCTTGATTGTCGCGGGCGCGGATGCGGTAGCGATAGACAGCGTCCTTGCTTTAATCATGGGGCTTAAGCCCCTGGATATTGCGACTACCAGAATAGCGGCAGAGAGGGGGCTTGGGACAGCGGACATTGCGGCCATTGATATTCTGGGAGAGAGGCTGAAGGAAATAATAGGTAAACCCTTTGAATTACCCAAGACTTCTCTGCGCAGGAAAATTCCCTTGCCCTTGCTGCACATAGCAGGAAAGTTAGTGTATTTTTATCCGCGTATTGTGCAGGAAAAATGCCTGCTTTGCGGCACTTGTATTGCCATCTGTCCCCGCAAGGCAATCCGGCGCAAGAGGGAAAGAATAGTCATTCATTATGCCAAATGCACCTCTTGTTTTTGTTGCCAGGAGAGTTGCCCTGCCTCGGCGGTTAAGGTCAATAAGAGCCCTCTGGCGAAGCTGCTGGGATTATAAAGATGAGCTCTAAAGGGGAATTCAGCGATTTACGGGTGAGGCTTGACGAAGCCATTACTTACGGCACGCGCGAAGAAGCGCTGCGCCTTGCCTCTTGGGGCCTGGAGAACGCCTTAGCGCGCAACCTGCCGGGCGAAGTTGAATATTTTAAGGGCCAGAAGGAGCTTTTGAGCAATAACTTCACCGCTGCCATCGACCATTTTGACGCCGCGTTAAAACATAATCCGAGAGACGGCGCAGCTTACAATGACCGCGCCCTTTGTATGGTGGAGCTCGGCATCATCGATGAGGCCTTTTATTATTTTGATAAAGGCATTGAGGTGGAGCCGGATTACGCCACCGTCTACCACAACAAGGGCTGGCTTTTGAACAACATCGGCAGGCACCGCGAGGCAATCCGGTATTTTAATAAGGCACTGGAGCTGGAGCCGGGCCGGGCAGTGACTTACGATAATCTCGCCGACGCGCTTATGAACCTTCTGGATTATCAGGGAGCGCTTTCGGCTTACCGACGGGTGCTGGAACTTTTAAAGCCGGGCTGCTGTCATGAAATCCGCGAGGAGATCGCGCGGCAGATTAAAGCCATCGAGCGCAAATTAAAGAAAGATAAACTATGAAACTGGCAACCGTTTCCTGGAGCAAAAATAAAATAAGAATCATTGACCAGGCGAGTCTCCCCGCGAGGTTGCGATACCTTTATCTCGGTGATTTACGTTCCGTAAGAGAGGCGATTAAAACTTTAAAGGTAAGGGGCGCGCCGGCGCTCGGGGTGGTAGCGGCGCTCGGGGCGTATCTGGGAATAAAGGATTCCCGGGCATCCGGCTTCGGGCAGTTAGAAAAAACTCTCGATAGAGCAATACGCTACCTGTCTTGCTCGCGTCCGACTGCCCGCAACTTATTTTACGGCCTGGAGCGCATGCGCCGCGCCCTACTGGTTCATAAAGATAAACCGCCGGCGCAGATTAAAAAATTATTATTGCAAGAAGCGCTCGCGCTTATTGAAGAAGACAGGATTGCCTGCCGCAGGATAGGACGTTACGGCGCCGGCTTAATCAAAGACAAGGATACCGTATTGACCATTTGTAACGCCGGGATATTGGCTACCATTGACTACGGCACGGCGCTGGGCGTAATCTACCGCGCCAAAGAAGAAGGCAGGGGTTTTAAAGTTTTTGCCTGCGAGACCCGGCCGGTAATGCAGGGCAGCCGCCTTACTACCTGGGAATTAAAGCAAAAAGGCGTTAATGTTACCCTGATTTGCGATAATATGGCGGCAACGCTGATGCGGCAGTCGAAGATCAACAGGGTTATCGTCGGAGCCGACCGTATTGCTTCCAACGGAGACGCCGCCAATAAAATCGGCACCTATAACCTCGCAGTTTTAGCGCATTACCACAAGATTCCTTTTTATGTTGCTGCGCCGGTTTCGACCTTTGACCTTAATCTCAAAAAAGGCAGCGGTATTATCATTGAGAAGCGTCCCGCAGATGAGGTAACCGCGATGTTTTTTAAGAGGCCGATGGCAGCGACGGGGGTTAAAGTTTTTAATCCGGCTTTTGACGTGACACCCAATGAGCTCATCAGCGCCATCATTACCGATAGAGGTATCATCAAGCCGCCCTACGGCCGCAATATCAGGAAATTAATCGGGGGACAGTAATGTTAATCCGCCAAATCGGCGAATTCGCCCTAATCGAAAGAATCAGGAAGAAAATCAGGACCGACTCTTCGGTAGTTGAGGCTAGCGGGGATGATTGCGCGGTAGTAAAATTCAGCCGCGATAAATTTCAGCTCCTTACCTGCGATATGTTGATAGAGGGGGTGGATTTTACCCCGCGCGAAAAACCCTATCCGGTAGGAAGAAAGGCACTGGCAGTTTCGTTAAGCGATATCGCCGCCTGCGGCGGTATCCCGCGCTATGCTTTAGTTTCGCTGGGGTTGCCGTCGAAGACGCCGCTTGAGTCCGTAGACGAATTGCACCGCGGGATGCGGGATTTGGCCCGACGCTACCACGTTAACCTCGTAGGCGGGGATTTCAGCCGCGCCGATAAATTGACCATTGACGTCGCTGTCGTCGGAGAGGTAGAAAAGAAAAATCTCGTCCTGCGCCGCAGGGCAAAAGAAGGGGATATTATTTTTGTGAGCGGTTTCTTAGGCGGCTCCATACGGGGCAAGCACCTTCGTTTTACTCCGCGCCTGTCCGAGGCGCGCTGGCTGGTCGGGAATTTCAAAGTCAACTCTATGATTGACGTTTCCGACGGGCTCACTCAGGACCTCGCGCATATCCTTAAAGCCAGCAGCGTCGGCGCGCTCATTTATGAAGGTTTGATACCCTTAAGCCGCCAGGCGCGCAACCTTGATGACGCCCTTTACGGCGGCGAAGATTTTGAGTTGCTTTTTACCCTTTCGCCGCTTGAGGCGAAGAGATTGATACACAGTAAAGAAAAAATATTTACTCCCATCGGCGAAATCGTGCCCCGTTCCCGCGGCCTGCGCTTGATAGCTAAGGACGGTCGCGAGAAAATCATCAGGCCCGGAGGGTTCAGGCATTTTTAACCATGTTCGTATCGCGGTCTGTAACTGAAACATTGAATATCGGCAAGGCCATTGCCAGGCACGGCCAGCCGGGCGATATCGTCTGTCTTTTCGGAGAGCTCGGCTCGGGTAAGACCGTCCTTGCCAAAGGGATAGCCGCGGGTTTAGGAATCAAAAAAAATGAGATTATCAGCCCGACCTTTGTTTTAATCCGCCAGCACCTGCAGGGCAAGATTCCTTTATATCATTTTGACCTTTACCGGATTGGCGACTCTCACGATATCCCGGCCCTGGGTTATGAAGAATATCTCTACGGCAGCGGCCTTAGCGTAATCGAATGGGCCGAGCGCCTAAAATACTTCTTGCCCAAAGAATATCTGGGGGTACAATTATTAATTAAAGGCAAACGCAGCCGCGGAATGAAATTTGAAGCCCGCGGCAGGCGCTACCAGCGGATGCTTAGGGAGATTTATGCGGATATTAGGCATTGACACCTCGACTAAATTCCTTTCCGTCGGTATTTACGATAAAGGCAGAATCTATGGTTATAATCTGGAGGTAGGCCGTAAACTCTCCGCGTTGATTAACCCTACCATTAAAAAAGTTCTCGATGCCGCCGGTCTTGAGGCCGGGGATATCGATTATTTTGCCTGCGGCATTGGTCCGGGCTCTTTTACCGGAATGCGCGTGGGGTTAGCTACCGTCAAGGGGCTTGCCTGGTCCTTAAAGAAACCGGCGGTCGGCATATCTACCCTTGATATCTTAAGCCGCAACGTCGGGCTTGCCGAGGGCACGGTTATCCCGATGCTGGATGCCAAGCGCGGGCTGGTGTATTGTGCGCTATACCGCAAAAAGAACAATGATTTTAAAAAACTCAGCCCCGACATGCTGCTTACCCCGCAGGGACTTTTTAGAAAGGCCAAAAACGGCAGTATCTTTCTCGGCGATGCCGTTGCTTTATACCGCAGCCGGATTTTAACCGGGGTAAAGTCCGCGGTTATTACGGATTACGATTTCTGGTATCCCAAGCCGCATAATATTATCAGGCTGGCGCTCGAAAAGATAGCCGGCGGTAAAAAAAATCTGACCAGCGCCCTTAACCTTGAGCCTGTCTATCTCTATCCTAAAGAGTGCCAGATAAAAAAAAGTTAGCCGAATGCGACGCCTCAAGCCCGCAAGTATAGGTTTCCGCCCCACCTGGGCCGAAATTAACTTAAAAAACCTCGGCTATAACTTCCGCCGCATCAAAGCCCTCCTTCGCCCCGGCATCAAGGTGATGGTTTGCGTTAAGGCCGATGCCTACGGCCACGGGATTGTTCCGGTAGCAAAAAAACTGGTCTCCTGCGGGGTGGATTACCTTAGCGTCGCCTCGATCGGGGAGGGGATAACCCTAAGGCAGGCCGGTATTAAAAAACCCATTCTCGTTTTGGGAATGATACTCAAAGAAGACGCGCTGCCGTTATTAAAATATAATCTCGCCCAGACCGTCTGCAGCGAAGAGCTGGCAACTGCCCTGAATGCCATTGCCGGCCGCAGCCGTAAAAAAATCAACATCCACGTCAAGATAGATACGGGAATGGGCAGGCTCGGCGTCCTTGCCGAAGACGCCTTCGGTTTTGTCAAAAAAATCAGCGCCTTAAAGTCGCTTAACATCGAGGGGCTGTTTACGCACATCTCCTGCGCCGACACCAATGCGGATTTTACCGTCTATCAAATAGATATTTTTAATGAACTTACCGAAAGGCTTCTGAAGAAGGGAATTCGCATCCCGCTGGTGCACGCGGCAAACAGCCTCGGGCTTGTTAATTATCCGCGCAGCCATTTTAATATGGTAAGGCCGGGTTTGGTCATCTACGGGCTCTATCCCCACGAGAGCATTAGTATTGATTTAAAGCCCGTTTTAAGTTTAAAAACCCGCATTATATATTTTAAAAAAGTCCCTGCGGGTTACGGCATCAGTTACGGCCACACCTATATCACCAAAAAGAAAACCACTATCGTGACTCTTCCTATCGGTTACGGCGACGGCTATCCGCGCAACCTCTCCAATATCGCTCCGGTCCTGATTAAAGGTAAGCGCTTTACCTTAAGCGGCAGGGTCTGCATGGACCAGATAATGGTGGACGTGGGTAACCTCAAGGTAAAGATAGGCGATGAGGCAGTACTCATCGGCAGCCAGGGTAAAAACGCCATCCGCACCGAGGAGTTAGCGGAACTGTCCGGCACCATCCCCTACGAGATTGTCTGCGGCCTGGGAAGCCGCGTCCCGCGCGTTTATCTGCATTAAAACCCTTATTATTAAGGAAGATTGGCGATAAGGTAGATGCCGACGGTAAGAGCCACAATATGGCTTAATGAGGCCGCCAGGAAGGGGAAGAGTATCCCCGCCTTGCCGAGCGCAACGCTGATGGCATTGAGGACATAGTATAAAAATCCCACCATAATCGATAAACCTATCGAGGATAATCCCGTGGCGCGTTTTTTCATGCGCAGCGCAAAGGGAATACCCAGAAGTATAATCATAATCGTGGTAAAGGGCGCGGTGTAGCGCTGGTAAAGGTCTACTTTAAGGTTTTTGATAATGCCTACGGCGCCGCTTTTGGAGAGCCTCCAGAGGTAACCCTGCAGTTGGCTAATACTCATATATTCGGGCCGGCGGCGCTGACTCAGAAAATCGCGGGGCGACTCCGGTATGGGCAGGATTTCCTCCTGCATATATTGCGGGTTCTGGCGAATCTGGCCGTTTTCGTCAAAGCCGTAACTGACTGTCTGGTAAAACCTCCACAAGCCGTCCTTATAAACCGCCCTGTTAGCGACAATCTTCTGGGTAAGGTTCTGGCGTTCGTCGTGCTCTAAAATGGTGATGCCCTCCATGGTATTGGTGGCAGGAGAAAACCTGTTGATAAAAAAGAGCCTGTTTTTCAGGCCGTACATCGAAAGGTTATTGATTACCTCTTCGCTTTTCTGGGAGCCGCCTTCAACCTGCTGCTGGATCTTCTGATTGGAGGATAATGCCTCCGGCACAAAGCGGTCACTTACCATAAATACCAGCGCGGTAAGTATTATACCCAGGATAATCACGGTTTTACTGATTTCTAAAATACTCAGGCCCGAGGCGCGCATCGCGATAATCTCGTTGTTGCGGTTGAGGCTGCCGAAGGTATAAAGGATGGCGAGCAGGCAGGCGATGGGCGTGACCTGCACGAAGATAATCGGCAGGTAGGTGAGGTAATACCGCGCTAAAAGCATGATGCTGGCGTGGTTTTTGATGATATCTTCGAGGTGTGCGAAGATATCGATGATGACGTAGAGCAGGAGAAAGGTAAAGAGGCAGGCCACGAAGATGGTAATAACCGATTTTAAGATGTAACGGTCTAAGATGCGCATAAGCGGTAAGTTAAGATTCCCCCTATCGCGGCAAAGATGATGTTAGGCAGCCACATCCCGATAGCGGGATTGATGACGCCCTGCAGGCTCATCGCCTCGGCGCCGATAAAAAGCAGGTAATACAATCCTACCACCAGAAAGGCAATGCCGAAATTAATGGCTTTTTCGCGCCGGTGAGTAATGATTGCCAGGGGCGCGCCGAAAAGGATGAATACCAG
>CAYWCX010000012.1:0-19769 GCA_964456925.1 uncultured Planctomycetales bacterium
TTATGGCGATACAGGGCTTTGGTTGGAGGTTTCTATATTTTTAAACACGAATATATTTTGTTATTTAAAAAAGGGAAAGTCCAAAATGCCATTGCTTAGCGCGAAAGAAGTCAGAAATCTTAAATTAAGCTCGATACCTTTAGAGAAACTTAAGGAATTTGCGGGCAATCTAGGGCAGAATAATACAGGAAGCGCTACAGATATAATTAAGAGGCTTATTGATATTCAAAATATAGACCCAAAGATAGACACTTTCATTAAGCAGCAATATTCGTTTAGGATAAAAGAGAGAAAGGGCCTAATAAGCGATGAAGATCTAATAAAAGAATTACATAAAGTTAAAGATTTCTCTTGGGGGATAGTCCAAGGGCAACTAGATCAGAAAATTCAGGCTGAATATGTGAGAAGAATTGTTCGCTATGATGATTTAATCAGCAATGTTAAAGCTAAACTTCATAATGATGTTACCTCTTATGTAATCTGTACTTGGTATAATCACTGGACAACAGTTTTAATTGAAGAACATATAAGCCAGCATCCGAAAGTCATCCCTACTTTAAAAAACATAAAGGGGATTGATATTTTTATGGATGGGCAGCCATTCGATCTAAAAACAACTTATCTTCCTAGGGATTATGATATACAGGATATGATTAGAAATCCTAAGAATCTAGCAGTCTGGATGTACGAAAATCAGGGTGCTCAGAGATTTGGATCGGATAATAGGTTATTTGTAATTTTACTAGACATGAAAAATCCAGAAGAAAGTTGGAAATTAAAGAGAAATTTAGACTTAGTTTTTTCAAAGATAGATAACTTTTTTACTAAAGAAAAGGTTTCTATTACTGATGAGGTAATTTTTGGTTTTGCTAAGAAAACCTATACAGCGGTTTCTAAAGTTCTAATAATTTCAAATTAGAAGAAAACAATATACTGACACGACAAAAAGCTTCATAAGTAATTGAATCTCTTGATGCTCCGTGGTTCGTCTGGCTTCCAAAGCGGGCAGCTTATCAAGCGGCATAGGTTATTTTAGAAACAAAACATATTGCATAATAAAGAATTAGAGGAACGCTGAATTAAATCCATGTCAAAAAAACTCGCGGTTATCATATTGGCAGCAGGAAAAAGCACCCGGATGAAATCTCATACCCCCAAGGTGCTCCAGCCGATTTGCGGCCGGCCGGTCTTAAGTTATGTTCTGGATACGGTGAAGGCGCTTAAGGCAGCGAAGGTAGTGGTGGTTTTGGGGTATCAGCACCGCGAGGTCAGGAAATATCTCCCCCGAGGGATTAAGATAGTTTTGCAAAAAAGGCTTTTAGGCACTGCCGACGCCGTAAAGGTCGCCCTCCCGGCGCTGGGGAATTTCCGCGGCACCGTCCTCGTTCTCTACGGAGACGCCCCTTTATTGAAAATAGCCACTGTCAGGGATTTATTGAAACGGCACCTGGAGAATAATGCCGATGCTACCCTTTTGACCGCAAGATTAGAGCAGCCGGCAGGTTACGGAAGAATCCTTCGGGATAACTGCGGCAGTATCTGTGGCATAATCGAGGAGAATAATGCCGATGACTACGAGAAGGATATCAAAGAGATTAATACCGGGGTCATCTGTTTTGATAAGAAGGTTTTGACGGCCGCCTTAAAAGAGGTCAGGCGCGACAATAGAAAGAAAGAGTATTACCTTACCGATACCGTCAGTATCATCTATAAGAAAAAGGGGATAATCTATAACCTCGCTATTGCCGACGTCCGGGAGGCGATGGGGATAAATGCGCGTTCGGATTTAGCCCGGGCCAACCGCATTATGCAATTGCGCCTGAATGAAGAAATTATGCGTTCCGGGGTGACCATTGTTGACCCCGGCACTACCTTTATTGATTACGGGGCCAGGATCGGACAGGACACTACCATTTACCCCTTTACAGTTATAGAAAGAGATGTTAAAATTGGAAAATATTGCAAGATCGGCCCCTTCGCGCATCTGAGGGCCGGTACCCGCCTGGCAGATAAAGTAGAAATAGGCAATTTTACCGAGGTGGTGCGTTCTACAATCGCCCCCCATACCCTGATGAAACATTTCAGTTATTTGGGCGACAGCCGTATCGGCCGGGAAGTTAATATCGGCGCAGGCACGGTCACCGCCAATTTTGACGGCAGGGATAAGCATATCAGCGTTGTTAAGGATAAGGCCTTTATCGGTTCGGATACGGTGCTGGTCGCCCCCCTTAAGATAGGCAGGGGCGCGAAGACCGGCGCCGGCGCAGTGGTAGTGAAGAACAGCAATATCGCCGATTACAGCGTAGTGGCCGGGGTCCCGGCAAGGGTCATTAAAAAAACGGGAAAGAGGAAATAAATGGATAAACTATCAATCTTAAGCGGTAATGCCAATATCGCACTGGCAAGGGATATCTGCAAGTCTTTGAAGGTTAAACTTAGCGATGCCGTCATTGAACGTTTCAGCGAAGGCGAGATTCGCGTCAAGATTAACGAGAACGTGCGCGGCAAGGATGTATTTGTAATTCAGCCCACCTGTCCACCACCCAATGAAAACCTGATGGAATTATTGATTATGATTGATGCCTTGCGCCGCGCTTCCGCCCGCCGCATTACCGCGGTGATACCCTATTTCGGTTATGCCCGTCAGGACAGGAAGGACCAGCCGCGGGTGCCGATTACCGCGAAACTGGTGGCTAATCTTTTGACCGTTTCCGGCGCCAACAGGATTCTCACCATGGACTTGCACGCCGGCCAGATTCAGGGGTTCTTTGACCTGCCGGTGGACCATCTCTTTGCCGTCGGGGTCTTCGCGGATTACATCAACAAACTCAAGCTCAAGGACCTGGTGATAGTATCCCCCGACGTGGGAGGCATTAAAATGGCGCGCGCTTATGCCAAGAGATTTGCTGCGCCCCTGGCTATTATCGATAAGAGGCGCGATTCGCCGGATAAGACCGAAGCGATGCACATACTCGGAGAGGTCAAGGGTAAAAACGCGGTTATCGTAGATGACCTTATCGCTACCGGCAGTTCCCTCATAGAGGCGGCGATAGCGCTTAAGAAGGCCGGGGCATTAAGTATCCGCGCCGCAATCAGCCACGGCGTATTATCGGGCCCGGCGCTCGAGCGCATTGATAAATGCAAAGAATTAAAAGAACTGGTGATTACCGACAGTATCCCCATGGATAAGAAACACCCCAAGGTCAGGATTTTATCGATAGCCGAGCTTCTGGGGGAGGCAATCAGGAGAATCCACAACGAGGAATCCGTGAGTTCCTTATTTGATTGAAGAAAGAGGTTAGTTAAAAATGGAAGAGATAGTTTTAGACGCGCAACTAAGGGAAGGATTGGGGCGTTCAAAGGTCAATGCCGTCCGTAAGGGCGGTTTTGTGCCCGGGGTAGTTTACGGAGAAGGCAAAGGGTCCTTGTCCGTTCAATTTTCGCACCACGAATTAATACGGCTGGCGCATGAGCACCGGCTGGAGAATTCCATCATCAAGCTCAAGATTAAAAATGACAAGAAGCCGAGCCGTTCCTGTCTGGTGAAGGAAATCCAGTATGACCCGGTCAAGGGCGACATCATCCACCTGGATTTTAACGAGATTTCTTTAACCGAGGCCATTAAGATTAATGTCCCGGTAGTGGCTAAAGGCGAACCGATGGGGGTAAAGCAGGAAGGCGGCTCTCTCGAGCACATCCTCTGGGAGATTGAAGTGGAATGTTTGCCTGCGGATATACCCAAAGAGATTGAAGTTGATGTCAGCGCCCTGAAAATCGGCGACAATATCCACGTCAAGGATATTACCTTCCCTGCCAAGGTCAAGGTTCTTAATGAGCCCGACGCGATTGTGCTTTCCGTTGCCGCGCCGATAAAGGAAGAGGTAGCCGCACCGGCGGTAGAAGGCGCAGAAACGCAGGAACCCGAGGTAATCAAGGAGAAGAAAGAGGTTCCGGCCGAAGAGCAGGAACCCGGGGAAGAGAAAAAGTAGCTTGCGGGGCTTAAAAAGGTTTTAGGATGAGGCTGATCGTAGGCCTGGGTAATCCGGGCAGGCGCTATCTAGATTCAAGACACAACATCGGTTTTACGGCAGTTAAGGCCTTAGCCAGAAATTGCAAAGGTTCTTTCAAAAAAGAAAGCAGCGTTGCCGCGCTTTCGGCCAGAGTCAGGATTGCCGGAGAGACGGTGATTTTAGCCCTGCCGCTTGAGTTTATGAATCTTTCCGGCATCGCGTTAGCAGCCCTGCTTAAAAAATACCGCCTGGGCCCGCAGGCGCTTTTGGTTGTCTGCGACGACCTCGACCTTGCGCTGGGAAGGCTAAAGATAAAATCCCGCGGTTCTTCCGGAGGGCACCGCGGGCTGCAGTCCATAATAGATGTTTTAGGCACTAAGGATTTCAGCCGCTTACGGCTGGGGATCGGCAGGCCTTTTAAAAATAGCGATGCCGCAGGGTATGTTTTAGCGGCTTTTACCGGAAAGGAAAAGGAAATAGTCCGTCGCCTGATAAATAAGGCAGCGGCATGCTGTAAAACCTGGGTCAGCAAGGGAATAACCGAGACGATGAATATCTTCAACAAGAGGAGTAGTAATGAAAAAGTATGAAGCAATGGTTCTCGTAAGACCGGATTTATCCGAAGACGAAAAAAAGGCGCTCTTCAGCCAGATTAACGATACGGTGACCAAGAATAACGGCAAGGTAACGCAGGCCGATATCTGGCTGGAGAAAAAGAAATTAGTCTTCCCTATCCGCAAATACCGCGAGGGCACGTATTACCTGATGAATTTCACGGTTGCGCCGGCGGCAATAACCAAGATAAACTACGCTTATAAATTGAACGAGAATATCTTGAGAGTGCTCATTATAAAGATAGAATAAGGTAAACCAAAAGGGGGGTACCTATGGATGAGCTATTAGTAACGGCGATTTTGCGGAGGGTGTCCTTGGCAATCAGCATGGTCGGTATTATCGGCGGATTGGACCTGATATTCGGCGCGAAGATAATCATCGCGGTAAAGCGTCTGTTGGACAAGGCCTATAATTTCGACAAGACTATCAACGACCCCAATAGCAGGAAGTGGTTGGGAGCCATTATGCTCTTTGTTTCCGTGGTCATGCTCCTGTTATTGATGACGACGAAATAGGGGTATAAGTAAAAAACTGCGTAACCTTATTAAAAAAGTGGAGGCGGATATGGATGAGGTTATATTCGGCGAAATTTTAAAGAAAATATCCCTAGTTGCGATTATCGTCGGGGCGCTGACGGGTTTAGACCTGCTTTCCGGCGCCAGAGCCCTCTCCGCCCTTAACAAGATATCCGCGAGAAGGCTTTCGCTTGACGATGCCATAACCCGCCCCATGGCAAGAATTATTTTAGGCGTTGTTTTTCTGGTTATTTGCGTTTTTCTGCTGTTAGTAGTGCTAAGGACAGGATAATTACGAAGGATTTGCGCTTTTGGAGGAGAGTATAAGATGGCTAATTTCAATAAGGTTTTACTTATCGGTAATCTGACGAAGGACCCCGAATTGCGCTATACCCCGCAGGGGACGGCGGTAGTAAATTTACGGCTTGCCGTTAACCGCAGGTTCCGCGACCGGAACCAGGAACTGAAAGAAGAGGTCTGCTTTATCACCGCGGTTGCCTGGGATAAACAGGCGGAGACCTGCAACCAGTATCTCCACAAGGGCAGCCCGGTTTTCATCGAGGGGAGGCTGCAATCGCGTTCCTGGGAGGATAACGCCGGCCAGAAGCGCAATACCATTGAGGTGCGCGCAGAGCGCATTCAATTTTTAAGCAGTGCCGGCGGGCAAAGAGAAAGCGCCGCCGCCGAAGAGGTAACTGAACCGTCGTCGAGCGCACCACCGGCATCCACCGAATCATCCTGGTTAGAAGAAAGCGAGGGCGAAACTAATGTTAACGAGGGGCAAGTTTCCTAGAAAGCCAAAGACCGCCAGAAAAAAAGGGCTCTTTACCAGAAAAAAAATCTGCCGTTTCTGCGCGGATAAATCCCGGACTATCGATTACAAGGATTTAAGAACCCTGGAATCTTTTATCAAAGAAAGGGGCAAGATTGTTTCCAGCCGTTTCTCCGGAAACTGCCTGAAGCACCAACGCAGATTATCCGAGGCAATACGCAGGGCGCGTTTTATCGCGCTGATATCCTGCGCCCCCAATTAAAACAGGACAGCGATGGAGGTAATCCTTACCAAAGACGTGGAAAAACTCGGCAAGGCCGGCGAGGCGGTGAAGGTAAAAGACGGCTTTGGCCGTAATTTCCTTATCCCGCGGGGCCTGGCGGTGTTTTCCAACGCCGCCAACCTTAAGAAGCTGGAAGCGGAGAAGCAAAAGAGGCTCCAGCAGCAGGAAAAGGCCAAGTCTGTTGCCGGGCAATTGAGGGACAGGTTAGCAAATCTCTCCCTGACGCTGGCGGTTTTAACCCACGAAGATGAGAAACTCTACGGCAGCATCGGCGAAGCGGAGATCGTGGGCGCCTTAAAAGAGGAAGGCTTCGATATCGATAAGAATGCTGTCGTTTTGAAGGAACCCATCAGGACCCTGGGGATTTTTGAGGTCCCTCTTGTCCTGCATCCCGAGGTTTCTGCCAAAATAAAAGTCTGGGTCGTAAAGAAATAATTAACGCCGCAAGTTGAAAATTATGGATGCGCTCAAGGTTTCCGATACGATTCTGGAAAAACTCCCCCCGCAAAACCTGGAAGCCGAGATGGCGGTATTAGGTTCGATGTTAATGGACGAGAACGCCATTGCGGTAGCCATCGAATCGCTGGAGAGGGAGTTTTTTTACAAGGATAACCACCGTAAGATTTTCGACGCAATCCTGGAGCTATACGAGGCCAACAGGGCAGTCGACCTGATTACCCTTACCGACGAGCTCAAGAAAAAAAACATCCTGGAAGAAATCGGAGGCGTAAGCTTTCTGACGGGACTGGTCAATACCGTGCCTACCTCTGCCAACATCAGCCACTACGTAAATATTGTCAAAGGCAAAGCGACGCTTCGGGCTCTGATAAATAATGCCACCCAGGTCATCTCGATGTGCTACGAGAGCGAGGGCAATATCGACGAGGTGGTAGACAGGGCCGAGAACCTTATTTTTGAGGTCAGGGATAAAAAGCCCCAGAGTACCCACGCGCACCTTAAGGATATTATTAAAGACAGCATCGAGACCATTGACATGCTTTATCAGAAAAAGAGCCATGTCACCGGTATCGCAACGGGTTTTATAGATTTCGATATGAAGACCGCGGGCTTACAATCTTCGGATTTTATCGTCATTGCCGGAAGGCCCTCGATGGGCAAGAGCGCGTTCGCCATTAATATCGCCGAGTACGCCGGAGTGGTAGGGAAAGTCCCCCTGGCACTCTTCAGCCTGGAAATGTCAAAGCAGCAGCTGGTGCAGAGGATGTTGTGTTCCCATGCCAGGGTAGACGCGCATAAGGTGCGCACCGGGTATCTGGCGACTTCGGACTGGCCGAAACTGACGGCAGCCGCGGGAAAACTTTCCGAGGCCCCCATTTTTATCGACGATACCCCTGCGATTTCAGTGATGGAACTGCGCGCCAAGGCGCGGCGGCTGAAGTCCCAGCACGATATCAAGCTGATTATCCTGGATTACATGCAGTTAATGCGCGGGGCAAGCAACGCTGAAAGCAGGCAGCAGGAGATTTCGGAGATTTCGCGTTCTTTGAAGGCCCTTGCCCGCGAATTACACATCCCCCTGATAGCGATAAGCCAGTTATCGCGCGCGGTAGAATCGCGCACCGACCACCGTCCGCAACTTTCGGATTTAAGAGAGTCCGGGGCCATCGAACAGGATGCCGACGTGGTAGTGCTGATTTTAAGGGAAGAATACTACAGCCCTACCCCGGATAACCAGGGGACGGCCGAGGTCATCGTCGCCAAACAGCGTAACGGCCCGGTCGGCTCGCTAAAACTTTCTTTTATCAAGGAATACGCCAGGTTTGATAATCTCGCCCGGATAGAATAGTGATGAGTGATGCCGTAGTATTTTCCCAAAGGAGGGTATCATGAAAAAAAGAGCGCTTACATTACTGGAGTTGATGCTGACAATAATAGTCGCAGGCATACTGGCGAGTTTCGCCCTGCCCCGCTATCAGAATTTTATAGAGGAGCAGAAGGCCAAGGTTTGCGAAACCAACCTGAAGACCCTACAGCAGGCCCTGGATATTTACGCTATTGACCACGATACCATACCTGCCAGTTTGAGCGAACTTCCCGACGAAGCCATCAATAAAGCCTTTGCCGGCATTCTGCGGGAGAAGGGCTCCTGGCGTATCAAATTAGCCTATTTCATCGTCGATTTAAACCGCGACAATCTCCTTTATGCCGCAGTGGCGTCGCCTTTTGTCAAGGAATTGGGCCGTAATGACCAGAAAGCCCTGGTTTGCCCCAAGGATACGGAGGTGCTGATGCACGGCGGTATCTCTTACGGTGTTAATAGCAAACTAGCCAAATTGAGGAAAAGGGATTATAAAAAAGTTTCCGATACTGCGGTACTGATTGGCGACTGTGATATGCCGGTATTCAGCGACCTTTCCGAGTTGAAAGACAGGCACAGTTACCACAGGAACGCTTTTGACAAACAGAATTATGCCCTGGTTATAACCAGGAAAGGAACACACCTCGCAACCGGCGGCTTGTTATCGCCGTTAATATCCTCCCTGTCCAGTCCGCAGATTAAAGCGGCATTATTGTCGGCATCGCTGGATTTAACCAAAGAATCGGGCACCGGAGAAGACGGCAGCCTTTTTGCTCTTGTTGAGGAAGTTGAGGAGCCGAAAGGTCCTCCGGCGGGGACCACTGCCGGAACAGAGTCAGCGACGGGCGCTTCCGCTGCGGGTGAGGAAACAGGCAGCGCGGCGACAGGAGGTTACGGTACTGAAGGAGAAGCCGGTGCTTCTGCGGCAAGTTACGGTCAGGCCGGTAATGTAACCGTTACTGAAACAGGTACCGCTGCGACAGGTACCGCTGCGACAGGAGAAGAGGCCGCAGACGCCGCTAAGAAGCAGGGAGTTTCCTATGGCGGCGGCGGTCAAGCCGGGAATCTTACTACCCCTGAAAAAACATCCGCTCCGCCGGCCTACATACCGGGCGAAGAAAGAGGCGGCGCTACCGCCCCCGTAACGACGCAGGAAACCAAGAAGAAACGCAGCGTCACGGTATCCGGAGAAGGAGAAGAGGAGTGCTGGTGTAAAGATAAGGAGGGGCATTTTTACCAGTCTTCCTGCCCTTGCCCCAAGGAACCCGAATAAGCGATCCATATAAAGAAGGACGAGCAATGATAGTCCTTATTTTTAACGGCAGGCATTGAAAAATAAGAGCGAATACCTAAAATTCACACTGCTGGCTTGCTGTATCTTCCTGCTTAGTTATTCCTTTCCCTTTATTACCCCCCCAAAAATCTCATCTGCTATTAGCGACCTTTCCTTCTGGTATGCCTATACCTTCTCGCGTAGCGCCGTCAAGCCGCTCAAGATTGTCGGTATCGAAATTGACGATTATTCCCTCAATAAGGTTACCTCGCGCTGGCCATGGAAGAGGGCAGTCTATGCCTCGCTTATCAGAATCCTCGATAAAGAAAAGGTAAATACCGTCGGGGTTGATTTTGTTTTTGCCGGAGAGTCGGAAAGCAGGGATGACGACTTGGCTTTAAAATCAGCACTCAACGCATCTTCCTCGCCCGTGGTGCTGGCGCACCTCTTTGATTATGAAAAGGGCTATCCGGTCCTGCCTTTGGCAGGGGCAGGGGATATCAGCTATCGTGCCGGAATGGTCAATACCCCGCAGGACAATGATTCCAAGGTGCGCCGCCTGCGCAGTTACATCGCCCTCGATAACAAGATTTATTATTCCTTTTCGGTAATGCTGGCGGCTTCTTTTTTAAAACGCGCCCCGGAGGATATCGTAACGGCAATGCCGCTTGCCAAAAACAAGACCTTTATCATAAGTTACCTTTTGAAAAGCAGGGATATTACGCGGGTGAGTTTTTACGATATGCTGGAAAACCTTGAAGCCCTGAAACAAAAGCACGGCAGCGGTTTTTTAAAAGACAGCCTGGTTTTAATTTATCCCGCAGCCGGCATCTTCCGGGATAAGTATATCACCCCGATTGGAGAAATGCCCGGCGGGCTTCTGCATCTTAACGGCGCGGTGGATATCATTACCGGCCGCCTCCTGCGAAGCCTTAAAATCCTGGAGGCGTTATTTTTCATCTTATCGCTGTTGGCCATTTCCTATATCTTAAGCCGCAGCGGATTTTTAAGCGGCCTGCTCTTTACCTTGGGGGTATTTCTGGCGAATCTCTGGCTGGCGGTGTTGCTTAACCTTAAAGGAATCCAATTAGACCATTCCCGCACCGTTATCTTCGGCCTGCTTTTTTTTATCGCCGGCAGCCTCTATAAATACCTCTTTTTTCTCGGCCAACTCCTGAAGATAAAAGACAAAGTAACGATTGACCCGCTAAGGAATATCTTTACCTTAAGGTATTTCTATCACCGCCTGGAGCTGGAACTTAAAAAGATATATTTCCGCAAAGATTTCTACCTGGTGTTCATAAACCTCGGCCTATTCAGCGATGTCACTCGGGATTCCTCGCTTGAGAGCGTAAGAGAGCTCTGGCGCCAGATTAACGGCGTCATTTCCGTAAAGAACAGCTTCTGGTCGGTCTATAGCCAGGATGAATTAGTGGGGTGTATCGTAAGCGCGCCTTCCAGAATAGATACCCTGGCGCATTCGCTGCATACCGGCCTGGTGGCGCTCTTTAACGAGAAAGGGATTGCCTCGAAAATTAAGGTCTCCTGCTTTAAGCTAAGGAAGGGCTATAATATCAGGGAACTGCTTTTTATCCTCTCATCGGAATTAAAAAAGGAAAGCCCAGCGGTAGTTTTATTAAAGGATAACGAGCTTGCCAGGCTTTTCAAGGTCTCGCAGTTAAAAGGCAAGGAGGTGGAGCGTCTTCTGGACAGCCTCGGTGAGGATATCGACGAGAAAAACCGCCAACTGCTGCTGCTGATAGAGAACCTCAGAAAGGAGCATGCCAAGACTAAGGAGGCCTTCTTTGAGATTATCGCCTCCCTCGTCAACGCCCTGGAAGCACGCGACCCCTATACCCAGGGGCATTCCCAGCGGGTAGCCAATTATGCCCTCCGGCTCGCGGATAAATTAGGATGGAGCGGCGAAGAAAAGGAGAAACTCCAAAAGGCCGCGCTCCTGCATGACCTGGGCAAAATCGGCATCCCCGACAGCATCCTGCATAAAAGAGACGGCCTGAACGAGGAGGAGTTCGATTTTATCAAGAAACACGAGATTATCGGCGTCAAGATCCTGGAGCCCTTAAAAGAGTTTAGCGAGATACTGCCCTGGATTATGTATCACCATGAAAAGTGGGACGGCACGGGCTACCCCCACGGCTTGGCCGCGGATGCTATTCCCCCGGCCAGCCAGATCCTTGCCATTGCCGACGTCTATGATGCCCTGACTACCGGCAGGGATTATAAACATGCATTTTCCGTGCCGCAGGCCCTGGAGGAATTGCTGAAAAATAAAGGCGCATATTTTAACCCGCGCCTGGCGGATATATTTGTAGATATGATGCGGGAAGCGCCGCCTAAAAAATAATTTGCATCTTAAATAGATTGTGCTATACTAGATTAATTTAATAAAGGGTTGATTATGCGCAAAATTATAATTTTGACTTTGGTTCTGGCGATGGGTGCCGCGATATTGCTGCTTACGGCAGTTCTTGCGGCGGATGAACAGGCGGGGGGGGCCGGCCAGCAGCCCCTGCGGACCGTGACGGCTATTGAAGTCAGGGGCAACAAAAATATCAGCACCAACGCCGTTGTCTCCAAGATGAAGACGCGGGTGGGCTCCGCCTATCGCGAGAATATCATCAGCGACGACCTCAAGCGCCTGTATCTGTTGGGATTTTTCAGCGATATCAAGATTGACACCGAGGATTATAACAACGGGGTCAGGGTCGTTATCACCGTCACCGAGCGTCCCGTCATTGAAAAGATTACCTTTAGCGGTATCACCCGCCTGAAGATGAGGGATGAGAAACTTAAGGAACAGTTAAAATCCAAGGAGACCCAGTACCTCGATTACCCCAGCCTTACCGAAGACGTGCGCACCCTGCAGAAACTTTACGAAAAGACGGGGTTCAGCCAGGCCGACATTAATTACCAGGTGGATATCGACAAGGAAAGCAATAAAGCCAGGGTGCAATTTCTGGTGAACGAAGGCAGGCGGCTGCGGATTAAGGACATCCTCATAAAAGGCAACACCGCCTTCAGCGATAAACGCATCCTCAAAATTATGAAAACCAAACACGCCTGGTTCTTTAATGCCGGCGTATTAAAAGACGAGGTTCTCTCCGAGGATATCGAGCGCATCAAGTCATTCTATCGTAATGCCGGTTTCGCCGATGTGGCGGCGGAATATGAGATTAAACCCGACGTCAGCAGGCCGTATTTATTGTATATTACGGTAAGGATTCAGGAAGGCAAGAAGTACCTCGTGGGGAATATCGTTATCCGGGGCAATAAGGATATCCCGGAGAAAGAGATACTCGCGCGGCTTAAAGAGTGCATCCCCGGCGGGGTCTTCAGCCAGGAGGGTTTAAGGCAGGACATCGCCAATATCCAGGGTTTGTATTTTGACCGCGGTTATATCTCCTGTCAGGTGCAGGAAGCGGTTTCCCTTAACCCCGACATCGGGAGGGTCGACGTCGCCTATAACATCATTGAGAATAAAGTCTCTTATGTGGATAAGATTAAAATCCGCGGCAATGTCAAGACCAAGGATGTGGTTGTCCGGCGGGAACTCAGGATCAGGCCGGGCGACAGGTTTGACGGCGAGAAATTGAAACGCAGCAAGGAAAGGCTGCAAAACCTGGGTTTCTTCGAGGAGGTTAATTACGACGTCGAGGAAACGCCGGTTGAAGACAGGAAGGACCTTATCGTCGAGGTCAAGGAGTCCAAGACCGGCGCCTTCAGTTTCGGCGGCGGATACAGCAGCGTGGATGAGTTCCTGGGTTTTGTGGAAATCGAGCAGAAGAACTTCGACTGGAGGAACTGGCCTTATTTTACCGGGGACGGACAGGATCTGAAGTTACGCGCCTCGATGGGAACGGTAAGCGAGGGCTACGACTTAAGTTTTACCGAACCCTGGCTGTTTGATTATCCGGTTTCTTTCGGGTTCGATGTCTATAAACGCACCCATAAGAGAGAGACCGATATCGGTTACGGTTACGACGAGGATATCGTGGGTTTTGACCTGCGGCTGGGCAACGAGATTTCCGAATATATCCGGGAAGACCTGGTTTATCGACACGACAGCATCAAGATTTCCAATATTACCTCCGATGCAACGGATGATTTGAAAAAGGAAGACGGCTCCAACACCATCAGCAGCCTGCAGTACGGGCTTACCTTTGACAGCCGCGATAACGTCTTTGACCCCACCAGGGGTAACGTGCTAACCGGCTCGATAGAATGCGCCGGCGGTCCTTTCGGCGGCACCAAGGATTTTTTGAAATTCTTCAGCCGCGCCTCGCATTACATCCCGCTCTTCCGCGGTTCGGTGCTGGAATTCAGGGGGAGGCTGGGCCTGGCAAATAATTACGGCGATTCCGACGACATCCCGATATATGAAAGGTTTTTTGCCGGCGGCGCCTACACCATAAGGGGCTATCACGAAAGGAAGATCGGTCCTATTGACCCCGCATCCGAGGATCCCCTGGGCGGCGAGGCCATGCTTGTAGGCAACGTCGAATACAGTTATCCGCTGTTCAGTTTTATGAAGGTGGCGACTTTCTTTGATACCGGCAATGTCTGGACCAAAAGCAGTAAAATCGGCTCAGGGGGATTCAAGAGCAGCATGGGTTTTGGATTCAGGATTAAGACTCCCATCGGCCCCATCTTGCTTGATTACGGCATCCCTTTCAATAAGGAACCTGGCGAGACTGAGAAGGGCAGCGGAAGATTCCACTTCAGTATGAGCCACGGTTTTTAAACCTGAAATAAAACCGCAATTCCCGCATAGGGTTACATAAACCGGCTAAAATAACAGCAATAAATAAAGGAGGAGATTAGATGAGAAAAAGGTTGGTAATTTTAATCGGCGCTATTTTCACTCTGGGGATACTCTCCCAGGTTGCCCTCGCTGCGGATAAGTTCGCTTATGTGGACTTAAGCCGCCTCTTTAGCGAATACAACAAGACCAAAGATTACGACAAGGTCTTGACCGAAAAAGAGCGCGTTTACGGCAACGACAGGGACAAGAAGGTCAATGACGTCAAACAGCTTCAGGATAAGATTAACCTTTTAAGCGAAAAAGAGAAAGAAGCCAGAAAACCGGAGCTCGAGACCAAGATTAAAAATCTTCAGGAATTTGACCGTCAGCAGCAAACCGACCTGCGCAAAGAGCAGAACGATAAGATGAAGGAAATCCTCAAGGATATCGAGGACGCGGTAAAGCAGTATGCCGAGAAAGAGGGTTATACCATGGTCTTTAACGACCGCGTATTGGTTTATCAGACGAAGAGCCTCGATATTACCGATAAGATTATCACGATACTCAATAAAGGTTATAAGAGATAATGCCCGAGGTTAAGAAGACCTTAAAAGAAATCGCCCGGATTATCGGCGGCGAGGTGGTCGGTAACGGCGATATCGTCATCACCGGCGTATCCGGGATAAAGGAGGCCGAGGAGGGCGATATTACCTTTCTGGCCAATCCTAAATACGCGCCACTTCTGGAGAAGACGCGCGCCTCGGCAGTGATTACCTCGCGCGATGTCACTGCCTGCGGCAAGCCCATTATCCGCACCGATAACCCCTCTCTGGCATTCACCAAGATAGTATCTTTTGTGCTGCCGGTAGAGATAAGACACCCCGGGGGGATTCATCCCTCGGCAGTCATCGCCAAAGACGCAAAGCTGGGCAAGGGCGTAGGTATCGGGCCTTTTGTGGCGATAGCGGAGGGCGCCTCAATAGGCGATAACACCGTAATATATTCGGGTTCTTATATCGGCCACGACACCGTGGTAGGAAGTGATGTCATTATCTATCCCAACGTCTCGATACGCGAACGCATTACCATCGGCAACAGGGTAATCATCCACAGCGGCACGGTAATCGGTTCAGACGGGTTTGGTTTTGTAAGCGTAGAAGGTCGGCACCATAAGATCCCCCAGACCGGCACGGTTGAAATCGGGGATGACGTGGAGATTGGCGCCAATGTTACCATTGACCGCGCGCGCTTCGACAAGACGGTAATCGGCCGCGGCACCAAAATCGATAACCTGGTGCAGATTGCGCATAATGTGGTGGTCGGGGAAGATTCCCTTATCGTGGCACAGGTGGGTATCTCCGGCAGCACTACGGTCGGCAATAACGTTATACTTGCGGGCCAGGTAGGGATAGTCGGGCATATCAGTATCGGCGATAATGCCATAGCCATGGCGCAGTCCGGGATAAACAAGCCCGTCCCTGCGGGGACAACCGTCTGGGGTTACCCTGCGAAGCCCGCTGAAATAGCGCGTAAGGTCAATGCCTGCGTGCAGAACCTTCCGCGTTTATACGAAACGATTTCGGAGTTAAAAAAGAAGGTTGCAGAACTTCAGGCTAAACTGGAGCAGAAATAAAGATGGAAATGCAAAAGACAATCGAAAAAGAGTTTTCTTTAAAGGGCATCGGCCTGCATACCGCCTGTAAGGTTACGGCCAAGTTTAAGCCTGCGGCGGCAGACAGCGGCATTACCTTTATCCGCACCGACCTTTCCTTGCGGCCGGCAATAAAGGCCTCGCTGGAGAACCTCCTTCCTCAATCCCGCAGCCCGCGGCGCACTTCACTCGGCAGGGATGGCGCAGAGGTGCATACGGTGGAACATTTTCTGGCTGCGCTTTCGGGCTTAGGCGTTGATAATATTACCGTGGAATTGGACAATAACGAACTGCCCGGAATGGACGGAAGCGGGATAAATTTTGCTGAGGCCTTGCTTAAGGCAGGCATTAAAGAACAGGATAAGCCGCGCCGTTATTATAGCCTTAAAGAGACGATTTTCATAGAGGAGGACGATACCTCTATTATTGCCTTGCCCTGCGAGGAATTTAAGATTTCCTACACCGTCAGTTACAACCACCCCCTGCTCCAGGCACAATTTAGAGAAATAACTCTTGGCAACCCGGAATTATTCAAGGAACAGATTGCTCCTGCCCGCACCTTCTGCCTGGAAGAAGAAGCAGCGGCGCTGCAGCAGCAAGGTATGGGGTTGGGCGCGGATTATAATAATACCTTAGTGCTCGGTAAAAACGGCGTAATCAAAAATAAGCTGCGTTACGACGACGAATTCATCCGCCACAAGATACTTGACCTTATGGGCGACCTTTATCTTTTATCCTCGTCCGTCAAGTGCCATATCATTGCCTTAAAGAGCGGCCATCCCCTGAACCTGAAACTCTTAAAGCGCATCGACCAGCAGCGCCAGAGGTATGATGCCGCCGGCATAACCCTCGCTTCCCAGCCGCAGGAGGGCCAGCCGATTGAAGTGGACGAGATTATGAAGATACTCCCGCACCGCCACCCCTTTCTTTTAGTGGACAGAATTACCCATCTTGAAAAGGGCAAATGCGCGGCAGGGATTAAGAACGTTACTATCAACGATTATTTTTTCCAGGGGCATTTTCCCGGTAAACCCGTGATGCCCGGCGTTTTAATCATCGAAGCCATGGCGCAGGTCGGCGGGGTAATGATGCTTTCCTCCGAGGAGAACCGCGGCAAGATTGCTTATTTCATGGCGGTTGACAATGCGAGGTTTCGTAAGACCGTTATTCCCGGCGACCAGCTGGTGCTGGAGGTAACCGCCGGCAGGATAAAATCCCGCACCGGGCAGGTTTCTGCCAGGGCGCTGGTGGACGGCAAGGTCGTGGCGGAGGCGGATTTGATGTTTGCCCTCGCGGGAGATTAAGCCATGCAGGTTCATCCGAGCGCGATAGTTTCCAAGAAAGCAAAATTGGCCGATGATGTCAGCATCGGCCCTTATACTATAATAGGGGATAATGTCGCTATCGCCGGCGGCACCCGCGTCGGTGCGCACTGCCTCATAGAAGGCAATACTACTCTGGGTGAGAATTGCGAAATATTTACCGGCGCCGTTATCGGCAGCAGGCCGCAGGATTTGAAATACAGGGGCGAGAAGAGTTTTCTTAGGATAGGCGATAATAACATCATCCGCGAGTATTGCACCTTTAATCCCGGCACCGCCGAAGGAGGAGAGACCGTCGTCGGCAACAACAATCTTTTTATGGCGTATTCCCATATCGCGCATGACTGCCGCGTAGGCAACTACTGCACTATCGCCAACAACGGGACCCTTGCCGGCCACGTCACCATTGAAGACAGGGCGGTAGTAGGCGGCTTAGTGGCGATACACCAGTTCGTGAGGGTGGGCACAATTTCCATTATCGGGGGCTGCTCCAAGGTAGTGCAGGACATACCGCCTTATTCTACCTGCGACGGTCATCCTGTTAACATATACGGCCTTAATCTCGTGGGCCTTAGGCGCAGCCAATTCACAAAAGACGCCATACATCAACTCAACCTCGCCTTTAAGATACTCTTTAACAGCGGCCTGACCAGAGCCCATGCCCTCGAAAAACTCCAGGAGACAATCACCAGCCCGTGCGCCGAAGTCCTTCACCTTATCGATTTCGTAAAAAATTCTCAAAGAGGGATAAGCCCCTCCTGCCGCAAGCACGCTGCCGGCGCTAAACCCGAAGATAATAACCTATAAATTATGGAAAAGATCGGCTTGATTGCCGGAAACAGGAAATTTCCCCTTTTATTCGCCGCGGCCGCCAGGAAAAGAGGCAATAGTATTGTGGCGGTTGCCATAAAAAAAGATACCAGCCGTAAATTAAATAATTTCGTTGATAAAATCTACTGGTTGGGGCTGGATGAGTTTTCCCGGATGCTCGAAATATTTAAGGCCGAAGGCATCAGCCGGGTGGTGATGGCCGGCCAGATAAGCCCTGCCCGGCTCTTCAGCCGCGAGGTGCAAAACTGCCGGGAATTAAAAGACTTCCTCGGCGGTTTAAGTGACAAGAGGGCGGATAGTATTTTTAGAGCGGTTGCCCAGCGCCTCCGGGAAGCGGGGATAGAACTTCTGGATTCCACTGTTTTTATGGAGGAGTTCTTTCCGCAAAAAGGGACGCTGACTAAAAGGGCGCCCAACTTTAGCGAATTGGAGGATGTCTATTTCGGGCTTAACCTCGCTAAGGCAATCGGTTCTCTGGACATCGGGCAGACCGTGGCGGTAAAAAACAAAGCGGTGGTGGCGGTGGAAGCCCTCGAAGGCACGGATAACCTCATCCGGCGGGCCGGTAAAATCACCAGGGGCGGCTTTACCCTGGTTAAAGTCAGTAAACCCAAACAGGATATGCGTTTTGATGTGCCGGTAGTGGGGTTGAATACCGTCAAGGTCCTCCGGAGGGCCGGCGGCAGTTGTCTGGCTATCGAGGCGGGCAAAACCCTTTTTATCGACCAGCCTGCTGCGGTACGGCTTGCGGACAGAAAAAACATCGCCATTGCGGCAGTATAAAAAATCTTGACACTGCCGTATTTGTCGGGTATAACATAGATTGCAAAGAACAAAGGAGGCTGGTATGGCAAGCATTTACAGACTCAAAGCCACGGAATTTAAATTTTTTGCACCACAGGCCAAAAAGGTTAACTTAGCCGGCAGTTTTAACAGCTGGAATACTAATTCCCTTGGCGCCAAAAAGGATTCCAAGGGCAATTGGACGGTTAAAGTGGGTTTGAGACCGGGAAGGCACGAATATAAATTCTTAGTTGACGGCTCCTGGGTCAATGACCCGCGCTGCAAAAGTTGCGTGGCAAATTCCTTCGGCAGCAGTAACTGCGTCATTGAGGTAAAGTAAACGTTATTAACCCCACCTTAAGAGCGTTAAACCCCAGCAAAAGGTGGGGTTTTATTTTGCGATGAGATACGTCTACGGTCCGGTAAAATCAAGGCGCCTCGGTTCCTCTTTGGGGATAAGCCTTACCCCCCATAAGCTTTGCAGTTTTGATTGCGTCTACTGCCAGCTGGGAAACACCATCACCAAGACCACGGAGAGAAAGGAATATATCGATACCGCCGAGCTTTTAGAAGAACTGAAGTCCTGGCTGGAGCATAACGGCCCCTTGAAAGAAACCCTCAACTATCTTACCCTTGCCGGCTCTGGAGAGCCGACCCTGAATTCCAGGATCGGCGAGTTAATTACCCGGATAAAAAAACTTACTCCCATTCCCGTAGCAGTAATCACCAATGCCTCTTTATTAGACGACCCCGCCGTGCGGCAGGAAATAGCGCAGGCAGACTTAGTACTTCCTTCTCTTGACGCCGTCAGCGAGACGGTTTTTGCTAGAATTAACCGGCCATATCCGGGCATAAAGGCAGAAGGGATAATTGAAGGTCTGGTAAAGTTAAGGCAGGAGTACCGCGGCAAGATTTGGCTGGAGGTGATGCTGGTTGCCGGGATAAACGACGACCTCCGCCACATCAAGAAAATTAAGGAAGCACTAGACAGGATAAACCCCGATAAGATACAACTGAACTCTCCGGTGCGTAGCAGCGTTCAATTGAACCTGCGTCTCGTCTCAGAAGCAAAACTCAAAAAGATTAAGGCGCTTCTGGGAGAAAAGTGCGAAATAATATAAGAGCGCCCATAG
>CAYWCX010000012.1:19869-27144 GCA_964456925.1 uncultured Planctomycetales bacterium
AAAGATTAAGGCGCTTCTGGGAGAAAAGTGCGAAATAATATAAGAGCGCCCATAGCTCAACTGGATAGAGCGCCAGTCTTCGGAACTGGACGTTGCAGGTTCAATTCCTGCTGGGCGCGCGGTTTGCTAAATTACTTGAGTTTTGGCTATATCTTGGTATAATTTATAAAAAACGAGGAGGATTGAAATATGAAGAAGACCATTTCGTTATTCGCGGTTTTAGTATTTGCGCTGGCTATTGCGGGGTGCCAGACCAATAAAACCCGGGTCGCCGAAGGCGCGGGTGTCGGGGGCTTAATAGGGGCAACCGCCGGCGGGATTATCGGGCATCAGAGCGGTCATGGGGTAGAGGGCGCTGTAATCGGCGGCGTATTAGGTGCAGCCGGCGGAGCAGCAGTGGGCAGCCAGATTGAAAAACCGCAGGCAGCCGCTTCCACCCAGCTTTCGATGGCTCAAATCGTGGCGTTGACGAAAGAGGGGGTTTCCAGCGATGAGATTATCAATAAAATCAAGACCACCAATTCCAAATATTCCTTAACCGCCGAGGATATCAGTTATCTTAAGAATCAGGGCGTAAGCCAGCGCGTCATCGAAGCAATGCAGGGGCTTTAAACATTACAGGCCAGCAGCTTAGTCATAGTCCGGGGTAATCTCAACTAAAAAACTCCGCAAGCGCTTACGGAGTTTTTTAATGCGTGGCAAATGGATAAAAATTACTCCACCCACCTTCAGTTAGCCTTCAAAACAAGAATAACTCTGGTTATATTCGGGTTCTTTTTATTCTTTATTCTCCTGGAGACAGGATTACGCTTAGGGGGGGGTGTCTTATTGTCTATGCAAGAATACCGGAATAAGCAAACCCTCAAGCAAAAAGGCGCCTACCGCATCTTATGTTTAGGTGAATCTACCACTGCCGGGCAATATCCTGCTTTTCTTGAAGAGTCATTAAACCGGCGTAACACAGGTATAAAATTTAGCGTAATAGATAAAGGGATTGGCGGAGCTACGACCGCAGATATCCTGGGGCGGCTTGAATATAATATTGATAAATATCGCCCCGATATGGTAATTACGATGATGGGGATAAATGACTGGGGAGAGCATATCCCTTATGAAGCAGCCACTACTTCAAAAAGCACGCTTTTCTTTAGGTCCTTTAGAACTTATAAACTGGCAAGGCTTCTTTGGTTGCATATCCTGACTAAAGCTAAGGAAATAAGACTTTATAAGCCCAAAAAAGACAGGCAGCATTCCGGGGGAATCTTTCCAGGAATCAGGTTAAAAGAAGCTTATGCTGAATCCGTCTCAACAGAAGATCGATTCAGGGAAGCCATAGCATTAAACCCTAAAAATGACGATGTATACGTCAAATTAGGGTGGTTTTACCGGAATCAGGGCAAATTCTCCCAGGCTGAAGGCGCCTTTAAGAAAGCCATAGAGTTAAACCCTAAAAACAATTATGCATACTCTGGCCTGGGGTGGCTTTATCGAAATCAAAACAAATTCTCCCAGGCCGAAGAGACATTCAGGAAAACCATAGAGTTAAATCCTAAAGACGACGATGCATACTTTGGTTTAGCCCAGGTTTATCTGGATCAAAACAAATTCTCCCAGGCCGAAGAGACATTCAGGAAAGCCATAGCATTAAACCCTAAAAATGACGATGTATACGTCAAATTAGGGTGGTTTTACCGGAATCAGGGCAATTTCTCCCAGGCTGAAGGCGCCTTTAAGAAAGCCATAGAGTTAAACCCTAAAGATGATCCTGCATACTTTGGCTTGGGGTGGCTTTATGAACATCAAAGCAAATTATCCCAAGGTGAAGATATCTTCAAGAAGGCCGTAGAACTGAATCCCAAAAACGCTAATGCATATTTTGCCTTAGGACGGGTTTATCAGCTGCAGGGCAAATTCTCCCAGGCCGAAGAGACATTCAGGAAAGCCATAGAGTTAAACCCTAAAGATGATCATACATACTTTGAACTAGGACGGGTTTATCAGCTGCAGGGCAAATTCTCCCAAGCCGAAGACTTATTCAAGAAGGCCATAGAATTGCATCCTGAGAACGATAGTATATATGGAGCGCTCTTGGTATTATACGAAGAAATGGGCAAGCCCGAACTGGCCAAAGAATATGCCGAAAAGGCAAATACAGCAAGATTAAGGTATTATAAGCCCGTTACAGTTAACAACTACCGTAAACTTAAAGAAATTTTAGATAAAAAAGGAATAAGATTGGTTTGTATGCAGTACCCTATGCGCAGCATAGAGCCGTTAAAGAAGATGTTTGAAGGCGATAAAAAAGGCATTATCTTCGTAGACAATGAGAAAATATTCAGAGATGCCGTTAAGAAAGAGGGTTGCCGGGCATATTTTACAGATATGTTTGCAGGCGATTTCGGACATTGCATCCCCAGAGGCAACAAGCTTCTGGCAGAAAATATCGCAAACACGATATTGCGCGAAGTATTCGGAAATCTGACGCGCTAACGATAGCCGGGGGAGTTCCCCGTAAATTGAGGTTGCAAATCCCGCAGTTTTAAGTTACAATACTCCTTACCTAAGATTCAATATCACATAATTCCGGGTCACTAGCTCACCCTCCTGCGGAGGGTTTTGCTAGTGGTTGACAGATAAGAATAAGGGCCATTAGCTCAATTGGTAGAGCAGGACACTCTTAATGTCAAGGTCGAAGGTTCGACTCCTTCATGGCCCACCAGTCCATCCGCCGGTGAAAAATTATCAAATCATCGAACACACCGCAGACTTAGCCCTTCGCGTATACGCCAAAGACCTTAAAGGTTTATTCCGAAATGCCGCTGTCGCAGTATTTGAGATTTCTGCTGAAAAAATCTCATCAAAAAATCCGCCCCAAAAAGAATCCCTGCCCCTTGAACAGAAAGCCGCTACCTTAGACGAGCTTTTTATCAACTGGCTCAATGAATTATTGTCTTTATCCGCCACAAGAGAAATGGTATTCACGGATTTTAAGATCAACAAGATTAACGAACACGCCTTAGAGGCGACTGTAACGGGAGAGGCCTTTAGCGGTTATAGGATAAATAAGGAGATTAAGGCCGCGACCTATTCCGGCTTGAAAATAGAAAACAGCGGCAGCGATTGGCAGGCTGAGGTAATTTTGGATGTCTGAACTCTGGCAGGGACAATTAGAGAAGATTGACGGTTACCGCTGGCGTATCCCGCGCTCATATAAGCCCGGAATGCGCGTGCCCGGCATTATCTATGCCGACGAGAAATTATTAAAGGACATCCGCCAGGACAAAGCACTGGAACAGGTGGCGAACGTGGCGTTTCTGCCCGGTATCGTGAATGCCTCTCTGGCGATGCCGGACATCCACTGGGGCTACGGTTTTTGTATCGGGGGCGTTGCGGCAACCGACATTGAAGAGGACGGTGTAATTTCTCCCGGCGGAGTCGGCTATGACATCAACTGCGGGGTGCGCCTGATACGGACCGACCTGCGCTACGAAGAAATTAAAGGCAAGATTGAAGCGCTGGTTTGGGCCTTATTCAATGATGTTCCGGCCGGAGTGGGCTCTAAAGGCGATATCAGGGTGAGCCCGCGGGAAGAAAAAGAGATTTTAGTAAAAGGCTCGCGCTGGGCAGTGGAGAGAGGTTATGGCTGCGAGGATGATTTGGAGTGTACCGAAGAAAACGGCGCCATATCCGGCGCTGACCCCGACGCCGTATCACCCCGCGCTTACGAAAGAGGCAAGGCCCAATCCGGCACCCTCGGCTCAGGCAACCATTTTTTGGAAATCCAGGTAATTGAGCAGCTTTACGACCGCGATATCTGCGATGAATTAGGCCTGGATTCAGGTCAGATTACCGTAATGATACACTCCGGCTCGCGCGGCCTGGGTTATCAGGTCTGCGACGAATATGTTAAAAGCATGATCCAATGCCTTAACAAATACAACATCAATGTCCCGGACCGTCAGCTGGCCTGCGCGCCGGTTAATTCACCCGAAGGAAAAAGTTATCTTGCCGCGATGAAGTGCGCGGCGAATTACGCCTGGGCTAACCGGCAGTGCCTGATGCATCTGGTGCGTAAATCCTTTGAGAAGGTAATGGGTATGCCGTGGGAGAAGATGGGGATGCACCTTATTTATGACGTGGCGCATAACATTGCCAAGATTGAAAAATACGAGATAAACGGCAAAGAAAAGACCTTATGCGTGCACCGTAAAGGCGCCACCCGCGCTTTCGGTCCCGGCCATCCTGCCGTCCCCGAGAGATACCGTAAAATCGGCCAGCCCGTGATTATCCCCGGGGATATGGGCCGTAATTCTTATCTTTTGGCAGGCACCCAAAAAGCAATGGAGGATACCTTCGGCAGCACTTGTCACGGCGCCGGACGCGTAAAATCCCGCACTGCCGCCACCCGTTCCATCAACCTAAATGCATTATTGAAAGAACTGGAATCTAAAGGTATAATAGTCAAAGCATCCGGCCGCGGCACTATTGTAGAAGAAGCGCCCCAGGCCTACAAGGACGTCAACGACGTAGTAAATGTAGTGCATAATGCCGGAATCTCAAAACGCATCTGCCGGATGCGGCCGCTGGGCGTAATAAAAGGATAAAAAATGCTGGACCTCAAGTTTATCAGGGAAAATCAGGAGCTGGTAGAGAAGTCTATCCGCGAGCGCAATCTCAAGCTGGACTTAGGGAGCCTCGTGAGATTAGACGACGTAAGGCGCCGCACCTTAGTAGAACTCGAGGAACTGCGCGCCAGGAAAAATAAAGCCAACGACGAGATAAGCGCGCTTTTAAAGCAGAAGAAGGACGCCAAAGACAAGATTTCTTCGATGAAAGAGATTGCCGGCAGGATTGATAAGTTGGAGGGAGAATTAAAGGATTTTGAGGCCAAGCTGGATAAATTAGTGCTTGGCGTCCCCAATGTCCCTCACGAATCCATTCCGCGCGGCGGGCCCGCCGCCAATAAAGAAGTGCGTTCCTGGGGCGAGAAACCGCGCTTTGATTTTAAGCCCGTTACACATATGGAGATCAGTCAGCATCTGGATATCATTGATTTTCCGCGTGCCACCAAGATAACCGCTTCCAACTTTATCCTTTACAAGGGCTGGGGCGCAAAGCTGGAGCGGGCATTGATTAATTTTATGCTCGACCTGCACACCAAAAAACACGGCTATACCGAGGTCTTCCCGCCGTTTCTGGTGAACCGCGCTTCAATGACCGGCACCGGCCAACTTCCGAAGCTGGAGGAGGATATGTACCGGCTTAAAGATGACGATTTGTTTTTGATACCCACTGCAGAAGTGCCGGTCACCAATATCCTGCGCGACGAGATTTTAGATGAAAAAGACCTTCCGGTTTATTATACCGCCTATACCGCCTGTTTCAGGAGAGAGGCCGGTTCCTACGGCAAAGACACCAAAGGCCTCATCAGGGTTCATCAGTTTGACAAGGTAGAACTGGTGAAGTTCGTCCAACCCGGTAGTTCCTACGATGAATTGGAGAAACTGGTGCATGACGCAGAAAAGGTGCTGCAGTTGTTAGGCCTGCCTTACCGGGTGATGATGCTGGCGACCCAGGATTTGAGTTTTGCCGCCAGCAAATGCTATGACCTGGAGGCCTATGCCGCGGGTATCGACAAATGGCTTGAGGTTTCCAGTTGCAGCAACTTCGAGGCCTTCCAGGCCCGGCGCACGAACATAAAATTCAGAAAGAAGGATACCAAGAAGACGGACTTCGTGCACACCCTGAACGGCTCAGGCATTGCCCTGGCGCGCACCGTGGTGGCGCTTCTGGAAAATTATCAACAGAAGGACGGCTCGGTAATTATCCCCGAGGCCTTAAGGCCATACCTCGATGGAAAAGAAAGAATCCCCTAGTCTGTTAGATACCAACGTCGGCACGGTCAAATCTAAACTGGGCGTTTTTGGCAGCCGGGTCTTTAGCGTTATAAAACTGGTTCTGGGTATTGCTTTACTGCCTTTTGTTTATTCTTTTACGCGTTCTTTTTTATATGAATTCAACGCCGTAGATGCTGCATTTCAGCAATATTTCTGGGCTGGCGTAATCAGTCTGCTCCTGGTCTATCTTTTTGTCTGGGAGCCCGCAGTTATCTACGGCAGGGGATACCGCCTTGTAGAATTAATCTTTGCTTTTTTCAAGCCGCTCGTTAAGGTCGCCCCCTACCTCCTGCCTATCTACACCATTGTTTTATTTTTACTCTTCGTAATATTATTTTATATCTTCCGGGTCGGGGATTGTTTGAGTTATTTTGTCTTCCTGTTTGGCTTCAGTCTTGCGCTACATTTGGTTTTCAGCGCCAAGGCAATCCGCGGCAGAAAAGGGGACTCATTGAAGGCAAATTATATCTTCGGTTTCTCTTTCGTTTATATCCTCAATATATTTCTTTTGGCCTTAATCCTGAACCTCATTTTTAACAGGTTCTCCCTGGTTAACTTTCTGAATAATTCTTTCCAACTCGCCGCTTCTGTATTCCGGGCGGTTTTCCGGCAGTTTTTCCTTTAAATTGACGAACTTCGGAATTGATGTTATGATTTTTAAAAATAAGGCTTGTTAAGGCGACTGGAGGCGTGGCAGAGCGGTTGAATGCGGCGGTCTTGAAAACCGTTGTGGACGTAAGTCCATCGAGGGTTCGAATCCTTCCGCCTCCGCCAGCAATTAATTCGCAATTTTGATGTTTCCTGATGGAGGATACCTTTATGAACAAAAACCCTGACGCGCGTCTAAAGTTCCCCTTAAGAGGCTTTACCCTCATAGAATTGCTCGTCGTGCTCATTATCATCGGCATACTTGCCACCTTAGGCTATACTCAATATGGCAAACAAGTGGAATACAGCCGGCTTAACGAAGCCAAAATAAAGATGGGCGTCATGCGCCAGCTTGTTGCCGAGTATTATTTGAGGCACGACGGTTCAGTGGAGGGCATACAGTATACCGACGTAGGCTCAGACCCGATGCCTGAGTGTACATCCGACAGGTTCTACTCCTACCTGCTAGCGGTGGTTGATTCAACGTCTGTGGCGTTGGGTGCATTCAGGTGCCCTACCTCCTATGGTAAACCCCCGGGCGCCTCTCGGCCATATATTTACTATCAGATATACTATCCAGGCACAGGCCAGACTTCCTGGTATTGTTATTACATGGACGATTATTCAAGCTGTTTTGGTTTACCTGCGGGGGGCGAATAGGAGAGTTGGCAGAGCGGTTGAATGCGGCGGTCTCGAAAACCGTTGTCGTCGTAAGACGACCGGAGGTTCG
>CAYWCX010000013.1:0-25307 GCA_964456925.1 uncultured Planctomycetales bacterium
TCCTCGTGGATATTAGTGTTTTATTCTATATCAGTTACCTGTTCCTTGTCAAGCCCTCTTTATTGGAGACGTTTTCCTCGCCAATCCGGAAAGGGTACCCAATTTGCAGGTCAAGGACACTGTCCCGATTGAAGAGGAAAGCGTCTCTATGGTTTTACAGAGGCCTTCTTCTAAGGGCACGCGGGGTCGCCATTTCAGAAGCCGCCTGGCTTTTGTAATGTCAGGCCGCCTCTGGCGGGGGTCGTCCTGCGGTAACGGCTTATGGATAATCTCGCTCCTGCCATGGCTGATCTTTAAAACCAGGCGCGCCAGCTCCATTACCGTAAATTCCCTCGGGTTTCCTAGATTTAAGGGGTCATTGACCCGCGTCAGCATCAGGCGATAAATACCCTCGATGAGGTCGTCAATATAACAGAAGGAACGCGTCTGATTTCCCCTGCCGTAAACGGTCAGGGGCTTATTATTCAGGGCCTGATAGATGAAATTCGGCACTACCCTGCCGTCGTTCATTCTCATACGCGGGCCGTAGGTATTAAAAATGCGCGCAATCCGGGTGTCCATTCCGTGAAACCGTTGGTAGGCCATCGTAATCGCCTCGGCAAAACGCTTGGATTCGTCATAACAGCCCCGCACCCCGACCGGATTGACATTACCCCAGTATTCTTCTTTCTGGGGATGCATCAGCGGGTCACCGTAAACTTCAGAGGTCGAAGCCAGGAGAAACACCGCATGTTTCTTTTTCGCCAACCCCAGGCTGTTGTGCGTGCCTAAAGAACCTACTTTTAAGGTCTGGATCGGGAATTGCAGGTAGTCCTTAGGCGAAGCCAAGGAAGCAAAATGTAAAACATAGTGTACCTTTCCCGCGATAGAAATATCCCTGCAGACGTCGTGCTTAATATAACGAAAATTTTTATCCCTTAATAGATGCGAAATATTATTTATGCTTCCGGTTTTTAGATTATCGATAGCGATAACCCCAAATCCTTCGGAAATCAGCCTGTCGCACAGGTGCGAACCGATAAAACCCGCGCCGCCGGTAATGACAACGGTTTTTTTAGACATTTTTAAAATACTCGGCAGTTAATCTTAATCCTTCGCTAAATTTTATCCGCGGAAGAAATCCCAATATCCTCCTGGCCCGGCTTAAATCCGCGTGCGTTTTAAATACATCTCCGGGCCGTGCGCTTAAAAACCGCGGCTCTAGAGAGGTGCCTAATATTTTATTAAGCAGGCGCACTAATTCCAGGATGGCGCAGTCCTTTCCTGTGGCAATATTAAAAACTTCGCCCTTAAGATTAAGCTTTCCGCAAGCCCTGATATTTGCCTCAACGATATTGCCCACATAGGTGAAATCGCGCGACTGCCTCCCGGTGCCGAATATCGGCGGAGACTTCCCTTTTAACATAGAGGTGATAAACTTGGGGATTACTGCGGCGTATTCGTCGTCAGGCGCCTGGCGGGGGCCAAAGGCATTAAAGTAACGCAATGATACCGTCGGCAGGCCGTAATGATAAGCGAACATCCGGCAATAATGTTCGCCGGCGAGTTTGGTCACTGCATAAGGAGAAATTGGCCCGGGGAGAAAATCTTCTTTTTCCGGAAAGGTCTTTACCTCGCCATAGACTGAACTGGAGGAGGCAAAAACAAAAGATTTAACCTTGCTTTCCAGGGACGCCTCCAGCATATTAAGGGTGCCCTGGATATTAACTTCATTATATTCGGCGGGGTTAAGCATTGATTTCGGCACGCTGCGCAGGGCGGCCTGATGTAATACAAAATCAATCCCCCTCGTAGCTTTTTTGCAGGTTGCAAGAGAACGGATGTCGCCCCTTACCAGCTCTATCTTGCCTAAGACCGCCCGTATATTATTTATTTTACCGCTGGAAAAATTATCCAGCACCCTGACGTAGCAGCCCCTCCTTACTAATGCCTCCACAATATGCGAACCGATAAAACCCGCGCCGCCGGTAACGAGGAATTTTTTCATAATTTCACCACTTTAGGATTACGGCTGCCTCTATAGACATTACGGGCATCAAAGATTAGCCGGGAATTTTTCAGGATAAAATCGTAATCGAGCGAAGAGTGGTCAGTAGCGATTACTGCGCAATCAAATTGTTTTAGACTGGCGCTCTTGAGTTCGCTACATTCCAGATGAACACCGTCAACCCTTAGGTAAGGTATCAGGGGGTCATAATAAGAAACGGCAATACCTTTTTTACGTAATGATTCGATGATATCGAGCGCCGGGGATTGCCTTAAGTCCTTGATGTCTTTCTTATAGGTAACGCCGATTACCAGGGCCTTAAGACTTCGGGGCGGCCTGTTTCTTAAAAGACGTGTCACCCTTTCGGTGATATATTGCGGCATGTAAGAAATAGTATCGGAGGCCAGTTTAATGAAGCGCGAGCGAAAACCCTGATGCTTCGCCTTCCAGTAAAGGTAAAGCGGGTCTTTGGGGATGCAATTGTGCACCGCCATACCGTAGGAAGTAACGAAGGCGTGGGGTTTTTCGGTTTCCACCGAATAAACCCAGCCTCCCGCAGAGCGGGTAACGGATTTTACCTTTACCGTCGCAAAATTCCTGAACTTTCTGAATGTTTTATTGCGCGGTCTGTTTTTATTAAGTTCCAGGTAGCGGTGGATAATATCCTGTTTCCTGCCTGCAAAAAGGTCTTTAAAAAACTCTAACTGCCGATAACCGAATATCGAAAGGGCGTATTTACGTTTGCGAAAGGTAGGCACAATCCCCAAGTCATGCAATATTACGATTAACTGCTGAAAGAGTTTCTTGCTGGAAGTAAAGAAACTTATGTTGGCGGTGTTGACATTATGCAGGTATTCCTTCTCATTCTTGCGGTAACGCCATTTTCCGAAGAAGTGCTCCACGCTGGCATCCCCGCGGAACACCCCTGCCACTAAAGCTTTTTTCCTTTCTTTATCAAAACTGAAAATTTGAGCCGGGATATTCATATCATAGCAATTCCTGCCGCAGCCCAAAACTTCAAAGATAAGAAAGCCGAAAATGTCGGATGAAACTTTTATGCAAGAACTATGCCACGTCTTAGATTCATAAATTGAAGTCCGGATACCAAGATGCGTTAAAATTTCAATAACATCGCGGATATACTCTTTTTCAGAGCGATTAAAACTGAATCTTATCCGGCTGGATTTATCTCTGGTATAACAGCCTTCGCTTAAGTAATAGCCGATAAGGCGGCAGAAGTCCGTATCCACCTCTATTACTGCTGGCGTCTCGCTCCTGCCGGGGCCGCGTCCGGTAACTAATTTCATCCCGTGATGGTCGATGTCAACGGTTTTTTCTAATTCATACAAATATTTTAACGGCAGGATATTGTCGCTAAGGTAATCCCAACAGCAATCCGGGATACTGCCCTTAGGATGCCGGCGTAAGATATCTTTTATCTGTGGCGCATAATCCCGCCAACTAAAATTTAACGGTTTTACCCTTATCTTCTCTATAAGATAACGTCCCTTCTGCTGAATTTCTTCAATAAGGTCTACTTCGGAAATACCGCTATTTCTCTTATCAAACGAAGGAAGTTTAAGGCACAGCGGCAGGCAATCTCCGGCTTTTAAATCCCTGGCGTAACGAAGCCGCCATTTATTATCGTTATAAATAAACATCGGATGCAAATCAGTTACCTTTATATGTCTGCCGTCTTCGGTCGCAATATTAACCATCTTGCCGTCATAGAACCTCGCCGAAGCAGCAGTGACTTTCTTGAATACTCCTTTTCTTTTTACTGGGTCAAACGATAAAACCTTAAAGCTATCGGCATCCCGGACTCTATCTATTTGTTTCACAAAATCCGCCAGAGTTACTACTTTTAACGAATTACCATCTTTTACGTAAAGGGTTTCCTGGCTGCTTAAACAGTGGCCGCCTACCCCGGGCCCGGGATAGAACGGCATAAAACCGAACGGTTTGGTGCTGGCTCCTCTTATTATTTCCCAGACATCAATACCCATCTTATGCGCCATCATCGCTATCTCGTCTATCAAAGCGATATTAATTAACCTGAAGGTGTTTTCAAGCAACTTAACGGCCTCGGCAGTGCGGGCACTGGATACCGGCACGACGGTGCGGATAATGCTTTTATAAAACGCAACCGTCATCGCGCAGGCCTCTTTGCTTATGCCGCCTACAATCTTGGGAATCCTACGCAGCGGATAAGACTTATTCCCGGGGTCAATCCTTTCCGGGGAAAAACTTAAGTAAAAATCCCGGTTGTGTTTTAAGTTGCGTTTCTCTAATAACGGCAGGATTACCTCTTCGGTAGTGCCGGGGTAAGTGGTGCTCTCCAAAACCACCAAGGCGCCTTTTTTAATGTTGCGGGATATGCCTTTTACCGCTTCTTTAACGTATGAGATGTTAGGGTGATATTTGCGCCTTAAAGGCGTGGGCACGCAGATAATCACGACATCGCATTCTCGTAAAGCACGGAATTCCCCGCTGGCCTTGAGATTGTCCGATAACATGACTTTTTTCAAATCGCGCGACGCTACGTCGCTGATATAAGAATCCCCGCTCTTAAGACGCCGGAGCCGGTCGCGGTCTTTTTCTATCCCCCATACCCTAAAACCCGCTTTGGCGAACTCCATTGCCAGCGGCAGGCCGACATAACCTAAGCCCACTACCGCGATTACGGCTTTCTTATTTTTTACCCGCGATTGGAACTCCTTAATTAAATTACTCATTCTACCTCGATCTTTTAAAACTGCTTCTCCTGCCGATACCGATATAGTTAAATCCCAGCTCCTCAAGGTGTTTGGGCTCGTAGATATTACGGCCGTCGATAATAAAGGGGCGGCGCATCAGTTTTTTTATCCTGCCGAAATCCAGCTCCTTGAATTCATCCCATTCCGTAACAACCAAAAGGCAATCTGCCTGGCGGCAGGCCTGGTAGGAATCCTTGCAGAAAATAATGCGGCTGCCACCCAGCGTATCTTTTGCCTTCTTCATTGCCGAAGGGTCATAAACCCTAATCCTGGCCCCCTCCTCCCGTAATGCCCGGATGATTTCTATTACCGGCGCGTTACGGATATCGTCGGTATTGGGCTTAAAAGACAGACCCAGCACCGCGATATTCTTATCCTTGGTAATCCAGAGGCTGTCCTTAATCTTGGCAAGAAAGAAACCTGCCTGTTCCTGGTTGATGTTACGCACCGCCTTCAAGAGCTGAAAATCATACCCTAATTTTCCCGAGATATCGATAAAGGCATCGAGGTCTTTGGGAAAACACGAGCCGCCGTAACCTACTCCCGCATTTAAAAATTCCGGGCCTATCCTCTTGTCCAGACCGAGACCCAGAGCTACCTCTTTAATATCCGCCCCGACCTTGTCGCAGATGCGCGAGACGGCATTAATAAAAGAAATCTTGGTTGCCAGGAAGGAGTTTGAGGCGTGCTTGATTAATTCCGCGGACTTGATATCGGTAATCACCAGCGGTGCGTTGAGCGGCGCATAGAGACTGACCAGCAACCCCTCGGCCCTCTTTGACTCTACTCCGATTACAATGCGGTCGGGGTGCATAAAATCGCTGATTGCCGAGCCCTCCTTCAGGAACTCGGGGTTGGAGGCAACGTCAAACTTTACCTTGCGCTTAACGTAGCTGTCGACGGTATGCTTGACCCAATAGCCGGTCTCAACCGGTACGGTGGATTTCTCCACAATCAAACGGTACCCGTTCATATTGAGGGCAATATTGCGCGCCACGTTTTCAATGCCGGTAAGGTCCGCTTCGCCGTTTTCCAGAGACGGCGTCCCTACCGCGATAAAAATTACCTCGGAATTAACCACCGCCTCTTTGATGCTGGAGGTAAACTTAAGCCTCCTTTTAGCCATATTATTGACAATGAGCTCCTCCAACCCCGGTTCATATATCGGGATACTGCCCTTCTTAAGCTGCGTGATTTTCTTGGCATCATTATCCGCGCAAACCACCCGATTGCCCAATTCCGCAAAACAGGCGCCGGTTACCAGGCCGACATATCCTGAACCGACAATCGATATATTCATAAGGTCTCCTCTAAATTTATCTCCTGGGGATTATTGCGAGCCGGACTTAGGCGCATGGTAAGTCTGGTTGAAACCGAATTCGTTCTCGGGGAAGGCCTTTAACCTGAAAACAAGCCAGATACTGTGGCCTTCATCCTTTTTGATGTTGTAAGTAATCTCCGTGCTCCAGCAGTGCAGGTCGCGCACGATGGAATATTCCTGTTCCCTCAATCCGCCGGGATATCCGGCGATATCGGCAAACTGAAACCTCTCATATACTCCAAACCTCCACTTCGGGTTAATGCGCCACTGGGTACTGAAGGTGAGCTCTTTGCCCCCTTTCCTCTGGTAGCGCTGCCCGAATCCCACGCTGCGGCCTTCGCCTAAACTGAAATTGATATCAAGGTTGGCGTTGGAGATGCGGTTGTAATTAGCGCTGTCGCGCAGCCCCGAATGGGTGTAGGTGACGTCGGAAACAATGCTCATCCAGGAGTAGGGCCAGAAGTCCAAATCAAATACGATATCCTGCAGGCTGCTCCCGGTTTTTCCGGTGGCGGTCTTGGGCTTAATGTTATAAACGGTGCTAATCCGCAAGTCCGCTAAATTTACCGTTTTATTTTCACGCTTGGTTTGTAATCTATTGGATAATTCCATCGTCACCGCGGAACTGCCGGTCGTAGCCCCTCCGCCGAACCTGGCTTTACTGGCGGGCATGGTCGAAGTGCTGGTATAGGTGTAGTTCACGGTCGGGGTAATGATATGCCGTAAGCCGTTTATATCCAGCCCCAGGAAATTGCTCTTTAGGTTAAAGATGCGGTAGAATTTAGTGGCCATATCCGAACCGACGGAAAATATCGCCTCCATCGTCGAGCCGTAGGTGCTCTTGTCGGTATAAATCTGCTGCGCCGAGGCAAAGGGAGTAAAATTGATAATGGACACCCTCGTCGGCAGGGATAATTTGTTGGTGGTGTCGAATTGATTATATGAAATATCATCCCAGGAATCGGAGGGCGCGGCATTCTTATAATTATAGTTAATGTAAGAACTGTTATTATCGAAATAGAACGACGATTCCCCCAGTTGGAGGCTGGGCATACTGTATTTTATCTCGGGGAGCTTCTCTTCCTGGGCATACCAGCTGTTAACGCGTTTCTGCATCATAATATCGAGGCTGGAATAATTAAAGGAGCGGTGCAGCAGGGCGTAAGACAAGGGTTGGGAGTCCTTTTCATATTCGCGGTAAAAATACTCCCTCAGGAAATTATAACTCGAGCCGAGCTTCTTCCTTTTGGAATCCGCGATGTTATAATACTCCGAGGTCAGATTCGTGCGGCTGTCGATATCCCATTTATGGCGCCAGCGGATAAGGTACCTCTGAAATTCGTTACTGGCGTTGTTATCCTGATTGAGGTTTTCGTCCCTTTCATGGGTGTAGTAATATTTGAAGTCGCCCTTCCCGAATGCCTTGGTATCGTAATTCAGTCCGAACCCTTCGGCTATCCCGAGTTTATCGCGGTAGTCAAAATAAACTCTTCCGCTGGCATTATCGGTAAGGTTGTAACGCCACGCCGAAAGCATATAGGGACCCCAATCCTTTCTCTTACCGGGACTCAACTGCACGTGCATCAGGGGGTCCTTAAGGCTGTGGTTGTACTGAGGCACATTAATAAGAGGAACACGGCCCAGATACAGGGTATCCTCCCGCGTCCGGATCTTATCGCCCGGGAAGAAATTTATCCGCCGGGATTTGATACGGTAATGGGGTTTATCGTAACCGCAGCTGGAGATGTAACCGCGATAGGCGATAAATTCCCGGTCGCTTACTTTCTTGACGCGCTCCGCCCTGCCAAAATAAGGGTCAGAGCGAAACGCGGCGTTATCAATCATGCCGGCCTTGGTCTGGAAGTTATAGGTAGCCCTTTCGCCTTCAATTACGCCTTCTTTATCGTCAATCCGGAGGTTCCCTTCGATTATGCCTTCCCTGGTTTCGGTATTGACGGTCAGTTTGTCGCAGGTTAATTTTGTGCCCTTGTATTCTACCGAAACATTGCCGCTGGCAGTGACGTCTTTGCTCTCTGCCAGATATTCCACCACGTCCCCGTTAACCACCACCGGCTCCTGGGCGGACTTCTTCTCCTCCTGCTTCTCCTCGGCTGAAAGCAGGGCTGCCGTAGCAAACGCCAATATTATCGCAATGGTAAGGAAACGGCTCTTCATTTATTTTTGAGGGATCTTTTTATAGTCCTCCAGGAAACGGCTGATGCCGATATCAGTCAGGGGATGTCTCAGCAACTGTTCGATTACCGCAAAAGGCACGGTGGCGATATCCGCGCCGATTTTGGCTGCTTCTATCACGTGGAGGGGGGTACGTATCGACGCCACGATAATTTCGGTCTTAAGAGCATAATTATTATAGACCTGTTTAATCTCACGGATTAAATCCATGCCGACAGAGCCGATGTCGTCCAGCCTGCCTACAAAAGGCGAAACATAAGTTACGCCGGCCTTGGCTACCAGTAAGGCCTGCGTCGGGGAAAAACAAAGAGTGGCGTTGGTTTTAATGCCCTCTTGCGATAAAATCCGGATTGCCTTTAAGCCCTCCTTGATAATGGGGATTTTTATCACGATATTTGCGGCGAGTTTTGCTACCTGCCGCGCTTCGGTAATCATACCCTCGCTATCCAGACTTATGACTTCGGCGCTCACCGGGCCTCTGACAATGGCGCAGATTTCCCTTAAGAGCTCAACGCTCGGCCGGTTTTCTTTTGCAATCAGGGTGGGGTTAGTGGTAACGCCGTCAATAACGCCGAGTCCGGCTGCTTCCTTTATCTCCCTTATGCTCGCGGTATCAATGAATATCTTCACTTCTTCAACGCCTCTCTTACCATTATTGCCGCGCCGATTAAGCCGGCGGCGTCTCCGAGCCTGGCCTTAAAAACCTTAACCTGCCGGGCCTGCACTCTCATTGCGCGCTCTCTGATAACTTTCTTTACCTTATCAAATAGCGCCTTGCCGGCATTTGCCACCCCGCCGCCGATAATCACTGCTTCGGGATTAAGGAGGTTTACCACTCCTGCCAGGGCAACGCCGAGATGTTCTCCGGTACGGGACCAGAACGCAAGCGCCCGTTTATCGCCTTCTGCCGCCAGCCTGCTTGTTTCTTCCAGTGAAATGCTGCGACGGAAGATTTTTTTTGCCTGCGCCAGAATCCTGTTATTTCCGATATAGGTCTCAAGACAGCCTTTCCCGCCGCAATTACACGCCGGGCCGTCTTCATTAATCGGCAGGTGCCCCACTTCGGCGGCGGCGTTATTGGCGCCGCGGTAAAGCCTGCCGTCGGCAATTATACCTGCGCCCACGCCGGTGCCCAGGGTAAGGCATACGGCATAGCGCAGCCCCCTCGCTCGGCCGAGACGATATTCTGCCAGGCACATCAGATTAGCGTCATTATCCATAAAGACCGACAGCCGTAGTTTCTGTTTCAGGATGCGGCCGAGCCGGACATCCTTCCAGCCCGGGATATTTGTCAGGGAATAGACTATACCGCGTTCGGTATCGGCCGAACCCGGCAGGCCCAACCCTACCCCTAAGATATTTTGCTTATCTAAGCGGCGGGCTTTTTGAATTTTATCGACCGAATTTACGATGGCGCCTATGAGTTTGTCTTTCTTTGAAAAATTACGCGTGCTAAAAGACTGCCTCGCGATAATGCGGTAATTTAAGTCCAGAAGGGCTACCTTCAGGTTGGTGCCACCCAAATCAATAGCGATAATATATTTCTTGGCCATTTCGCTGTATTTTATATTAAAATCCCTTTTATTTCAATATATTTAGGAGGTGCAGACCCTGTTCCTGCCGGTCTGCTTGGCCTTGTAAAGGGCCTGGTCGGCTTTCTCAATCAGGGTGCGCGTATTCTGGCCGTCAACGGGAAAACCCGAGATGCCGATACTGATGGTAACCCTCAACTCTTCATCGTAGACCTTGATGGAGGACTCTTCGATGGCATGCCTGATACGTTCCGCGACATATTTGGCATCCTCTTTGCCGGTCTCGGTAAGAACGATTGAAAATTCCTCTCCGCCGTAACGGCCCATCAAATCAATCTGGCGGATGTTCTCCTTGATGCGGTCGGCTATCTGTTTCAATATCGCATCGCCTACCAGATGGCCATAACGGTCATTATAATCCTTAAAGTGGTCAATGTCGATCATCAGGCAGCAAAAGTGGTATTTGAATTTACGGGAGCGCTCCAACTCCTCCCCGAACCGCTCCAGGTAGTGCCTGCGGCTGAAGGTGCCGGTAAGGGAATCGGTTACCGAGAGCTCCTGCACCTGCTGGTAGAGAATCGCCCTCTTGATACCGAGGAGGAACTGCTGGGCAAGGATCTGGAACTTCTCCAATTCGTTGGGCTTAATCCCGTCGGCAACCAGATGGCCGATGAGGTTCTTGTCTATCTCAAGGTTGAGGATTGCCTGGTTTTGATACTGCAGGGTATTGATATCGCCTTTAACGAATTTACAACTGCCGATATCCATGTATTTGTCTATCTCTTCCTTAAAATAGTTGAACACCGCGTCTTCCTCGAGGGTCTTGCAGATCTGTTTGCTGATATCGTAAAGCGCGATGGTCTGCTCCAGGGTATTGTGCAGGGCGAGGCTTTCTTCTTTTAACCTGGCGTTTACCTTGGAAAGCCGCTCGTAATCGCTTCTCAGCTGCTCATTCGCGCCCCTGGCAGTATTGGCCAGGTTAACGATCAGGATTTTCTTCAGGCCCAGATAAAAAACCAGCGTCAATAATATCAGGAATATTAAATAGAGCATACCCGGTTTCTTCCTTTTTGCTTGGCCTCGTACATCGCCTTATCGGATTTCAGGATGAGTTCGGTTTCGTCCTTTGCGTCGCCGGGAAAGTTCGCCAGGCCGATGGAAACCGTGATATTGGTCTCCTGGCGCCTGAGGATAATCTTGGTGCTTTCTATCCTGGCACGCAGGTCTTCGGCAATAGTACGGGCTTTTTTCTTATCCATATGCGAGAGGACCACGCAAAATTCCTCGCCCCCGAAACGGCTGATGATGGTATCGAATTCCTTAAGGTAATCCGTCATTACGGTGCTGAGGCTCTTTAACACCAGGTCACCCGCAATATGTCCGAACTGGTCGTTGTAGTTCTTGAAATAATCAATATCGACCATCAAAAGCGTAAAAGTAAAGCCCTGCCTGAGGCTCCTCTTGCACTCCTCCTTCAGGCGGTCCGAAAAATAACCCTTGGTGTAGAGCCCGGTAAGGCCGTCGTGGATGGCTAAATCCTGGGTCCTCTGAAAGAGTTCGCCGTTTTCCAGCGCCACTGCGCCAAGGTCAGAGATAATTACCAGGAACCTTAAATCGTCCTGGGTATAAAAACCGGGCAACTGGTTGTCCAGCCGCAACACCCCCACGAGGCGATTATTGCTGATGAGGGGGGCGCTGATAAGCGACGATATCAAACGGGTATCCTGACCGGTCAGCCTCTCCAGGTCAAAACGAAAGTCTTTTTTGATATCCTCGATAAAAAGCGGGGTGGTATGCCTGACTACCCAGGCGTCAAAGATATCCCCTTCTTTATCTTTAATGACGAGCGCCCTATCTTCTTTTTTAGTCTTATAAAGGTTGAGTTTTCCGTGTTTATCGGCGAGATAAAAAATACAGTTGCCTTTATTTTTGGCGATAAAGGAGAATGCCGCAGAGGTGAGGCTGTCGGAGATATATTCCAGGTCAAGGTTCTCGTTGATATTTTCGATGATTTCTTTAAGGCTGTGGTAGCGTTTGATTTTCTCCTGGAAGGCAAGCTTATTTTTGGATTCCTGATTATTATTCTCGGCGAGCAGGTTGATTTTTTCCTGAAGGTCTTCGTTTTTCATTTTCAGGCCGGCCTTAACTTTGATATATTTGTTAACGAGATAAGAGGCGACGGCGATGTTAGCCGGATAAAAAAAGGCCAGGGGCAGGAAAGAAAGATGGCGGTAGCGGGTATAGAGATAGACCGGCAGGAAGAGGTAGACTATAAGAAAAACCGCGCTATACCCGGTTATTCTTAAGAATTTTCTAAGAATCGTAGCCGTAGGGGGTTGCCTTTTGGTTTATAAATTAAACGATTGTCTCTTCGCTATTCTTGTCAAAAAAATGCGCCTTGCTCATATCAAAGACCACGTCCATATCCTGGTTCACCTGCGGCCTGTTATGCGCCCCTACCCGGGCAATAAAGGTATTGATACCGGTGTTAAGATAGAGGTAGACCTCGGCACCCATCGGTTCGACTACCTCGCAGTTCACCCTCACGACGTTTTCCGGAGGCGCGTTTGAAACAAAAAGTTTATCATAAATATCTTCGGCGCGTATGCCTAACACCACTTCCTTGCTAAGATATGGCTTAATTTTGTCGTACATATCTTCAACGAGCTTGACGCGGATTTTACCTTCGTCAAAATAGATGCGGCCGTCCTTCCTGACGAACCTGCCGTTCATAAAATTCATCGGCGGAGAGCCGATAAAACCGGCGACAAACTTATTCCTGGGGTGGTCGTAGATGGCGATTGACTCGTCCACCTGTTGCAGGACGCCATCCTTCATAACGGCGATCCTGTCGCCCATGGTCATGGCCTCGACCTGGTCGTGGGTAACGTAAATGATGGTGGTCTGCAGGCGGATGTGCAATTTGTGGATTTCGGTGCGCATCTGCACCCGCATTTTGGCATCGAGGTTGCTTAAAGGCTCATCAAAGAGGAACACCAGGGGTTTACGCACAATCGCCCTGCCTACCGCCACGCGTTGCCTTTCGCCGCCGGATAGTTCGCGCGGCCGACGGTTGAGCAGATTTTTTATCCCCAGGATATCTGCCGATTCCTTAACGCGCTGGGCTATTTCGGACTTGGGGTAACGGCGCAGGTGCAGGCCAAACGACATATTTTCAAAAACCGTCATATGGGGATAAAGGGCGTAACTCTGAAAGACCATCGCGATATCGCGGTCCTTGGCCGGGACATCGTTGACCAATTTATCCCCGATATAAATACTGCCTTCGGTTATCTCCTCCAGCCCGGCAATCATCCTTAAGGTGGTGGATTTGCCGCAGCCGGAAGGCCCGACGAGGACCATGAATTCCTTATTTTCTACCCCAAGACTGACGCGGTCCACTGCCTTGATACCGCCGCTGTAAATCTTGGAAACCTCATTTAAACTTACCTGTGCCATTGTCTTCGTTCCGTTGGGAGTCGCGGGCTATTATTATATATTTATTAAGCAAGATAGTCAAGTAAATGGCTGAGGATGGATTGAAGGTTTTTACGGTGGACGACCATATCGATCAGGCCGTGCTCCAGGAGGAACTCCGAGCGTTGAAAACCGGGGGGCAACTTCTGGCGGATAGTCTGCTCGATTACCCGTGGGCCGGTAAAGCCTATCAGGGCCTTGGGCTCGGCAATAATTACGTCTCCCAGGCCCGCGAAGGACGCCATAACCCCTGCCATGGTAGGGTTGGTAAGAACCGAGATAAAAGCCAGGCGAGCCTGGTGGTGGTAACTCAAGGCCGCCGAGGTCTTGGCCATCTGCATCAGACTATACATCCCCTCATACATGCGCGCCCCGCCGCCCGAACCCGATACGATTATAATGGGAAGTTTATTCTTGGTGGCAGTTTCAATTGCCCGCGTAATCTTTTCTCCGACCACCGAGCCCATGGAGCCCATAATAAAACGCGAATCCGTCACCGCAATAATGGTTTTTTTACCGTCGAGCAGACCTTCGCCGCTTACCGCGGCATCCTTCAGGCCCGTTGCAACCTGGTCCTGCGCTACTTTCTCCTTATAGGTCTTGGGTCCCTCAAAATGCAGGGGGTCCAGCGAAACCATATCCCGGTCGTACTCCTGGAAGCTGAGCTGGTCCAGCAGCATATTTATCCTTTCGTAGGCGGTAAGGGTAAAATGGAAATTGCACTTGGGGCAAACCTTGAGGTTCTCGTCAAGGTTCTTATTATAGAGAAGTTCGGAGCACTCCTCGCATTTGGTCCAGAGGCCGTCCGGGATATCCTTCTTTTTGACCCTGACAATGGTATATTTTGGTTTTCCGAATAGGGCCATAAGTTATTATGTTTTTTGAAGTTCGGGGTGTTTATTTATTACCAGCCCGGATAAGACCTTCGGGTAGAAATAAGTGGACTTGGCAGGCATCCTGTTTCCTGTCAGGGCCACCGCGATAATCTGGCTGACCTTTACCGGGTTTAAGAAAAAGGCGATGCGGTTATCGTCGCGGTCCGTCTCGAGAATAAACTCTTGCGGGTCATTGCTGAAAGTAACGCGCTCCTTATTATCTAAAGATATGCCGAGGATATCCTGGAGGATAAGATAATTCAGGATCGAGACGTCCAGACAGCGGTATTCCCTGGGCTTATCGCTGATTATCTTGTCCAGGATTTTGATATTCTTGAGGCGTATCAGCCAGTATTTTTTATTTTTATACATGCCGATGACGTGCTCGCTCCTGCCGGCTTTCTCCAGAAGAAAGAAAAAGCGCGCCTTATCCCTCACTTCTTCGACGTCAAAATTTACCTTAAGCCGTTGGATAAAATCCTGCATATTAAACCCGGCTTTCAATTTTACCAGGCGGTGAATCGGCAGCACCGCCAGGCCCAGGGATTCGATATTGGTAAAATAGGTCAGCATATAATTTATATCGGAACCCTCGGGCAGGCTGCCGAGCTTCTTCTTCATTTCATCGCGGTAGGCGCAGGCTACCTCATAGCGGTGGTGCCCGTCGGCAATGAAGGTATTCTCGCCCGAAATCTTAGCCTGAATATCAGCCAGGATAGCGGGGTCGTCTATCCTCCAGAGTTTATGCAGGTTCCTCTCTTCGTCGGTGACTTCAATAAAGGGGTTTTTATCCCGGATGTGCTGCTCGTAAAGGCGCGGGATGATGCGCTTGCGGTCGGAAAAGAGCACAAAGATAGGGCTGAGGTTTGCCTTGACCCTCCTGATAAGTCTTAGCCGGTCATCTTTGGCTTCGCTATGGGTATTTTCGTGGGCAAAGGTAGGGTTATCTTTATCTTCAAGGCGCATGAGCGCGATAAAGCCGAGGCGCGTCTTCCTTTCGCCTTTGAGGTTGTACTGGTGGCTGTAAAAATAGATTGCCGGTGATGCGTCTTCAATGAGGATACCGTCTTTGAGCCAATTCTTAAAATAAGCGGCGGCGCGGCGGTATTTATCCTCTGCAGCCGTATCCTTGCCCAGAATAATATGGATAAAATTGTAGGGGTCGAGGCGGTGAAAATACTCCTGCCTTGCCGGCGAGATGACATCGTAAGGCGGACAGACCGCCCTGGCAAGGTCCTTGATTTTTTCCTTATTGTAGATAACCGCCTTAAAGGGTTTTATCTTCGCCATCGGTAAAAAATATTCGCTGCAATTATGCCCAGCTCGTCAGAGGCTATGTCTATTGGGGAGGTATTGCGGCCGGGGACAAATGCCTGGTGTAGTTCATCGATTATCGCATAGATCAGGGTAAAAGTAAATACCAGAAAGAAACGCCGGCAGAAGGAATGTGCGGGGTAATAGGCCCGCCAGGCACGGTTAATCAAAAGCCCGAATACGAGGTATTCCAGAAAATGGAATACCGGTTCTTGATAATTAAAGAGGCGCGGAATATGACTCCCCGGGATAGAAGAAAAAATAAAAATTAATCCGGCATAGGCAATTACCGGTAACCAATATACCAGGAATTTTTTGGGGGGACGGCTGTTATTTGGACTCGCAGGCATCTCATCCTTCTTTTTTATCGGGAGGGCTTGACGATTCTTTTTTATCCGGCGGTTCTTTCTTAGAGGAATCGCCCGGAGCCTTCTTGCGGTAATCCGTAGCATAAAAACCCGCACCCCTAAAAATGATACCCGCGCCGCTGCCGACCAGCCGGCGGAGTTTCTTGTGACATTTGGGGCAATCCTTGAGGCGCTCCTCCGTCATGCTCTGAAAGACCTCAAAGCGGTGGCCGCAGGAGGTGCATTCGTATTCGTAGGTAGGCATCTGGTTTATTCCTCTCTGGATAACCGCGCGAATTCTTCCATCAGCCGGCGCTGTTCGGAGCTCAGGCGCACGGGAATCTCGACGTTGACTCTTACCAGTTCGTCTCCGGGGCGGCCGCCGTGCAGGTCCGCAATACCCTTATTCTTCAGGCGGAAAATCCTGTTGCTCTGGGTGCCTGGCGGTATTTTCATCTTAACCTTACCGCCTAACGTCGGCACCTCTATCTCGCCGCCCAAGACCGCCTTGGATAAACTTATCTTTACCTCGGTCAGGATATCATTATCGTGCCTTTGGAAAACCGGATGCGGGCGCACCTCAATAATAACGTATAAATCGCCCCTGCCGGCTGTGCCTGCCTCGCCCTCCTGCCGGATACGTAAATGTGAACCGCTGTCAACGCCTGCGGGGACCTTTACTTTAAGATGACGGATAACCCTTGTCCTGCCTTCTCCGCGGCAATCCGGACAGGGAGAGGTAATGATAGAGCCCTCTCCGCCGCAGCGCGAGCAGGTCTGGGCAATCTGAAAATATCCGCTTGAGGCAATCACGCGGCCTGAACCCTTGCACTGCGGACAGGTGCTTTTTTTTGTTCCGGGCCTGGCGCCGCTTCCGGAACAGGTCGCACAGGTCTCATAACGCGGCAGGGCAATGGTCTTGTCGGTGCCGCCGGCTGCCTCCTCCAGGCTGATATCGGTGCTGATCTCTAAGTCACGGCCGCGCCGGGAACGTTCCCCTCTCCTTGAGCCGCCCCGGAAAACATCAAAGCCTAAATCGCCGAATATTTCATCGAAGAGGCCGCCGCCGAACCCGAAATCCGAAAGGTCGCGGAAAACGCTGCTGAAATCTGCGCCCTTAAAGATATCCTCCTGGGCATAACGCTGGTCAATGCCGGAATGGCCGTACTGGTCATAGAGCGCGCGTTTCTGGGAATCCGATAATACCGCGTAGGCCTCGGATATCTCCTTGAATTTTTCCTCCGCCTCCTTCTTCTGTTCGGCAGGGACGCGGTCGGGATGATAGCGCAGGGCGAGTTCCCGGTAGGCCTTCCTGATTTCATCCAGGGAAGCGCTCTTTTTTACGCCCAGGATTTCATAATAATCGCGCTTGGAGGACATCTTTCGTTAAAAATGCCAAAATCCCTGCCGCTGTTAAAGCAGGGATTTGACATAACCTCTAATCTTTTAGTATTTATTTTTTGTTGTCGTCTTCTTCCTTGTACTCGGCGTCAATGATATCTTCGCCCTTGGGGTTTTTATCCTGACGCGGCTCTTCCTGCGATTGCCCCGCTGCGCCGGAGGCGCCCCCTGCGCCCTGCTGCTGTTTGTTTGCGGCTGCCTGCTTGTAAATCTCCTCCGCTAACTTGTGGGCGGACCTGGTAAGATTGTCCATCCCCTTCTTGACCCTATCGACGTTCTTGTCCTTAACCGCCGTCTTTAAGTCGTTGATGGCGGCTTCGATTTCGGCGCGCTCTGCCTGGCTGACCTTGTCTCCGTAATCTTTGAGCGACTTCTCGGTGGCATAGATAAGGTTGTCGGCCTGGTTGATCGTCTCTACTTCTTCCTTCCTCTTGGCATCCTCGCCGGCAAACTTTTCGGCGTCGCGCACCATCTTGTCGATCTCCTCCTTGGAGAGTTTCTTTGGCGCGGTGATGCGGATGGACTGCTCCTTACCGGTGCCAAGGTCTTTTGCCGAAACGTGCACGATGCCGTTGGCGTCAATGTCAAAGGCAACCTCGATTTGCGGTACGCCGCGCGGAGCAGCGGGTATACCGACGAGGTCGAACCTCCCCAGCTCCACGTTGCCCTCGGCATCGGCCATAGGCCTTTCGCCCTGGATAACGCGGATGGTAACCGCGGTTTGATTATCCGCCGCGGTAGAGAAAATCTGGCTCTTGCGGGTAGGGATAGTGGTATTCCTCTCAATGAGTTTGGTATTCACCCCCCCCAGCGTCTCGATTCCCAACGATAAAGGAGTGACATCGAGCAAAAGCACGTCCTTGACGTCGCCTTTGATAATCGCTGCCTGGATGGCCGCCCCCATTGCTACGCATTCCATCGGGTCAACCCCGCGCTCGATTTTTTTTCCGAAGTAATCCTCCACGAACTTCTGCACGATAGGCATACGGGTAGGGCCGCCCACCATAATTATCCTGTCCACGCCTTTCTCGGCGAAAGCAATGCCTTCTTTTTCGAAAGCTGCCTTAGCGTCTCCCAGGGCCCTCTCTAACGGGCCGCGGCACCTTTCAATAATGGGGCTGACGAGTTCTTCAATCTTTGCGCGGTTAATCGACATCGTGAGGTGCTTCGGTCCCGTAGCATCAGCAGTGATAAAGGGAAGGTTGATGTCGGTAGTAAGGGTGCTGGACAATTCTACCTTGGCCTTTTCCGCTGCCTCGCGCAGGCGCTGCACCGCCATCTTGTCGTTTTTCAGGTCAATGCCGGTATCGCGCTTGAACTGATTGGCGATGTAATCAATCAGGACATTATCCATATCGGTCCCGCCCAATTGCGTATCGCCGCTGGTAGCCATGACCTTAAAGCCGCCCTCTTTCCACATCTCCATAATTGTAACGTCAAGTGTGCCTCCGCCGAAGTCAAAGACCAGAATCTTCAACTCCTTGCCGGTCTTTTCCAAGCCGTAAGCAAGACATGCTGCGGTAGGCTCGTTGATAATCCTGAGGACTCTTAAACCCGCAATCTCGCCGGCATCCTTGGTAGCGGTTCTCTGGTTATCGTCAAAATAAGCGGGGCAGGTTATTACTGCCTCCTCCACTTTGTCGCCCAGATAGGCCTCGGCATCCTGCTTAATCTTCTGCAGGATAAAAGCCGAAATCTGCTGCGGGGTGTATTCCTTACCAAAGACCCTGAACTTATGGTCAGTCCCCATCTTACGCTTGGCTGCCTGGATAGTCCCCTCGGGATTAATCGCTGCCTGGCGCCTTGCCGGTTCGCCGACCAGACGCTGGCCGTCCTTGGTAAAGGCAACGTAAGAAGGGAAAGCCTTCCCCGATGCCACGCCGGCGCCTTCTGCCGAAGGGATGATTACCGGCCTGCCTCCCTCCATTACCGCCGCTGCCGAATTAGATGTGCCTAAGTCAATTCCGATTATCTTTGCCATAAGTACCTCCTGTTTTTATTTATCCGTATCTGTTTCTTCAATTTTCACCGTACCGTCGCCTTTATGAACCGCGACTTTAACTTTTGCAGTGCGGATTACCCTGTCGTTGAGTAAATAGCCTTTTTGTAATTCTTCGACGATGGTATGCTCCGGTAAATCCTTGTCCTCTACCCGCATCAGGGCTTCGTGATAATGCGGGTCAAAGGATTTACCCGCCGCTTCAATCGGTTTTACCCCGTACTCTTTCAACATCTCATAAAGGTGCGCCAGGATCATCTCCACGCCTTTTAAGAATGCCGTGACATCCTCGTGTTTGGCCTGAGCGGATTCTACGGTGCGCTCCAGGTCATCCAGGACATTCAGCAGATCCAAAATAAGCCCCTCGTTGGCAAAGCGGGTAAAATCCTGCTTTTCTCTTTCCAGGCGCTTGCGGGTATTTTCAAAATCCGCCTGAAGCCGCAAGATCTTCTCCCGGTATTCCCCGCTCTTTGCTGCCTCTTCTTTAAGCTTAAGGTATTCCGCCTCTTTTATCGTAATATTCTTGGAATCCTTTTGGGCTTGCTCTTTTTTATTCCCGGCTTCGGCGTGCCCTTCAGCGTGTTCCTGCATAATTCTAAAAATCCTCCAATGCTCCGGTAAGAATCTCCGAGACGTATTCCAGGGTTGGTATGATGTGCTGATATTCCATGCGTATCGGGCCGAGGACCGCGACCCTGCCGGAAGGCTTCTTTTTCACGCAATAGCTTGATACTGCCAGAGAGCAGTTTTTTATTTCCGGGTAGCCCAATTCCTCACCGATATAAACCTTGACCTTGCCTTCGAAATCGCGGTTGATGATATCGAGAAGGTTCTTTTTGCTTTCAATCATATTGATGAGGAAGCGCATCCGGGTAACATCCTGGAATTCCGGCTGCTCCATGATAAAGCTTATCCCGCGGTAAAAAAGTTTATCCTGCCATTCCAGGAAAGAAACGATTCCGGTATAATGGGTAATACTGGAGATAACCTCCGAGGTCTTTTCCAGGATATCGTCGAGTCTATCGATTTGCCTGCGGTATTCCTTAATAATGGCGTCTTTTTCTTCGTTTAAAAGGCCTATCTGCGAAAGCAGAAAATCCACATAATAGCGGTAACCTTTATTGGTGGGGAGCCTGCCGCCGGAGGTATAAGGATGGGCAATAAAACCGCCCTCCTCCAACTCCTTAAAGATATTCCTGATGGTGGCGGGGCTCAAATTAAACTCCCGGGCGATATCCTCGGAAGCCACCGGGGTGGCATTTTTGATGTAATGGTTGATGGTAGAGGCCAGTACCGCGCGGCGCCGGGATTCAAAATCTACTGTTCTTACCATTATAGGTTCCTCTTATTTTTTAATTAGCACTCCCGGGGGAAGAATGCCAAAGAGTAATTTTAGCACAACCCCTTACTTTGTCAACCCGCTTTCTTCCTTAGAGACGCTTTCCATCCCAATCGGGAAAGTTTCTCTAATTGAGGGTTAGCACTCTTGTCTTGAGAGTGCTAAAGATAAGACAAAAAAAATTACTCCCCTGTCTCTTTCTGTAAAATTATTTTTACTCCGTGTATATTCACGTGTTTCTCGGTCATAAGATACTGCACATACTCCAGCTTCTTGATGTCTTTTAAAGAATACAGCCGGTTCTTCCTGCCTGCCCTCTTGGGAGAAACAATCCCGCTTTTATCCAGCTGGCGTAAAGTCCACACCGGCAAATCCACCAGCTTGCTTGCTACGCTGATGACGTAAACCGGTTCGTCCGGGCTGATATAAATATCAAAAATTGGCATCGTCTGCCTCTTTCTTAAGCAAAATCAATATAACATAGAATAATTAAATTGTCAAGAAAAATTAATAAAATTTATTAGATAATCTAATAGTTTAAAATTTAGCTACATAACTACTTGTTATTAAATAGTTTGTGATAAAGGGCTTTCGGTAAATAAACCTTTACCTTTATCCCCTCCCCCAGGTATTCTATCTCTTCTACCTTGCCTTCACGGTAGAATAAATCTATCAAGTCCATCCGGCCGTGGTCGATAACGCCGTCAAAACAGAGCATCCGCTTTTCGAACCTGCTCTCAATCTTTTTAAGTAACGCGTCCAGTCCCTGTTTTAATTTTGCCGAGATTAAAACCGCATCCGTAAAATCCCGGGATAATTTATTAAGCCAGATATTATCGCTGGCAAGGTCAATTTTGTTCAAGGCGGTAATGATGGGTTTTTTATCCGCCTCCAGTTGCCGCAAAACTTCCATCACTGCCTGATAATGGCCGTAAACCTTATGGTGGTTGGCATCGAGGACATGGATTAATAAATCCGCTTCCGTAACCTCTTCCAGGGTTGCCTTAAAGGCCTCAATAAGGTGGTGGGGCAGGTCGTGCAGGAAACCTACGGTATCGGAAATCACGATGTTCTCCCCGTTATCCAGCATCAGGCTGCGCGATAAAGGGTCCAGGGTCGTAAACAGGCTTTCCGCAGTAACCTGGCCGGCGGAAGTCAGGGCATTGAGGAGGGTGGATTTGCCGGCATTGGTATAACCTACCAGCGCTGCCGACGGGATAGACTTGCTCTTTCTTTTTTTCCTGAGGGTCTGGCGGTGGATTCTCAGGCGGTTGAGGTCGTCATTGAGCTTATCAATCCTGCGCCTGATGCGACGGCGGTCAACCTCAAGTTTCTGCTCGCCGGGGCCGCGGGTGCCGATGCCGCCGCCGAGGCGCGAAAGTATAATGCCCTTACCGGTTAAACGCGGCATAAGATATCTTAACTGCGCCAGCTCCACCTGGGTCTTGCCTTCCATGCTCTTGGCGCGCCGGGCAAAGATATCCAGGATTAACTGGGTGCGGTCAATGGTCTTGCGGGATATTATCTCTTCAAGGTTACGCTGCTGGATGCCGGAGAGGTTATGACTGAAGATTACGCTATCAATATTTTTTTCATCGCACAGAAGCGCTATCTCTTCGCACTTGCCTCTTCCGATTAAGAGGTTGGCGGTAGTGGTCTTACAGACGCAGCTGACATTGTCTACAATCTCCACCCCGCAGGCGCCGGCAAGCTCCTCCAGCTCCAGGGCAATCTCTTCAAGTTTCCAACTATCCCTCTCGGAATCCAGCTTTACGCTTACTAAAAGCACGCGTTCCATTTATGCGAATTCCTTTGATATCAGCCGGGCAATCCTGGCAGGGCTCTGGTTATCCCCGGCTCCAAACCATTTAACACGCTTATCCTTGCGGAACCACCCTAACTGCCTCTTGGCATACCAACGGCTATTGCGCTGCATAAGGCGCTCCGCTTCCTTAAGGTCATAGCGCCCGTCAAGGTATCCTTTTATCTCCCTAATCCCGATGGCAAAGCTCGCGGTCCTGCTTAACCTGGCCTTAAGCAGCCGCTTTACCTCGCGCACCAACCCCTGCCTGAACATTTTCTCCACCCGCCTGTCGATTCTGCGGTAGAGTTCGTCCCGCGGCATATCCAGGCCAAAAATCCTGATATCGTATTGAGCAGCCAGGCCTTCACGCTCTTTTTGTAATTTGGAGATTGGCTTGCCGCTCGCCTCAAAAACCTCCAGCGCCCGCACAATCCTGCGGGCATCATTGGGATGTATCCGCGAAGCTGCCTCAGGGTCAATTTTTTTAAGCCGCCCATACAGATATGCGCTGCCTTTATTTTCTATTTCCCGGCAAAGCCTGCGGCGCAGTGAATTTTTAACCGCCTCGCACTTGAAGATGCCGTCGACTAAAATGGACATATAAAGCCCGGTCCCTCCGACCAGCAAGGGAGTCTTGCCTTTTTTGATTATTTCCCTGATTCTGGCAAGTGCGTCGCGGCGGTAGCGGGAAACATTATATTCCTTTGCGGGGTCAACAAAATCAACGAGATGGTATGCTATCTTCTTCCTTAGGGCGGGCGATGGCTTGGAGGTCAGGATATCCATGCGGCGGTAAACCTGCATCGAATCGCAGGAGATAATTTCGGCATCCCAGCGCCTGGCAAGGCAGGCTGCTACCGCGGTTTTACCGCTGGCAGTGGGACCTACTAAAAAAATAATCCTTTCTTTCATATGGACAGTACTTCAAACAGAAGGCATCAGGGGCATATCTTTGTGGGGTAACCTTCGCGGGAAAGTTTATTTTCTAAGTCTATTGCCTCCTGGCGGCTGCTGAACTTGCCTACCTTAACGCGATAGACGCTCTTATCCGCCACACACGCCTCTTCCAGATAGGCAAGGTAACCCTCTTCCTGTAACCGCCGTATCAGGTTATTGGCATTGGTGCTGTTTAAAAATGAACCTGCCTGCACCGTATAATAGAAGTTCCCGGAAGCGCCGATTGCGGTATCCAGTTTAACCTCGGGGCTTGAAGGAAACTCCTGCCTCAATTTATTCTGGTAATCCGCGGCCTCCCGGCTGTCGCCGGTCCTGGCGGCGCAGCGGCTTAAGCGGTAATAAACCGCGGCCTTGAGTTCGCTATGGGGGGAATCCGTTATTAATCTACGGTAACTCTCTTTGGCGCTCTGGTAATCCTCTCTTAAAAAGTAAGTATCGCCTAACCCGAGGCGCGCAGCGTCGCGAAACGGGCTGTCATTAAATTCCTTCAGGATAATCTCGAAGATATCCGAGGCGCGCAGGTAATTTCCGTTTTTTAAATAACTGACTCCCAGCAGGTAATATAATTCATCGCTGCGGTAGTCGTGGCCGCTGGCTGCGATGAGCCTTTCCCCCTCCGAAATCGCGGACTTATAATCGGCATTTAAAATATACGCCTTTAATTTATCGAGGTTAAGGGCATAGCCGGTGAGCGCTATCCCCAAAAGTATAACGATTATAAAAAATAACACTCTTTTCATTTTTTCCTGGCTTTTTTTCTGGAGATGCTTTTTTGTAAATCTAAAATCAGGCCGTGCCTTTTCTCCTTTTCCTGCCGGGGCACGTCATCGTTAAGGCTCAGCGCCGCGGTATGCGGCCGGGGGGAATACTTAAAGATATAAGCGGCGTCAAACTCTATCTCTTTTACCAGATTATAAGTATCCTTGAAATCTCTTCCGCTCTCTCCGGGGAAACCCACGATAATATCGGTTGTGAGCGCGCCGCCTTTTACCATCTTACGATAATTTTCGGCTAAATCCAAATAAAATCTTCCGGAGTATCCGCGGTTCATCAGCTTTAAAATACGGTCTGAACCGGACTGCAGCGGAAGGTGCAGGTATTTTTTCAATTTATCCGTATCCGCCATTACCCGGAATAACTCCGGCGGCATATCTTTGGGGTGTGAGGTAATAAAACTGAACTCTTTTAATCCTTTAAAGAGACTGACCAGCTCAATGAGCCTGACAAAATTAATCTCGTTATCCCGATAGGCATTCACGTTTTGCCCCAAAAGCGTAATGCGCCTCATCCCCTTCCCTAACGCATCCTCTATTTCTTTCAGGATATCCTTGTGATGGCGGTTATGCAGTTCGCCCCTGACATAAGGAACGACGCAATAAGAGCAAAAATTAGAGCATCCTTCGGAAATCACTACATAGGCGTGGTTTTTATCCTCGTAGAAACCGCTGTGGTATATCTCTTGCGGCCTCGCGGTGCTCTCCGTCTCCCAGATTTTTCTTTCAAATAGGCCCCTGCCAGAGGAGCGACTGCTGTCAACCGACAATTTATTTATTATTGCGGGTATCTTATAGATATCCAATGGGCCTACCACAAAATCCACTGCCGGTTGACGCTCAAAGATTTTTTCCTTGTAATTCTGCGCCATGCAGCCGACAACGCCGATAAGCGGCCTGACGCTCTCTTTGAATCTGCCCAACTCCGACCAGACTTTATCCTCGGCGTGCTGCCTTACCGAACAGGTGTTGAAAATCACAATATCGGCTTTCCCGGGGCTGTCGGCAAGACGGTATCCTTCCCTGATAAGAAGCCCGGCAATGACCTCCGAATCCCGCACATTCATCTGGCAACCGAAGGTGCGCAAAAGGATACGTAGCTTCTTCTTGCCTTTTTCTCCGCTTTCGGCTCTATTTTCGCTTGTTTCAGCCATTTTAGCCCTTCCTCATAGCATAATTTCCAGGGTTGATTGATATCAACCTTAACGATTTCCTGGTTATAGATGTAAATA
>CAYWCX010000014.1:0-4345 GCA_964456925.1 uncultured Planctomycetales bacterium
TGATTGTTGGCGACCCGGATACCAACCTCGCAGCTACGGGTTGGGGCGGAACAGCCGGTGTGGTTATGGCAAACAACACCAGCTGGTTTTATACGCCTGCGCCGGATTTGAGTCTGCGCAAGGCATTTGATGCCGTAAGGGTGACCCTGGATTATGACCCCTTAGTCATTGACGGTATCTATGCGGTAGTAAAAGAAAATAATGTTTCCCAAGATGATGATACCAATTTATTTGGCGTGAATGCTGCCTATGATTTCAAGGATAAGATGAAGACCGTAGGCGAGGCGTATTATTTCGCCAAATACATCGGCCGCAAGGCAAATGATAGCGCAAGCAGAAGCAAGGTTGACCGTACCGATACCATTGGTCTGCGCGTAAAGACCGAGCCCATTGAAAACCTTACTACGCAAGTAGAAGGCGCTTTCCAGTTTGGTGAATATGACCCTGTAAATGATCCCAATGATGTCGGTACGCAGACGTACCGCAGGCGCGAGGCTTGGGCAGGCCAGGCAATGGCAAGTTACAACCTTGATATGAAATACAAACCAGTGGTCTCGGGTGTTTATGCCTTCTTCTCTGGAGAACGTAAAACCTCTACCAGAAGCACAGGCGCCGATGACAAATATCATGGTTGGGACCCGATGTTTGAAAACCAGACCTTCGGCCACATCATGAACTCCCTTATGGAGCAGACCAACATGCATATCGTGGGCTTGGGTGCTAAGGCGACTCCAATGGAGGATATAACCTTAGATTTGAATTATTACGCCTACAGGTTACAACGCGCGTATAATGACCTAGACTCAGCTATTTTGAACGGATTATCCAACGGTCAAACCTACAGAATGTCTAATAAGAAATTCCTCGGTCAGGAATTAGACATGAGCTTAGTCTATGACTATACCGAGGACGTGCAGTTCAGCCTGCTGGCAGGTATGTTCTTGCCGGGTAAGGCATTCTATGCCGGCGGTGACGGTGACGACTATGCAAAGAACAATAACGCTGCCACCGAGCTCATCGGTGCAATGAAGGTAACATTCTAATACTGTTTATGTCAGCAACACCGACCCTCGCAGGAGTGTATCCTGCGAGGGTTTTTTAATATCCCCGCATGCTGCATCTTGCCATTATCTACCATATGCACCAGCCATATTATCAAAACCTCCTTACAGGGGAGGTGCCTTTACCCTGGGTGCGCCTGCACGGCATCAAGGATTATCTGGATATGGTCCAGATGTTGGATAAATATCCCGGGATTAAACTTACCTTTAATTTAGTGCCTTCGTTAATAGAACAAATTGATGATTTTATCAAAGGCAGCGCCAGGGATAAATTCCTGGAGCTTTCCCTTAAGCCGGCAGAAGTATTAAACGGTGAGGAAAAAAAGTTTATCCTGGCGAATTTCTTTTCCATCAGCAAGGAAAGGGTAATCTCGTTATTCCCGCGTTATTATGAATTGTATTTCAAAAAAAAGGCAGGCATTAATTTTAATACCCAGGACTACCTGGATTTACAGGTCTGGTTTAACTTAAGCTGGTTTGACCCGCTCTTCAGGGATAATATCGCAGGATTAAAAAACCTGGTAGAAAAGGGGAGGTTCTTTAGCGAAGAGGATAAACAACTCTGCCTGGAAGAGCAGACAGAAATTTTAAAACAAATAACCCCTGCCTATAAAAAGTTCCAGGATAACCGTCAGGTCGAAGTAACCACGAGCCCTTATTATCACCCGATATTGCCTTTGCTTTATAATACCAAAATTGCCAGGGAGGCCGATATCAAGACGGTCTTGCCCCGGGAACAATTCAGTTATCCTGAAGATGTCAGGGCGCAAATTGAAAGCGCCTTCGGGTTCTACCGCGAAAAATTCGGGGTGCCGCCTGTCGGGATGTGGCCGTCGGAGGAATCGGTAAGCGAACACATCCTGCCTTACATCAGAGCGTCCGGGATAAACTGGATTGTTGCCGACGAGGCCATTCTCTTTAAGTCTTTAAATAAAAAAAGAAGGGATGCCCGGCTTATTTATCAGCCCTATCTGCTAAAAAGAGAAGAGGGCAGCCTCAATATCGTTTTTCGCGACCGCAACCTCTCGGATTTAATCAGTTTCGTTTATCACCGCCGGGATGCTAAAGATGCGGTAGCGGACTTTATGCGGCACCTGGAAGATACCCGCCGCGCCTTTAGTGATGGGGATATCCTGGTTACAGTTGCTATGGATGGGGAGAATGCCTGGGAGTATTTTGCCAATGACGGCCATGAATTCCTCGAGTTACTTTACCAGCGCCTTTCGGAAAGCAGTTTTATCAAGACGACTACCGTCAGCGAATACCTTAAAACGCACCCGCCTAAAAAAAATATCAAACGACTGGCTGCTGGCTCCTGGATTTACGGTAATTTCGGCAAGTGGATCGGAAATCCCTCTAAGGTCAGGGCCTGGGAGTGGCTGGCGCAGGCGAGGGGAGAGCTGGAAAAATTAACATCTGTATTACCGGAAGAAAAACTGCGGCAGGCGCGCAAACAGATTTATATTGCCGAAGGCAGCGATTGGTTCTGGTGGTATGGAGAGGACCCGGACGGCAGTTTTGACCGGCTCTTCCGTATGCACTTAACTAATTTCTATGCTATTATCGACAAGCCTGCCCCCAATTTTTCATAGAGACGTTTTCCATCCAATCGGGAAAGATATTTCCCGCAGCAAACTAACTCATTGACAATCAAGGAGTTTTGTGCTATAAAAATAACAATTAAGCAGGGATTCATTAATAGCTTATGGATAAGAAAGATATTTACGAACACCTGGCCAAGATTTACCTTGATGCCTCGTCGCAAACCCCCAAGGAACCCCGCAGGAATTTTCTCTATAAACATAAGAATGTCTTTTTAGGTTTAACCGTCCTTGCCATAGCGCTTTCCTTTGTTTTGTTTACTTCTTTTAACCCCGCGAAATTAAACAAAACTCCCGGTGAAATAGCGCTGGTTTTACAACCCGAAGCCACCAGGATTAATTTTAATTTCGACCCCGCTAAAAAAGAAACCTACACCATTGACATCAAAAAGCTCAACCTTAGCCGTTTTCGCGCGCTCGCTTTTTCCCTTAAAAAAGCCAACTATTTTGATAACATTTCGGTGCGGGTGGAGTTTACCAGCGCCTTTCGGGAGAAATCCGAAATCTACGTTAAGAACATACCGTACCGCTGGAAGGATTACTATATCGAATTATCCCAATTTAAGAATATCAGCAATTGGGCAAATATACGCAGCCTTGCCTTTATCGTGGAAGAATGGAATGCCAGAGAGCATCACGGCGTTGTTTATATCGATAATATCAGACTGTTGCGTTAAACCTTGGAGGAGATGTTAAATGCGCATTATCTCAGTCACTAATCAAAAAGGCGGTTGCGGCAAAACCACCACCGCCGTAAACCTGGCGGCTTCCTTGATGAGCAATGGCAGGAAGGTTTTACTGATTGACCTTGACCCCCAGGCGCACGCCACTTCGGGACTTAACATTAAAACGGATTTGAATATCTATAACGTGCTTTCCAAAATAACTCCCCAGAAAGCCACCCTGCAGGATATTTTACAAAAAGTTGATAACAACTTTTATCTGGCGCCGTCCGGAATTGTCCTAAGCACCCTGGAGCAGGAACTGGCAGGAGAGATTGGCAGGGAATCGCGCCTGAACTGGGTGCTGAACAATTTTAAGGGCGACTTTGATTACATCCTGATTGATTGCCCCCCGAACTTAGGGATTCTTACCATCAACGCTATCCGGGCCTCGGATGAAGTAATCATCCCGGTCGAGGCCAGCAGGTTTTCCCTGGAGGGCCTGGGCCAGCTCCTTGAGATTATCAACCTGGTCAAAGACCGGCTTGGCCATAGCGTCTCGCACCGCATCCTGATTACCAATTTTGACTCGCGCCTGCGGCATTCCTTTGAAATGCTCGACCGCATCAAATCCGCCTTTAAGGATAAGCTCTTCGGCACCATTATGCACGTCAACGTCAAGCTTAAGGAAGCCCAGAACCAGGGCACGCATATAATGAATTACGATAAGTACTGCCGCGGCGCCAAAGATTATTTCAGCCTTTCGCGCGAAATCATCATAGCGGAAGACGGTAGCATTCGTCAGCGGGAAAAGAAGGCGCCTGACGTCAAGAAAAGGATGCAGGAGATTATGCGGCAGGAACTGCCGAAGTTCAGCGATGTCTTCTTTTCGATTTTTGCCCCCGATGCCCGGGAGGTTTATGTGGTCGGCGATTTCAACAACTGGAAGATAGACCGGGAAAGCTGTATGCAGAAGGAGGGCAGTTTCTGGGCGAAAAGGATTAACATCGCCTGCGGAAAA
>CAYWCX010000014.1:4445-23234 GCA_964456925.1 uncultured Planctomycetales bacterium
TCCATCACGCCAAGCAGGGGCTGGTGTTGTTTGTCTTTGAAAGCGCGGTTTTTATCCTTTCGATTATACCGCTGTTGGGCTGGCTGTTGGGCTGGCTGGGTTTCGTATTGTTTTTCCTGTTTTCGGTCTGGGGAATGCTTGAGGCCTCCGGGGGCAAATACAGCCGCCTTCCGGTAGTGGCGGATATCGCGGATAAAATCATCTTATAAAGATTTGCCTTATGATGGAGACGCAGGAAGCGATTAAGCAGCGCCGCAGCTGCCGCAGTTTTAACGGCAAAGCCGTATCGAAAGAATTAGTCGAGCGGCTGGTTGATTCTGCCCGCCTGGCGCCCACTGCCAGGAACATCCAGCCCTGGGAATTCATAGCCATCACTAAAAGAGAAACTTTGGAAAAACTGGCGCAATTGGCAGATAACGGCCGTTTTCTTTCCGGGAGCGCCTGCTGTATCGCGGTGCTGTCACAGGAAACCAAGTATTACCTGGAGGACGGCTCGGCTGCCACCCAGAACATATTGCTTGCTGCTACGGACCTCGGCCTTGCGAGTTGCTGGGTCGCCGGAGATAAAAAGGATTACTGCGATAAGGTTAAGGAATTACTGGGTGCGCCCAAAGGCTTTAAACTGGTAAGCCTCGTTGCTTTGGGTTATTCTGATACCGGCCTCGAAACGCCTGCCAAAAGGCCGTTAAAAGATATTTTGCGCTGGGAGAAATTCTAAAAAGGAGGTTGCTATGGCTGCCAAAAAGAAGAAAGCCAGAAAGGCGCCTGCGAGGAAAAAGGTGGCTAAAAGAAAGCCGGCACGCAAGGCTGCCCCCAAGAAAAAGGTAATCAGGAGAAAAAAAGTCGTTAAGAAGGCCCCCAAAAAGGCGGCAGGGGCCAAAAAAAGGATAATTGACGCCAAGGCAATCGGTATTATCACGCATTATTTTCCCCACGTGCAGGCTGCGGTGGTCAAACTGAACGCCCCTTTGAATTTAGGGGATACTATTAAGGTAAAGGGGCATACCACTGATTTCACTCAGACCGTAACCTCAATGCAGATTGACCGTGTTCCCATAACTCAAGCCCAGAAGGGCCAGGAGATCGGCCTGATGGTGGTTTCCCGGGTGCGCAGAAACGATGTTGTTTGCCTGCCTTAAAACGGAAACGGAATAGGAGGGAGGTAACGATATGATTGGAATGCCCTGTTTAGGTATCTCAGGGGCTGCCTTACTGGTAGCCTTAGCCGCAGGTTATCTTGTCTGCTCTTTAGCCAAAAAGGAGCAGGGGACAATGAAGACCGTGGGCTATATCATCGGAGTAGGTATTATTGTGGTAGCGGGGTTGTTGATTGTGAACGCCCTGATACTCACGACAAGGCATTGTAAAATGAAGGGATGGTTTGATAAGAGTATGATGCCTTCGATGCAACAGGGACCTGCGGGCATGCGGATGAAGGATATGCCGATGGCACCATCAAGTAAATAGAATACCGGTTTTACAAAGGGCTTTTTGCGGATGCGGAAAGCCCTTTAAAATCCCTTATTTAAGAGTAAGAACTCATAATAACCTTGTATTTAAATTGAGTTCCTACTCATAATAACTATGGGGTTAAAATCTATATGAAACCAAAAGGAAGGCCTAAAAAATATAGGATTGTAAGGGTAGACCCTAAAATCAGCCAATTTAGCCCCAGGGGCAAGCCGGGAAGACCAGAAGAGGTTAACCTGACAATGGACGAATTTGAGGCAATACGATTGGCGGATTTTATGGGTTTAAGCCAAATTGAGGCTGCTCGGTCCATGCATATATCGCAACAAACCTTCAGCCGTATCCTGAGAAAGGGCCGCCGGGTCATTGCCGAGACCCTGGTAAAAGGCAGGATCATCAGGATCCAGGGAGGTTACTACATCATCAGTTCGCACCAAAATAATGCCCCAAATCCCACCAAAAATACTCCAAAATAAACTTTTAAAGGCATCCTTATAAACCCGTATCGGTTAAATTTGCTATCTGCCTAACTTCCTATAATATATCTTATGTTAACTTGACAATATTGGAAGAATGGTATAATATATTGAAGTTAAGGAAGTTAAGAAAATTGGGATTTTTCTGTGGAAAAGGCGAAATTGATTTACTCGGACTTACTTATCCTTTTAATCTTTTACACTTAAAAACAGATATGAAGTTTATTGGACATCTGAAACTTACGGGCAAGGTCCTGGGTTTTCTCTTTAAGCTGGTGGCTATATTCAGCATATCTGGCAGGATTCGTAGCCTTATAAAGAAGTAGCCTCCAATTAGCATACTCCTCCCTCCTACTCAGGCCTCTTTTGAGGGTCTCTAAGACCCCCCAACGGGGGTTTAATCTATCCACATAAATGCGGTCTAAATCCAGGCCGGATATGGCCCGAAAAAGGGCCTCTAAATTGGCCGGAGTGTCAGTAAATTCAGGTATCAGTGGCCCTAAAAACACATAGGTCTTAATGCCCTTTTCCAGGGCCTTTTTTAGGGTATTTATCCGCTCCAGGGGCTCTGAGGCATAGGGTTCTAAGGCCTTTTGCAGGCCCAGATCCAGGGTAGTCAGGGTCATGCCTAAACTAGGGGTTTTATAGGCCTCTAAAAGGTCAAAATCGCGGCAAATCAGGGCACTTTTAGTGAGTATATCTACCTCAAAACCTGCCTCCAAAAGGAGCTTTAAGCAGGCCCTGGAGAGCCGGTATTTTGCCTCTAATGGCTGCCAGGCATCCCCTACTGAGCTCATAAAGACCTCTTTGGGCGGCTTGATTCTTTTGAGTTGTTTAGCCAGGGCTTCCGGCGCATTGACCTTGACATCCACAAAGTCGCCCCACTCTTCCGGCCGGTCCTTGAACTTCTTCATATACCTGGCATAGCAGTACAGGCATCTGTGGCTGCAGCCTACGTAGCAATTCAGGGTAAAATCGCTTAAGGAAGACTTATTCAGTAGGGTCTTACAGGTAGTTTCCTGGACCTTAAACATGGCTAAATTTTACTTGACAACGCCCTTTTGAGTGCTATACTTAATTATGCAAGCTGAATTAAATCAGCGTTGCGTATACACGCGGACCCGCTCATTAGGAGCGGGTTTTTCGCTTTCTAGGGCCTTGATACCATTTTCCAAAATCTAGGTATTTAGTAAGTACTTTCCACAGCTCAGCGGCTACCTGTCCTCTTACCCCAAAAACATAGATACGCCTACCTTTTAGCTTAAAGCGTTCTAAAGGTTCTTTTAAATCAGAATCACCGGAAAAGAGCAGGATTCCGCTAACCTTATCCAGATTATCCAGCATATCCAGGGCCATTTCAACATCAAAATTGCACTTAGGCTCTTCTATAACAATACCCTGTTGCTGCAGACAGGCTATTAATTCGTCAAGTTTAGTATGGGCGTTTATGTCAAATAAATCAAGGGTAGATGGCTTAACGAATAAGTCTTTGGTGATTTCTTTTCTAATCCACTTAATCGGTTTACTGATAACTATTGCTCCGGTTTGCCTCAAACGTTGATGGAAGTTCTGGGATTTCTGCAATTCCCGCGTATTCAGGCCGTAATATATCCTCAGTTCTTTTACGGCCTTGATTTCTAACAACTGTTTAATTATGTGGTATATCGAAAATTTCCACTTCAGGGTGTCTTGCCAATGGAACATATTTGTCAGGTCCAAAAAGGCAACTAATCTTGTTTCGTCTGAGCAGTCAAATTGGCCTATATTCATAATAGCCCCTTTCCTTCTGCTACAATAGACGTAGAGAGGCTATAAATCTAACAGGATTTTTTAGAGTAAAATCGGCTAAATTTGACTTGTTGAGAAGGGCTTTACAGGGTGTTTCGCGGACGGTGAGCATGGCTAATTAGGTTAATTTAACAGTTTTTTGTTAGCTTTTGGATGGAGAAGTTTGGCCTTAATTTAAGCTGCCCCTATTGGACGAAATCTGCAACTGGGCGTGTTCAGAAAAAGCAATAAAAACAAACAAAGAACCGGCTACTATTATTTAAACTGTTTCGTTACTTTCTTTAGAGTATATTAACAACCACGTGCTCTGCTTCCCATTTTCCCTTAACGTAATCTATAAAACCTTCTTTGGGTTGTGTTTTGCAAACCGATATTAACTCGCGACCAGCCTGAGACAAAAGAATCTGGCCAATTAACAATTCATTATCTTTTTCTTTTTGAAACTCAAGTTTAACATCCTTGCCAAAATACGAAACTATAATTGTTTTAGATAATTCCTTCCTCACAAAACCAGCTAAATGAGCAAAAGTTAATAACCCTATACTATCAAGATGAGTAAGGACATCAAAACCAATGCCTTCCTCTTCATAAATTCTATTGTCGTAATTGAAAACCAAAGGACAATCATCTACTATCTTCCAAGAAAATTTACACAGTTTTTCAAACGAATTAGCGTCATTTTTGCTCATTAAAGAAACAACTTCAATTGTCCTTTTTGAAAATGAACCAGGGACATTAGCTTCACCAGCTAAAATTTTCGCCCATAATTTTTGCATATCCTCATCTGATATAATCTTGCACTTATCAAAGAAATGCATTATCCAGTCATTCTCAACCCCTTTTGGATTAGCTGTTGCAGATAATTCTGGGACGGCTTTAGCAGTAATATTTTCGATATTTAATTGCTTTCTGGTTTCTTCTTGAACAAAACGTTTTAAAGCCCGTCTCTGAAGCTCTTGGATCTTAATTTTAGCGAAAGCGCGAATAATAGCAGCATCGGCTTCAGCTTTCGCAATTCTTCTAATTTGTCCAGGTTTAAATATCTCGCCTAAAGCTTCACTAATCTTTTTAATTAATTCTGTTGCTGGTGCAGCCAAGTCTCCCACATCTATCTTTACTAACGACTTATCCTGAGACATATGGCTCCTTTGTTAGCCTGCCCTCCTACTATATCCATTCAGCCTCTTCGGTTTTTTTCTTCGTCTTTTCGTTGTAGAAACCTTCCCAAGAATAACTCTTCTTTAAAATCCTCTCTTTTCCCTTTTCTGTTAAGGAATAAACTTTCGGCGCTTCTTCTGAAATATCTCCGAACTTACATAAGTCTCTTAGATGAGCCCAAAGATAAACAGATTGTTGAGGTTGTCTTACTTCAAATTCTTTTTTTATCATATCGAGGTCGGCCTTACCACTATACAAATCTATAATTTTGAGAATAACTTCCTTCCCAACATCCATTTAGTCTTTTTAGCTAGTGTGTTAACTGTGGTATTTATTCTTCTTAATCTTCCATAACAGGAATTTCGCCAACTGTTCGCCCTGAATCATCTACAATGTAAATCTTACCATCGCCAATTTTTTTAGCTACTTTCTTAGCTTCCTTAAGAATTATCCCACCATTATAGGCTTTCAACAATTCCATCAAATCCCTATATTTAATTGTTACTCTGTCCATCTGCCCCCCATCTAACTAACTCACTTGAGAGTTATTATACTTTGCTATAAAATGGTAGTCAATGAGTTGATTCTACCTTTTTAAGGAGAAAACAGGGGTGTTTCTATTTTTCAAAAATTAGAAGCGGCCGCATTATTCTAATGAAAAAACAGCCAAAAGAGAAAACAAAAAAACAAGATTCCTAACCAATATTCTTTAAAAAAATATAGTGCTCTTTTTTCTCTAATCGCTTCTACAAATCCAGCTATTCCAACAAAAGCCATACCTCCTAAAATTAGCACTCTAATAATAGTCCAAACGAAATCTCCTGCGCTGGCAAAAGAAATAGTGAGACCAAAAATACGTGCAATTCCCCATATTATTGCTGAGAAAATTATTAAAATTAGAAGAAAGAGGAATAAATAATATGAAAATCCAATAGCCAAAGGCGTTCCTATTAACAGAACCAATAAACCAAAGATTATTGAACCTTTTGAAAATAGGTTTATAGTCCATCCTATCATTCCTAGGCCAACAATAGCAGTAAACGCAAACTGTAGAATGCTAAATAAAATATAAAGTATTCCACCTCCTGCAACTAAAGTGCCAATACCCATTCCTTTAAAAAATCTTTTAAAAATACTTTTTTTCGGGTATTCCATTATCGGTGTGTCCAAATCGTTTTCCATACCCCCCCTTCTTATCAAAAAAGGTAACCCCCTTCTATCTTGGAGAGTTGCCTTTAATTGTGTCTACTTTTAAACCCATTTTATGCCTCTTTATAACTAAGGTTTATTCTACGCCTAATGGGAGGTTTGTCAATGGGGGGGGGATTCTACCTTATGGAGAGGAATACTATGCGTGCAGGGCCCTTATGACAGCTTCCGGGTTAGCTTCTGCTACTTTCAGCAATGCCAGGGCAGGGCCTTCGGGCACTCTCCTCCCCTGTTCCCAATTCTGGAGGGTATCGATACTAACTCCTATTATATGGGCAAATTTGGCCTGAGATACATGGAGTTTCTTGCGGATATTTGTGACAATTATCGGATGGAACCCAGAAACTCTCCCGGGTTTTATTTTACCGGTATGTATTCGCCTAGCCTGTTCGATACTCGTTAATAAATCTTTAAAATCTTTGTTTCTCATATTACGTCCTCCTTGACAAATTCCATTAGAATTTTGAGCTGCTTTTTTGTCAGGTCTTCTCGTTCTGACTTCTTATAAGGTAGCAACATATATATTTTTTCATCTTGCGTATACCAATAATATATAATCCGCAACCCACCTCTTTTGCCTTTGCCGGGACTAGCCCATCTCAATTTCCTTAAACCTCGGCATCCTGGGATAAGTGGACCTGCTTCAGGCTTAACTGCCAATTCCCACTGTAATCTACGGTACTCATCGTCAGAAAGGATGCCTTTAATCTTTTTGGTAAAAATAGGGGTTTCAATAATTTCCACTTTATCCCCACGCTTAAAGTATACGCCATTGGCGTATATATGTCAAGTTTTATTTTATTACCCCTCTTCTATTATAATAGACGCGGGAAGCAGCGAAATCTAACATAAATTTTTTAGTCTACAGTAATCCTGCAGGTTGGATTTGTTTAGGAGGGTTTTACAAGTGAAGTAGTAAGGTTAACTTAGATTATTTCCAGGCGGGTGTGCTGCCAGCCGACCGTAAAATAAAAATAGGCGCTTAATAAGGTGACGAGCACCCCTAAAGCTACGGGGTTTATCAGGGAGTATCCTAAGAGTACCAGACCTGCCAGCGACAATGCCACAAAAGGCAGCAGATACCATTTATAGAAGTCTTTGACGCGGATGGATAGTCTGATTTTACATTTATGGCAGATAATGGACGCCCAGTTGCCGTTAAAGGGGAATCCGTAAGGCGTGATAGGGGCGTTGCATTTCGGGCAGTTCGCCATGATTTTTAAGCAGTCTCCTCGCTGTTTTCGATTTTAACGCCCTTGTTTTTAAGGTAATCCAGGGTTTTGTTTACCTCTTCCGGCGGTCCGTCTAAAATCAATATTGCCCAGCCTGTTTCGGTAGAAAAAGAGGCCTCTACGATGCTTAAGGTAATATCGAATTTCTTGCAGAGGGTGCAGATAATTGCCTCATCCTTTAATTTACCGGGGAAGATTAACTCTGTTTTTATGCGCATGTATTTATTATAACTGACCCCGCCCTTATTTACAAGGAAAAATTTTCCGGGCTTAAACCAGGAGGCGCTTAAGGATTTTTCCGGTGCTGTTTTTAGGAAGGGATTTCTTTAGTTCAACGTATTTCGGAACCTTGTAAGGGGCGAACATCTCCCTTAAATACTGCAGGATTTCGTGTTCTGTCGCGCTTTCGCCTTCCTTCAAAACTACGAAGGCCTTGGGGACTTCCCCCTTATGGGGGTCCTTGATGCCGATTACCGCCGCCTCTTTAACCTTGGGGTTACGGTAAAGCCCCTCTTCTATCTCGCGCGGATAGACGTTGAGCCCGCGCACGTTAATCATTTCCTTCTTCCTGCCCACGATATAAAAATATCCGTCAGAATCGCATTCCGCCATATCGCCGGTATAAAGCCAGCCGTCCTTAAGGGTTTGCCGGGTTGCCTCCTCCTGCTTATAGTACCCCTGCATCACATTGGGGCCCTTCACCAGAAGTTCGCCTGCTTTATGGGGACCGAGGGCGTTGCCGTTATCGTCTACTATCTTTAAGGCGATGTTGGGGGATAACGCCAGCCCGATAGAGCCGGCTTTTCTTCCGCCCTTTAAGGGGTTTAAAGTTACTACCGGCGAGGCCTCGGTTAAGCCGTATCCTTCCAGCAAGGGCAGGCGGAATTTCTTCTCGAAAGCCCTGAAGGTCTCAACCGGCAGGGCTGCTGCTCCGGAGATACAGATTTTGACGGGGTTGAATAATTTAAGCAAGGGGGTGCCGAGTATCCGGGGTAATTTTATTTCCGCAAGGATGTTATATACTGAAGGAACAGCCACGAAAATACTCACGCGGTTATTTCTTACGGCGCGCATCACGCGTTTAAAAGGCGCCACCGATTTCATAATTACGATTCTGGCGCCTGCCAGGAGCGGCAGGTTCATACAGACGGTCGCGGCAAAAGAGTGAAACAGTGGCAGGATACAGATAAAACAGTCTCCCGCCCTCGTTTTAATGGCGGCGATGCAATCCCGGGCATTCGAGATAAGATTGTGATGCGATAATACCGCACCTTTAGGGAAACCCGTGGTGCCCGAGGTATAGACTACCACCGCAGGTTCTTCGGGCGCAATGGAAACATTTTTTAAACTGGCGGTATCGCTGCTTTCGATGTTATTCAAATCCGGAACCGTACCGTCGCTCTTGGCGGCGATAATGTGTTTTAAGCTGTCAACCCGAAGCCTCAGCTCCTCTGCCATCTCCAATGAGGCGCGCGAAGTAATCAGCCCTACCGCCTGGCAGTCCTCTAAGATGTACCTCGCCTCCTCAATCTTAAACATATAATTAATGGGCACTGCCACCGCGCCTGACTTCAGGACGGCAAAGTAGCTAAGCACGAACTCCGGGCAGTTGTCTAAAAATATCGCTACCCTTTGCTGTTTTTTGACGCCTAAGCGGATTAGGCCCGCGGCAATACGGTCAGTGGAATCATCGAGCGCCTTGTAACTGATTTTTTTACTGCCGAAGATAATGGCATTACGGCGGGGATATCTTTTAGCGTTTAAAGTGAGCAGTTCCCCTAAATTCTTAGGCATCCCGCTGTTCATTTTTCGCAACAGGCTTGATATGGATTCCGGCAAAGCGCGCCAGGCCGAAAGACTCCTGGGTCCAGCCGTTATAAAGCCCGCATTCATGCATGAGGTTTTGGGCTTTCTGATATTCTTCCTGACTGATGCGGCGGTCAATTTCGGGAAAGTCGGCCGACTGATAACAGGGATAATACTGGCTCATCAGGCTGAGATAAGTATCCGGCGATAATTCCCGCGCAATAAAGCGCATTATTTTTTCTGTCCCGGAGATATCCGCGGGTAATACCAAATGCCGGATAACCAGACCTCTTTCGATAATGCCTCCGACGCTAAATATAGCATCACCGACCTGACGGTGCATTTCCCTGACACTCTCCTGATTATATGCGGGGTAATCCGGGGCATCGGAATATCTCATTGCCATCTTATTGTCCGCGTAACGCATATCAGGAAGATAAACATCTACTATGCCCTCCAGTAGCCCAATGATTTGCGCAAGTTCATAGCCGCCGGTGTTATAAACAAGAGGTATCGTAAGCCCCTTCTTGACGGCTGACTGCAGGGATTTTAAAATCTGGGGCATAGCGTGGGTGGGGGTGACGAGGTTAATATTATGGCATCCTGATGCCTGGAGCTCAAGCATCATATCCGCCAGCTCGCCGGAATCGACCTCCCTGCCCTCCCCTTTCTGGCTGAATTCGTAATTCTGGCAGTAGACGCAGTGCATATTACAATGGCTGAAGAATATCGTACCGGAACCCTTGCTTCCTGAAATCGGCGGTTCTTCGCCGCGATGAGACATATAACTGCATACCCTGGCCTTGAGCCCGGTTTTGCAGAACCCCTTTTTATCCTGAAGCCGGTTTACCCCGCAGCGGCGGGGGCAGAGGGAACAGGATTCCAGCAATGCCCAGGCTTTATCAGTAACTTTCCGCAGGCTTGAATTTTGATAGGCGTCTAGGTAGGAAGGCCGCATAGATAGAGGCTTCTGATCTTATTGAATATCTCGGCATACTCTGGGCTGCGGTAGTCCGGATAAGTCCAGTTTGAAGGTTTGAATTCCCTGTTCTGGTAAAATAAGGTTACCTCGGCATAGATGCCTTGTTTTAAATAGATGCGGTGGCTGTAATCCTTGGTAGTAGCCAGGACCAGCTTGGAGAGGTCGAGATAGCCGGGGTCAATATTGATGCGGCGTTTATTGTCCCGGGATAGCCTCTTTTCGATTTTATTGGTGGTAATTTTAATGCGGGAGAGATTTTCCGGGTCAATAAGCTTTTGAAAACTTAAGAATTGCCGCTTAAGATTTACGCCGAACTCCCCCTGGTAATAATCGGTGTGTAAAAACGGCAATACCGGGCTTTCAAAATCAATTTTACCGAACCTTCTTTCTAAGGAAGACTTGGCTTTCTCGGCCGCATCTTCATCCCGAAAGATTAATCCTGCGATTAATTTAACCGGAGGGTGTGTTTTTATCTCGCCCATCTTGCAGGATAAATTACGCGGAGGGGGTTAGGCCTTGGTGGCTGCGGAGGGCAAAAACCGGCTGATGTAGCGGGCTATCTTCCTGCGCTGGAAATCTTTGATGTCATTGAAGAAAATAGCGATATTGAACCCTCCTCTTTTTCCGTCTTCGGTACGTACGATTACGCCCTTGCAGGCCACCTTGACGTCTTTTTTATTTTTAACACGGTTGCTCTTAAGCGGCATTGCCAGACCTACCGCTACCTTGGTAAAGGGAGGTATGTATTTACTGATGTGGCAGTATGCCCCGATGCAGCTGATATCCTTGGTTATGGTGGCAAAACGGTAACCGTCAGCCATAACCTTAAAATCCAGTTTCTTTTTGACGCGCGGATAACGGCGCCTTTCTATACCGGCGCGGCGGGTTTTCATTTCGCTTCGCCTTCCTTGGTCTTGGCTTGTTTCGCCTTCAGCCAGCATTTCTTGGTGCAATAAAATTTACCGTTACGGTAATAACGTTTTATCCTCTTTAAGGGCTTACCGCAGCCCAGGCAGTTAGTCTGTTTTTCTTCTGCCGGCGGCGCTGCCTGCGGGGGGTTCTGGATTTTTGCTGCTTCCTGGGTCATTACTGTCTCCCTTCTTCCTAAGAAGTAAATTTATTATTAATCATAGCATAGATTTAACAGGGTGTCAATAATCTCAAATTCCGACGGGCTAAACGGGATTAAACCTGAGAATAGATGGTTTTTCGCAGGGATTTTTTAATCAGTTGGAGCGGGACGTCACGGACGATTTTGGTCTTTCCGATACCGCGAATCAGTACGAAACGGTTTTTAGGGCCTACAAATTTCTTGTCCTGGTAATAACGGGCGATGATACCGCCTAGACCGACCTTCTTGATACGGACAGGCAGCCCCGCTGCCTTAACCAGGGTTACTATGCGTTCCTGGGTCTTATTATTGATAAAGCCGTATTCCCTGCTGATATCCGAAGCTACTACCATTCCCAGGGCTATTGCCTCGCCGTGATTGTAAATGCGGTAATTTGCGGCAGACTCAATGGCATGACCGACGGTGTGCCCGAAATTCAAAATAGTCCTTACACCCTTCTCTTCTCTTTCGTCAGCTTCTACTACCCTGGCCTTTACGGCAATAGCCGGAAGCAAAACGCGTTCCACCTGCCGCGGCTTTAACTCAAGGATGAGAAGCAGGTGTTTCTCCAGATAAAGAAAGAGCTTTTTATCCCGGATGACGGCGCATTTGATTATTTCCGCCAGTCCGCTTTTTATCTGGCGGGGGGTGAGGCTTTTTAAGGTCCTGGTGTCGCAGAATACCATCCGCGGCTGGTAAAAAGTCCCTACCAGGTTTTTGCCTTCTTCGAGGTCTACCGCGGTCTTGCCTCCGATACTGGAATCTACCTGGGCAAGCAAAGTGGTAGGGACCTGAACGTACGGGACTCCGCGCTTATAGACCGAAGCCACAAATCCTGCCAGGTCTCCAACTACCCCGCCGCCTAAAGCAATGACAAACAGCTTTTTATTGCCGGCATAACGGGTCATGTCCTTTATTACCGAAGAGGCGATTTTTAAGGACTTGCTTTTTTCGGAATCCGGGATGAGCCTGAATTTCAGGCCGAACCCGTATCGCCTGAGGGATTTAGCAATAAGATTACCGTAATGGTTTTTTACGAGGGCGTTGGTGATAATGTAGGCGGTATCGCCCAGGGCAAGTTTCTTTAAGTGCCTGCCGAGAGAAACAAGGATGTTGTTGCCTACCAGGATTTCGTAGGAGCGCTTTTTAAGTTTAACCCTGAGGGAATGCATAAATGAATATCTATTTTTTGGCCGTACCCTTTGCAGGGGCCTCTTTGGCGGGGGCCTCTTTGGCGGGAGTCCCTTCCTTGACCTCGGCGCCGGCAGCTGGGGTAGTAGCAGTTTCAGCCTTTTCCACGGCCTTTTCTTTCTTGATTTTAATCCTGACCGTTTTAATCTTGGGCAGTTTATAAATATCGTCCCCCTCTTTCCACTGGTTTTTTTCCATCATCAACCTTAGGCGCTCGATACGCTTTAAGACGGAACGGGGTCTCTTGTCTTTATCCGAAGAATTCAAAGAAGGATGTATCGCCATTATTTTATAACCTCCTTACGCGACAGTCGCTGTAACGTTTCTTAAATTCCGCCAGCACCTTACTAGCCGTTTCTTTATCCGAAAAATTGCCGACGCATAACATAATGTATTTTCCTTTGGGTATTACCAGAGGGGTATATCCCTTTTTCCGCAGGAAGGCAACCTCCTTCTCTGCCGACGTTTTACTGGAGAAACTTGCCAGCTGAATGGTGTAGTTCTGCGGGGCCTCGGCGGCTTTCCCGGAAAACTCCGAAGGCTTCTTTTGCTGCGCTAATTCCGGCTGCCTCGCGCTGCCGGCTACCGCCTTACTGCTGGCGACATCAATGCGTAAATTAGTCCTTTGCGCCGCCAGATTCTTTCCTTTTTCCACCCCGAGGGAAAAAGAAATGGTTGCGGTTATCAGGAATGCGATTGCGATAAGTATCGCCTTTTCATGGCCTTTGATACGGCTCAAAAAAGAGCGCGATAGCTCCTTATCTGCCCTGTTATCACGGGATTGCGAAAATAATTCCAGCTGGGAATCTTCTTCTTTCGCAGGCATGGCAAATTTATTATATCTTCTTACAAAATGACTTACAAGTAATTTTTCGTACTGATCTTTTTAACCGCTTTCAAAAACGCATCTACTACCCGGGGGTCAAACTGGGTGTTGCTTTTTTTCTTAATCTCCTTTACCGCGGTATTGATGTCCATCCTCTCGCGGTAAGGCCTGCCGTAGACCATTGCCTCAAAAGCGTCTGCTACCGCCATGATGCGCGCTCCGAGGGGAATCTGCCCCTTCTTTAATCCCGAAGGGTAACCCGTGCCGTCGTATTTTTCGTGATGATGCATGATGATAGGGATTGCCGGACGCAAGACCTGCAGGTGCCTGAGGATCTCGGCGCCCTTAACCGGATGGCGTTTGATAATTTTGTATTCGCGGGGCGTAAGTTTAGTGGTTTTGGTAAGTATCTCCAGCGGGATATCAACCTTGCCCATATCGTGAAGGAGGCTGGCGTATTTAAGGCTTTCAATCTGCTTCTCATCGAGGTGCATCTCCTGGGCGATTACCGTTACCAAACGGCTGAAATAGGGAGAATGGACGTATTCCTGCGGCACCCGCGTATCAAGCAGGGTAACCAGGGATTTGATGCTGCCTACCACGATCTTCTGCTGCTCCTCGTAAAGCTGTAGGTTTTTTATCCCGATGGTGGCCTGTTCAGCCATCGTCATTAATATCTCCTGGTCGAAATTATCGAAGGCAGGCTGCTTCTCTTCGCGCTTGACTATGATAATACCGATAATATCATCGCAGATTAACGGCAAGGCCAGAAGCCGGTCGCGCCGTACGGAGCGCGCATTCCTGATAATCATCTTTTCGAGGCCGCTGGAAATAACCCCCTTGTGGTCAATCACGACTTTTTTTCTGTTGCTGACCAGCACTTTAAGTATGGAGTGTTTTTTGTTGTGGTCGAGGATTGTTATCGAGCAGTAACGGGCATTGAATATCTGGCAGATCAGGCGGCAGAAGCGTATGATTAAATCCTTAAGCTCAAAGGTGGAGTTTACCAGCCGGTAGATGCTATGGATTGAGGAAATTAAGGTCTTATACTTTCTGGTAGGGCTCAAATAGTTTTTTATATTCATCTAAGGCGTACCTGTCTGTCATGCCTGCGATATAATCGCAGACTGCGCGTTTTACCCCGTCGTTTTTTATCCTCTTTTGCACCTGCGGCGGCAAGGCCTCGGGTCTGTTTACGTATACCCGGAAGAGTTCTCCGAGAAAGCGCTTGGCCTTATCGCTCATCCTCACCACGCGGTAATGGTGGTAGAGTCTTTGTATCAGGAATTTACGCAGCGGCATCCTCAGCCGCATCATTTCCCCGCTGAAGGAGATAATCTTCTTATCGTGACGTTTGGCATCGCGGTAGGATTTAAGTTTCAGCCTTCGGATTATTTTTTCGGTCTCCTGGATAAGATCAGTGACCTGCAGGTCGATAAGCGACCTTATGATAAGGTATTTCTTCATTTCGTCGCCTATTTTGCGCTGCTTTCCGCGTATGGCAGTGCAGAGTCTCTTCCAGATAGACAACTCTTCCAGGTCCTCTTCCCTGATGAGGCCCGAGGTAAGCCCGTCATCAAGATCGTGATTATCATAAGCGATTTCGTCGGCAATGTCAACGATTTGTGTCTCCAGCGTAGGCATCTCATTTGGCGCCAGCCCCTTAACGCATCCTGCGCGGTCAAAGGCTGAAGAATGCTTTACTATGCCTTCCCTTACTTCCCAGGTAAGGTTTATCCCGGGAAAATCCGGGTACCTCTCTTCCAGCAAATCCACCACCCTTAGGCTGTGCAGGTTATGGTTAAAGCCGCCGTGGTTTTTCATAAGATCATTGAGGACCTCTTCACCGGAATGCCCAAAAGGCGTATGCCCCAGGTCATGTGCCAGGGCAATCGCTTCGGTAAGGTCGATGTTCAATCTTAAGCCCGCGGCAATGGTACGCGCAATCTGGGCTACCTCCAGGGTGTGGGTAAGCCGGGTGCGGTAATAATCGCCCTCATGTATAACGAAAACCTGCGTTTTGTATTCCAGCCTCCGGAAGGCGGCAGAATGTATGATGCGGTCGCGGTCGCGCTGATAAGCGGAACGGTAAGGATGCTCATTTTCGGGATAAACCCTGCCGCGGCTTAAGTAGCTCTTCATCGCATACGGCGCCAGGAATATATCTTCGAATTGTTTAATCTGCTTCTGGTTTAACATGGCGCTTTAACTGCCGGTACAATTCCTCTAACGATTGCGAAATGACCTTCGTATTGCTTAAGACCGGCATAAAGTTAGTATCGCCCTTCCAGCGCGGCACAATGTGCACATGCAGGTGGCCGCTGATTCCCGCACCGGCGTTTTGCGATGTGTTTATGCCGATATTGTAACCCTGAGGCTTCAGCACTTTCCTTAAGAGCCCTTGTGCCTTTTTCAAAGAAACAATGAGGTCAAGGGTCTCGTAATCCTTAAGCCCTGCGAGTTCCCTGACATGCCTCCTGGGCGCTATCATGATATGGCCGTTATTATAGGGGTAGCGATTGAGTATGGCAAAAGAATGCCTGCTGCGAAAAATAATGTGGTTGCCGCCCTTGGCTTTAAGGCTCTTGCAGAAAATGCACCCCTTTCCTTTTTTAGACCCGATATAACCCCGCCTCCAGGGAGCCCAGAGGTTATCCATAATTATATCCTGATTATCCTTCCTTTTATTGTATCATTAATTTCCAATATCCCATAGGAATTATAGGGGGAAAATACCTTGTCGGTAGGGCTGCCGGGATTAAAATAAAGAACCCCACCTATCTTCTCGTTAAACGGCCGGTGGGAATGCCCGAAGATAACTACCTGAATACCCTGATTTTTGAATTCATCGGCCATAAGTTGTGGCAGGTTATCCGGATGCCCGAAGCCGTGCATTACCCCTATCTTACAATTAGCGAGAGAGATAATTTCTTTTTGCGGCAACTTATCCCTTACCTCGAGAGGGTCCATATTGCCCCATACCGCCTTTACTTTAGCGCAGGCCTTACTTAATTTATCCAGCACCTTAAGCTCTACGAGGTCGCCGGCGTGAATAATCAGGTCCACTCCCTTAAAGTCATCCAGTATCACCCCGGGTATCTCTTCGGCGCGTTCAGGTATATGGGTATCGGAGATTACGCCGATTTTCATGCAATCACCCGCGGTTTATAAAAAAGGTCAAGTAATTGGTTGATATTATTGAGGTCCCAGGTTACAATCTTCTCTTCCATTGCCCGAAGCCTCACGTTTACATCTACGTCCTGAAAGGTAAGGATAATCCTGCGTTCAAGTTTATTACGGTATTTCTTGCATTCCTGGGCAAAGGCGCAGATGTCCTCTTCGGTGATGTGCTCGCGCTTCAAACCCAATAACCAAATCCCGTCGCCGGAGCGCCCAAGCAACCCCTCGCGCAGGAAACGGTTGTTAAACTCCAGCGGCTTTATCTCCCGGAAATGCATCAAGCGCATCCTCTTCTTTTCTATCTGCAAGGTGTCGTTTTCAAAGAGGCGCAGGAGTTCCGCCAGCCTTTCGATAAGAGGCCGCTGGGATTGCTGCTTAAACTCCTGTATCATCTGCGTAAGTTTGTCCCGGAAAACAATCTTTTGATTTTTAGCGTCAAAGGTAAGGGAATTGAGCTTGCCCTGATAAACAAACCTCAGCCAGAAACTGAAAACGCGGTCATTAATCTTAAGGAAATCCCCCAGCCGCGTAACAGCATCGACCTCGAGTAGATAATTTAACTTGACCTTCAATTCCTTTTTGGGTTGATGCAAGAGGCTGGCAATATCATTAAAGCGGTTGTGGCCGCTGGAGACCAGGTAAAGTATCGAGATGTAATCCTGGCTCTGGGGCAGGTCCAGGAAACGCTTCAGGTAATTGGAAAACCTCTGGTTAAGGATACCGGAAGGCTCAAAAAGGATATCCTCGAGGATGTCGGCGAGGTTTGGTTGTGCGGCCTTGACGACCGCCTCGCTTATTAGCTTCAGATAAAAGGGGTAACCGCCGGTAAAATGGATGATGAAGTTATTAAGGCTATCGCCGAGTTTTACCCCGCGCAGCTGCTCGTCAAGATAGGCCCCGCTGATTTTAATATCGAACGGCTCCACCGTAATAGTCTCAAAGTTGCCGAACAAAAGGGATAGCTCCCTGGAAAGCAGGGACCGCGCTTTAAACTTCATGGAACTGGTAATGATATACATCGTATTCTTCTGCAGGACCAGCAACTTTGACCAGTCGCGGTAGAACCCCTTTATCCCCAATTCTTCCAGGTTGTGGAATTCGTCCAGTATCACCACGCAGGATTTTCCTGTCTCGCTTTTCAGGATTTCCGTAAGCGAGAATAATTCGGTGATGATATTATTCTTTTTTCTCTTTTCGAGGGCAGCGAGGATGATTTTTATTTTAGCGACGGTCTTGGGGATGTATCCCGAGGATTTATTGATCAGGAAGCGCAGGTCCTCTTTTAAGGTTATCCCGCTGTTAGCCAGGAAATTGTAAAGCAGTATACCGATAAAACGCTGCGCAAAAGAAGCGAGGGATTCGGCGCGCGCCTCAAGGTATACCGTTATCAGGCGGTTATCGTAGAACTTGCCGAGGAACCCGAATATAACGGAGGTTTTACCTATCAGTTCGTCGCCGATGATAGCGAGGTTCTGGCGGTAACCTTCCTTAAAATTACGGATGCGCTTTTCCAGGATGTCGAGGTATGCCTCGCGGCCGAAACAAGTGTCTTTCATCATGGCAGATAAAAATAAGGGTTAACGGGAGTATGCCCTTTTCTGATTTCAAAATGGAGGTAGTTTTTGTTATCCCTGCCGCCGTAACCCACTTTGGCGATTACCGCACCTTGACGTACTTCCTCGCCGGGATTAACCAGAACCCGGGAATTTCTGGCATAAACCGTAGAGAACCCTTCATTATGTTCGATGATAACGGTCCTGCCGAAACCTTCCAGGTTTGGAGAATAAAAAACCACCCTGCCGGAACGCGCAGCTACCACATCCGAACCCGAAAGGGCCTGGATGTTAAGCCCCTTGTTAATCATCTTATTAAAGGTCTGCCCGAAGGTCGAAATGACCCTGCCTTTGAGCGGCCAGATAAAGTCGTCCCCGTAGCTTTTTAAAAGGGTTGTTTGCACCCTTTTAGCATTAGGGACGAAAATCAGCTGGCCTATTTCGATGTTTGTGGCGTCGGAGATACGGTTAATCCTGATTAGTTCTTCCAGGTCGACATTATAAATCTTGGATATTCTCCAGAGCGTCTGCCCTTTTTCAATACGGTGGTAGATGCCCGGCATCGCCATCGGCCGCATCCCCGGTCCCGTAAGGGCCGGCCCCGCGCATCCCGCCATCACCATGGCTGTTACAATAACGGCAACGTTAGCCACGATAAACTTTAATTTTAATCTACGCATTTTTTTCCTAAATACTGACTACTGCCTGCTAACTACTCTTGTTTAATTATCAAAAAGCGGGCGAAGGGAATTGAACCCTCCTATCCAGCTTGGGAAGCTGGTGTTCTACCGATGAACTACGCCCGCA
>CAYWCX010000015.1:0-23042 GCA_964456925.1 uncultured Planctomycetales bacterium
TTACTAAACATTAAAATGTATGAAGCGGTTATAGGATTAGAGGTACACCTGCACTTGGCGACCCGCAGCAAGGCCTTTTGCAGCTGTTCGACGGAGTTCGGCAACGAGCCTAACTCCCAGGTCTGTCCGGTCTGCCTTGGTTTTCCGGGTTCGCTTCCGGTCCTGAACCGCACTGCCCTGGATTACGCCGTTAAGGTAGGCCTGGCTTTAAATTGCGGCATCCAGGAGCATACCAAGTTCGACCGCAAAAATTATTTTTATCCCGACCTGCCCAAGAACTATCAGATTTCCCAGTATGACCTGCCTTTAGCCCGCAACGGTTTTTTGGATATTACTTTGAAAGATAAGATTAAACGTATCGGCATCAGGCGCGTGCATCTGGAGGAAGACGCAGGCAAGCTTATCCACCGCGAGAATTCCAGCGTCGTAGATTTTAACCGCACCGGGATACCTTTGCTGGAGATAGTCAGCGAGCCGGATATCAATTCCGCGGAAGAGGCGCATACTTATTTAACCGAACTTAAAAGTATATTAGAGTATCTGGAGGTTTCGGATTGCGATATGGAGAAGGGTTCCCTGCGCTGCGACGCCAATATTTCTTTGCGCAGAAGAGGAGCCAAAGAGCTCGGCACCAAGATTGAACTTAAGAATATGAACTCCTTTAAGGCGGTAAAAGACGCCCTAAGTTTTGAGGTCAGGCGCCAGGGCGCATTATTAGAAGCAGGGGAAGTGCTGGTTCAGGAAACGCGGCTCTGGGACGAAAAGAAGGGCGAGACCGCCTCAATGCGCAGCAAAGAAGAAGCCCAGGACTACCGTTATTTCCCCGACCCCGACCTGCCGCTGTTCGTGATTAGTAAAGAGAAGATCGAAGAAATTAAGAGGAGCATCCCGGAACTGCCCGCAAAGAAATTAGAGCGTTTTATGAAAGACTACGGATTATCCCGGTACGATGCCAAAATCCTGGTCGCCTCCAAGAAAGATGCCGAGTTCGCGGGGCGAGTTCTTGACAACTGTCCGGCTAAATATAAAAAAACCATGGTTAATTTTTTGAATGGGCCGGTGCGCTCTGAAATAAATAACAGGAATTCCGCCCTGGGGGCGCTGGGCATAACTGCCGGCGATTTAATAGAGCTGGTGCGTTATTGGGCAGACGGCGAGATTTCCAACCTCGCTGCCAGCGCAGTATTAACCGAGATGATAGACAGCGGCAAAAGCGCCGGGGCCATTATTACCGAAAAAAACCTGATTCAGATTTCCGATACTACGGCGCTCAACGTCCAGGTCGAGGCAGTCATTAAGGAAAACTCCAAGTCTGCGCAGGATTATCGCCTGGGTAAGAGCAGCGCCCTGATGTTTTTGGTAGGTCAGGTGATGAAGAAGACCGGCGGTAAAGCCAATCCCAAGGTAGTGCAGGAAATCCTGAAGGAGAAACTTAAAAATGGCTAAAAGGGTTGCGCTGGGTTTAGCCTTGTGTCTGGTTATCGCTCTGACCGCCCAGGCGGCAATCTCGGCGATAGACAGCAAGAAAAAAGCCGAGCTCTATAAACAGGTGGAATTATTTTCGGATTCCCTGGCAATCGTGGAGACGGAATACGTAGATGAGCCCGAGCCGCGCAACCTCATTTACGGCGCCTTAAAAGGCATGATTTCTTCGCTTGACCCCCACAGCCAGTTCCTTGACCCCGATAGTTACAACGAACTTAAAATTGATACCGAAGGCAAGTTCGGCGGCATCGGAATCGAGATTACCATTAAGGACGGGATTTTAACCGTGGTCACCCCCATTGATGATACCCCGGCCTGGAAGGCAGGATTAAAATCCGGCGACGGCATTGTAAAGATTAACGACGAGTTGACCCGCGATATGACCCTTACCGAGGCGGTAAGAAGGTTAAGGGGCAAGCCCGGCGAAGTGGTTAACATTACGGTCCTGCGGGATTCCGAAAAGAAGCTTCTGGAATTTAAGATTGTGCGCGCCATCATCAAGATTAAAGATATCAAGGAAGCGCGGATACTGCAGGACCGCATCGGCTATATCCGGCTGGTGGAGTTCCGCGAGAACACCCCGCAGGACATGGATATTGCGATGGGGAAACTCAAAAAAGAAGGGATGAACGCCCTGATTTTGGACTTGCGTAATAATCCGGGCGGGCTCCTGGATATCGCGGTAAGGGTGGCGGAGAAGTTTATCGAAAAGGGCAATCTCATCATCTCTACCAAAGGCCGCAAGCCTTCTTCGGATATGAAATTTATTTCGCGCTGCAAAGAGCCCATCCTGGATTTGCCTATGGCGGTATTGATTAATGAAGGTTCGGCCTCGGGAAGCGAAATCGTAGCGGCAGCGCTGAAGGATTATAAGCGGGCAATAGTCCTGGGTACGAAGTCTTTCGGCAAAGGGTCGGTCCAGACGCTCATTCCCTTATCGGACGGTTCGGCACTGCGTCTGACCACTGCGCGTTATTTTACCCCGTCGGGAAAAGAGATTCACAATAAAGGGGTGGAGCCGGATATCGTAGTGGAGAATCCCAAGCCCGAGACCGAAGGCGCGGGCGGCGAGGCAGCCAAAGACAATAAAGCAGCCGAGGCACTTGAGAAGCCCGAGAAGCCGCTACAAAAAGAAAAGTTTGATTATAAATCCGACAACCAGATTATGCGCGCGATTGATATTTTAAAGGCAGTAAGGCACTACAAGAAAGATTCCCAGGAAGCCGCGTCTTAGTTCCGTTTTACAATCATGAAGAGATATAAAATCATTATTCTAATCCTCGCTGTCGCCTTGACCCTGGAGAGCATATTTTTAATATGCCTGTGGCTCAGGCGGCCGAAAAAAGTCACTCCGCCGCCGCTCGCCGTCGTCGCCCCGGCAGTAAAGGCGAGAATCGCCATTGTGATTGACGACTGGGGTTATAATATGCGTAACTTCGCAGTCATGGATAAGATAAAATATCCGCTTACCGTATCAATCCTGCCGAACCTGCATTATTCAACGCTGGCAGCCCGGGAGCTTAGCCGCCGCGGGTTTGAGGTAATCTTACACCTGCCTATGGAGCCGCGCGAGGAATACCGTCTTGAAAGGAACACCATACTTACTTCCCTGGATGAGCAGGAAGTCTTCAGGATTATTGATGCAGACCTAAAGAGCATTCCGGCGGCGAAGGGGGTATCCAACCATATGGGTTCGCGCGCTACCGAAGACGCCCGGACTATGAGGATAATATTCAGGGAATTGAAGAAGAGGCATCTTTATTTTCTGGATAGCCTTGTCTCCGGCAGTTCCGTCTGCCGCGAACTCGCCGGGCAGATGCGCATTGATTTTGCCGCCAGGGACGTCTTCCTTGATAACGAGGATGAACCCGGTTACATCAGGGCGCAAATCAACCAGTTAAAAAACCAGGCAAGGTCGCGCGGTTATGCCGTCGGCATCGGGCACGACCGCAAGAATACCCTCGAGGTTTTACAGGAAGAGATGCCCCGCCTGGCAAGAGAAGGTTACCGTTTCGTTTTTGTTTCGGAGGTGGTGCGCTGATGTATGCGCTGGGGATTGAGACTTCCTGCGATGAAACCTCGGCAGCAGTGGTTAAAGACGGCAGGAAAATCCTTTCCAATGTGGTTTCTTCCAGCATTTCTTTCCACCGGCAGTACGGCGGGGTTATCCCGGAGATTGCCTCGCGCATGCAGCTGGAGACCATTGCCGCGGTAACAGACGCCGCATTTAAAAATGCGCAGGTAGGGTTAAAGGACATCGCGGTAATCGGCGTAACGGCCGCCCCCGGCTTATTAGGTTCGCTTTTGGTAGGCCTTTCTTTTACAAGGGCCTTAACCCTGACCAGCGGTATTCCCTTGCTGGAAGTTGACCACCTTTACAGTCATATTTATGCCGCATTTCTCGATAACGGCAAAATTCCGCCTTTACCCTTTGTGGCTCTCGTAGTTTCCGGCGGACACACCAGTTTATTTTATGTCGCGGATTTCGATAAAATAAAGCCGTTAGGCCGGACCCAGGACGATGCCTGCGGCGAGGCCTTTGACAAAGTGGCTAAACTTTTAGGATTGGGTTATCCCGGCGGGCCGTTAATAGAAAAGATGGCCGCGAAAGGCAACCCCCGGAGCATAAAATTCAACTGTTCGGGCACTGCGCAGCCGCTGGATTTCAGTTTTAGCGGAATCAAGACCGCAGTGATGTATTTAGTGCGGGATAGAAAATTAAGGCAGGAGGAAAAACAGGATATCGCCGCTTCTTTTCAGGAGGCAGTCTTTAGCGCACTGCTGGAAAAGGCGCTCTTGGCTTGCGAGATGAAAAAAATAAAAAGGCTGGTAGTTGCCGGCGGGGTAGCGGCCAACGGAAAACTGCGGGAAAAATTCAAGTCCGGCTCCAAAGAAAGAGGCATCGCTTGTTATTTTCCGGCTCCCTCGCTTTGCAGCGATAACGCGGCAATGGTGGCGGGCCTGGGTTATCAACTTTTTAAAAAAGGACAGAAAGGAGTGACATATGCTTAGCGATAGCCAGATTATCATACGCCTGGTGTTATCGGTAATATTAAGCGGCCTCATCGGATTAGAGCGTCAGGTTCATCGCCGCACTGCGGGGTTGCGCACGCACATCCTGGTGAGTCTCGGCTCCTGCCTCATTATGTTGACATCGCTGTATATTTTTGATATATATAAAGATAAGGCCCCTTTGGACCCCGCGCGTATTGCAGCGGGGGTAGTTACCGGAATCGGTTTTTTGGGGGCCGGCACCATTATCAGGGAGAGGGAAGGGGTAAAAGGCTTGACTACCGCAGCCAGCCTCTGGGTGGTTGCGGGGATAGGCCTGGCGGCAGGGTGCGGTTTTTACAGCGCCTCGTTTTTTACGACTATCCTGGCCCTGGGCGTGCTTTTATTTTTAAGAAAATTGGAAGGCACGGCATTCGGTAAAGACGATGCCCGTTTGTCACGATAAGGAGGTGAGGCAGGATGGCTTTTAAGAGCAAAAAGGAAGAGAAGGTTCTGGATGTAGACGCCTCGATGCAGGGTAATCTTACTTTCAAAGACCCGGTGCGCTTGCGTATCAACGGTAGGTTTGAGGGCAACCTTGATACCAAGGGGAGCCTGACGATCGGCGCTACCGCCGTGATTTACGGCGATATCACCGGAGACAACGTTATTATCGGAGGAAGGATTAAAGGCAAGGTCATCGCGCGCGAAATGCTTACGCTGTTGCCCAGCGCTATCGTAGAAGGCGACATATATCCCGCTAAATTGAATATTGCTGAAGGCGCAATCCTGGAAGGCAAGTGCGCGATGCTGCACGATTTTCTTAATGTCGAGGAACTTGCGCGTTATCTCGAGGTGGATTTGAAGTTCGTTATGGAACTGGCTAACAGCGGCAAGGTCCCTGCTTCGAAAGAAGGGGATAGCTGGAAATTTGAGCGCAAGGCAATAGACTCCTGGATTGCCTCAGGCAAAATATCTAAATAAAATAAGGTGGCGGAAGAAAAACTTTTAACCGTACGCGAAGTGGCTATCATCCTGGGGGTTTCCGAAAAAGAGGTCATCAACCTTTCGGAAAGCGGGAAGCTGCCTACCTATAAGATTGCAGGAATATACTTCAGGTTCAAGCGCGAGGAGGTGGAGGAGTTTAAAAAGGACTTTCACCCTGCCAGCCATAAAGCCGGTATCGCGGGCAAAGAAGGCTTTCTTAAAGACAAGCTCGGCGACTTTTTTTATTTTAACGATTTCTACATCTTTGCTATCCTTCTCATTATCGTACTGCTTATTATCATATTCCAGAAATACTAATATTTAGATGGCTTATAAGTCAGAATTATGCCAGCGGGGTTTTGCCAATCTGGATCTTGAGCGCCAGGCGCGCCGGGGTTTTGCCGAGGCAGTCTATTGCCCCGGAAAGACGAAGGAACAAATCAGAAAGATTGCCAGGGCACTGCTGAAGCATAAGCAGGATATTTTATTGACTAGGATAGATAAGGGTACCTATGCTTATCTTAAAAAGTCCCTGCCGGCTTTAAAATATAATCCGCTTGCCCGTATCGCTTACCTGGTGAAGAAGCCCAAAAGCCCGAAGCCCGGCGAAATAGCGGTGATATCTGCCGGCACTTCGGACCTGGCGGTAGCAGAAGAGGCGGCAGTGACCCTGGAAATAATGGGCAACCGGGTAAGGCGTATTTATGATGTCGGAGTTGCCGGCGTGCACCGCATTATGGAGCGGATAGCTGAAATCAGAAAGGCGAAGGTAATTGTGGTAGTGGCAGGGATGGAAGGGGCATTGGCCAGCCTGGTGAGCGGCCTGGTAAGGTCGGCGGTGATTGCCGTGCCTACCAGTTGCGGTTACGGCGCAAACTTTGGAGGATTGTCTTCGTTACTAACCATGCTTAACTCCTGTTCGCCGGGAGTGGCAGTGGTAAATATTGACAATGGTTTTGGGGCGGGTTATCTCGCGAGTTTGATTAACAACTAGGAAGAAAGGATTTTTACTGCAATGGCGTTATCCGGTTTAGATATTTATAAACTTTTACCGAAAACCAACTGCCGTGAATGCGGTTTTGTCACCTGTCTTGCCTTTGCGATGCAATTGGCGAAAAAAGCAGTCAGTATTGACAAGTGCCCTTATTTAAGCGAGGAGGCCAAAAAGATACTGGAGGCAGCCAGTCAACCGCCTATCCGTCTCGTCACCATCGGCGAGGGGGAAGACAAGCTCGAGGTAGGCAATGAAACCGTGCTTTTCAGGCACGAGGAGAAATTCCATCATCCCTGCGGAATCGGTTTCATTATCGAAGATAGCCCGCCTGATAAAGAGATTCTGGATAAGGTCTCTGAAATTAATAAGTTGCAGTTTGAACGCGTGGGCCAGCAGCTTAAGGTAAACCTGGTTGCCTTACGGCAAAACTCAAGCAAGGAAAGGTTTGTCCGGGCGCTGAATTTGATTGCGCCTAAAACTACCTTAGGCCTGGTTCTGATGAGCGATGATGTTCCGGCCTTACAACAAGCCTTAACTATAATCCGGGGAAGAAGGCCTCTTATCTATCGCGCTACGAAAAGCAACCTTGCTGAAGTCGCAAAATTAGCCAAGGAGTTCGGGGCAGCGCTGGTGGTTTCTGCCGATAGCCTTGATGCGACGGCAGAGCTTGCCGCCGAATTAATGAAACAGGGGGTAGAGGATTTAATCCTGGATAGCGCAGGAGCAGATATTGCGGCTCAAATCTGGGACCTGGTGCAGGTGCGGCGCCAGGCCTTGAAAAAATCTAACCGCAGTTTAGGTTATCCGGTCTTGACGGTAGTTGAGCGCAAAGACCCTTACGAGGAAGTAATCGCAGCCGCCACCTATATTACCAAATATGCGGGTATCGTCCTGATGAAAGGGGTACGGCGGGAGCAGGTTCTTCCGCTTTTGACCCTTCGCCAGAATATTTACACCGATCCCCAGAAGCCGCTGCAGATTGAGCCTAAACTTTACAGCATCGGGAGCGCCAACGAAAAGTCTCCGCTTTTGGTTACCACTAATTTTTCCCTGACCTATTATACGGTGCTGGGAGAGGTGGAAGCGAGCAAAATCCCGAGTTTTATCTTAAGCGTGGATACCGAAGGGATGTCGGTATTGACGGCCTGGGCAGCGGAGAAGTTCACCGCGGATAAGATTGCGGATTTTCTAAACAAGTTCGCGGTAAAGGACAGCGTCAAGCATAACAGCCTGATTATACCCGGCTATGTCGCGGTGATAAGCGGAGAACTTGAGGAGAAATCCGGCTGGCGGGTTTACGTCGGCCCGAAAGAAGCGACAGGGATACCGTCGTTCTTAAAGAACTTGTAATTTGCGATAAATCAAATAGATTTATTAATGCTTGATTTTTAGGGGTGGCTTGGCTTGATTCGAGTGAGCATGTAGTTTATGCGAGCGGCCAGGGTTCACCCGCTAAATAGAGGTCGGTGAGAGCGAGCAGAAACTCCAAGCGAGTCCCGCCTCGGAGGGGCAGGACGAGCGGTGCTGCGAGAACAAGCCAAGACAAAACCCGTAAAATCGAGTATCAGGAGATGGAAAAATTCAAGGTTACCTTTCATCCCGATAACAAGACCATAGAGGTTGCGAAGGACACCACAATCCTTACCGCGGCAGTGTCGGCGGGCATTTACATCAATTCCAGCTGCGGCGGAGACGGCGTCTGCGGAAGGTGCAAGGTTATTATTAAAAGCGGTAAAGTAATTACTCAGCCCACCGGCATCATCACCCTTGAGGAAAAGAAAAAAAATATCTATCTGGCCTGCCTTAGCGTCATCCAGAGCGACCTGGAAGTGGAGATTCCGCAGGAATCGCACTTGAGCCTTGAAGGCCTTACTCCACAGGAAATCCACGCCAGAATAAAGGAGATTTATTCCGACGCCGAAGAAGTAGAGCCGGCTAAGGCAAGAATCGGTAAGGATATTTTTACCTATTCCCCCCTGACAACCAAGTTATACCTTGCTTTACCCAAACCCGATTTAAACGATAAGGTCAGCGATTTAGAAAGGCTTTACCGCCAAATCAGCCGCTCCCAGGATATCCCGGTGCTGCACACCGGCCTGTCGAATATCCGCCAGCTCGGCGAATTATTGCGGGATGCGGACTGGAAGGTTACCGTAACCTTAGGTAAAAGAGAAGGCGCTACCGAAGTGGTGCTGGTAGAGCCGGGAGATACCTCGGCGAGGAATTTCGGTTTTTCCTTTGATATCGGGACCACCACCATCAGCGGCCAACTGGTGAACCTTAACACCAAAGAAATCATCGGCACCAAAGCCACTTACAACAAGCAGATTACTTTTGGCAGCGACGTGATTACCCGCATCGTCTATGCCCGGGAGCAGGAGGGATTGGAAAAACTGCACCTGGCAGTAATAGATTGTATGAACCAGATTATCCAGGAGTTGACTGAAGAGCACAAGATAGACCTGAACGATGTCGCATCTTTAGTGGCGGCAGGCAACACCACGATGATACATCTGTTGTTATGTATTGACCCTACCCATATCCGCAAGGAGCCCTATGTCTCTACCTCAAATTTTACCCCTACCATCAGGGCTTCGGAAATCGGGGTGCGTATCAATCCGCGAGGTTTGCTCGCCTGCGTCCCGGGAGTAGCCAGTTATGTCGGCGGGGACGTAACCAGCGGGGTATTGTCCTGCGGCCTGGACAGAGAGAGCGAGTTAGGCGTCCTTATTGATATCGGGACGAACGGAGAGATTGTCCTGGGCGACAGGGAATTTTTAATCTCCTGTGCTGCCTCGGCAGGCCCGGCATTTGAGGGTTCGGGGGTAAGCTCGGGCATGCGCGCGGCAATCGGCGCAATACAGAAGGTTAAAATTGATACCAGGCACTTGGAGGTCCATTACGAGACCATCGGCAGCGTCAAGCCCCGCGGTATCTGCGGCTCGGGTTATATTGATATCATCTCCGGCATGCTCAAGGCCGGCCTGTTGGATAAGAGCGGTAAAATTAAAGATGTCAGTCATAAACGTATCCGCGACGCGGAATTCGGGAAAGAATTTGTAGTCGCCTTTAAGGAGGAAAACGGAGCTTCTTCGGATATTGTTATCAGCGAGGCCGATATCGAAAATATCAAGCGCGCCAAGGCCGCGATATATTCTGCTACCGCCTGCCTCATCCGGCATATGAAACTGGATTTTAAAGAGGTAAAAAAGATTTTTATTGCCGGCGGGTTCGGGACATATCTGGATGTTGACAATGCCGTAAACATCGGTTTGCTGCCCGACGTGGAGCGTAAACGCTTTATCTTTGTAGGCAACAGTTCTCTTGCCGGAGCGCGCCAGATGCTTTTGTCTTACGAGGCGCTCGAGAAGGCCGCGGAGATTGCCAGAAAGATAACTTATTTTGAATTATCGATAGAGCCGGGGTATATGGAAGAATATATGGCAGCGTTATTTTTTCCCCACACCGATTTATTGCGGTTTCCCGGCGTAAAATACAGTAATCATAATTAAACAATGGGCTATGTCATAGCAGTGGCGGGTAAGGGCGGGACAGGCAAGACCACACTTGCCGCTTTATTGGTGAGGTTGCTGCGGGAAAGCAAGAGCGGTTCGGTATTGGCAGTGGACGCCGACCCCAACAGCAATCTTGCTGAGGCGCTGGGGGTTAAATCCGAGCAAAGCATCGGGGCTATTTTAGATAAGATTGCCGAAGACCCCTCCAGGATACCTTCGGGTATGCCTAAGGAGAGGTTTATCGAATACGAAATCCAGACTGCGGTAGAGGAGGCCGAGGGTTTTGACATCCTGACTATGGGGCGGCCCGAAGGCCCCGGTTGCTACTGCTATGTGAATAACGTGCTGCGTAATATTATGGCCAAACTCATCGGGGATTACGATTATATCGTCATTGATAATGAGGCGGGCCTGGAGCATCTTTCCCGCCGCACTACCCGCAGCGCAGATGCGATTCTGGTGATTTCGGATGTTACGCCGGCGGGATTAAGGGCAGCCAGGAGGATTATCGGGCTGGCAAGGGAATTAAAAATTAAAACCGGCAAAAGTTTGCTGCTTATTAACCGCGTTGCGCTCGCGGATAAGTATCGCGCCACAAAAAACAGGAAGGCGCTCGTCGGTTCAGGCCTTGAATTTCTCGGATATGTGCCTTTGGACAGGGGAATCAGCCGTATCAGCCTTAACGGTAGTTCCATAATGAAATTAGAGAATAACGCGCCTGCCCTGGCAGTGCTGCGTAAACTAAAAGACAGGATATTATAGATGAAAAATGAACCGCTGTTGGAAAAATGGTCAGGTAGAGTGGCGAACGTTACTATCGGCGCCACCAAAGAAGCGGGCGGCAGCCGTAAAACTACGGTTAAGGTAGGCGCCGAGGAGTCCCTTCCTTTTTTATTCCGCGAGGGTAATATTGCGCATAAGCCGGCCCTTGCCTTTGAAATCTGGGATGTTTATCCCGCGGAGTGGCCGGCCGAGCTGCTTAATGCTTACGGCGATATTCTGAAGGACCCCCTGCGCTGGGCGAAAAAATGCGTGCAGGAATACCGCGCCGGGCTTTTATGCCTGAAACTCCAGGGCGCGCACCCGGACTACGGAAATAAAAACGCCAAAGACGAAACAGGACTGGTAAAAGAGTTATTAAAGACGACGGACGTGCCTTTGATTATTTTGGGCTGCGGCGATGACGCTAAGGATAACCTTATTCTGCCTGCCTGTTCGGAAGCGGCTAAGGGGGAACGCTGCCTTATCGGCGACGCGGTGCAGGATAATTACAAGACCCTGACCGCGGCGGTTTTAGCCGACGGCCACAATATCATTGCCGAATCGCCCATTGACGTCAATATTGCCAAGCAACTCAATATCCTTATTTCCGATATGGGGTTGCCGCTTGAACGTATTGTAATTAACCCAACTATCGGCGCTCTGGGTTACGGCTTGGAATATGCCTATTCTATTATGGAGCGCGCAAGATTAGCAGCCCTGGCAGGCGATAAAACCCTGGCAATGCCGTTTATCTGTTTAGTGGGGCAGGAGTCCTGGAGGGCAAAGGAAGCGAGGGCGAGTTCGCGGGAATTCCCTGAATGGGGCGATGAGGCAGCGCGCGGCATAAGTTGGGAGGCGGTTACTGCCGCGGCATTATTGCAGGCAGGAGCGGATATACTGGTGATGCGCCATCCCAAGGCAATCAAGGAAGTGAATAAGTATATAGAAGAATTAATGAGAAATGAATTCCGTAAATCGTAATTCGTAAATCGTAAATGTAATTTTTTTAAGAAATTACGAGTTACCAATTACGGATTACCAATTACGAATAACTATGTTTATTATCGGCGAATTGATTAACGGGATGTATAGCGATATCGGCAGGGCGATTAAGGAGAAGAATAAGTCCGTAATCCAGACCTTTGCCCTGAAGCAAATTAAATGCGGAGCCGACGCCCTGGATGTAAACTGCGGCCCGGCATCGCGTGACCCGGCCGGCGATATGCGGTGGTTAATAGAGACTATCCAGGAGGCAACCACTGCGCCTCTGGCTTTGGATTCCAGCAAGCCACAGGTTATCGCTTCGGGCCTTGAGGTTTTAAAGAATCAGGCGATTATCAATTCCACTACCGCCGATAAAGAAAAATTAGACAGACTCCTGCCGCTGGCAAAAAAATATAATGCCAAACTCATCGGCCTGACCATCAGCGCCAAGGGTATCCCGCAAAATAAAGACCAGCGCCTGGAATTGGCGGCGGAGATTGTAGCCAGCTGCGCTGAACAGGGTTTTCCGGTTGAAAATCTTTATCTCGACCCGATTATCCTGCCGGTCAATGTCGCCCAGGTCCAGATTAGAGAGATATTGGAGGTTATCGCCGAGTTTAAGATTATCTCAGAGCCCTCGCCCAAGACGGTGGTGGGCTTGAGCAATGTTTCGCAGGGCACTTCGGCGCGCAGCCTCATCAACCGCACCTTTTTAACGATGGCGGTGGCTTTCGGCCTGGACGCCGCGATCCTTGACCCTACCGATAAAGAACTGATGGATGCCCTGATTACCGCGGAGCTGGTTTTGAACAAGCAGATCTACTGCGATTCATATCTGGACGCCTATCGTAAAAAATAGAATGCGAAAACGCGTGCGCCGGCTAAAACATATTTTTCCTTTACGCGGCTTTACCAGGAGCGCGGAATTCGCCGCCAAGGGCATAATCTACCTTTTTCTCTACCACCGCAATATGCGCATCATCTTTATCGCCGGCGCGGTTGCGATGCTTTTGGGAGTAATATTACGGCTGGAGGGGCTGGAACTGGTAGCCCTCTGCCTTACCATTACCCTGGTATTTATAGCCGAGATATTTAATACTGCCGTGGAATTGATGATTGACATGTTCACCCGCAAAAACCACCCGCTTATCAAACTGGTAAAGGACATTGCGGCAGCGGTGGTATTGATCGCTTCGCTGAATGCCCTCGCCGTGGGGTTTATACTTTTTATGCGCCGTATCTTAAGATAGCAAGGAGAGGCGGATGATAAAAAAATTGATTATCCTGGCTTTGGTTATAATGGGGGCGTATCTTTTCTATAAACATTTTATGTCCTCCAGCGTAGAGCCCTTTTTTAAGCAGAAGGTCGATATCTTCGGCGTGAAGGCCCCCGAGGTTAAAGAGTAAGATAGTTTAACCCTTGACCAGGCAGTATTTATATTGTAATGTATTACTGATTAAAAGGTATTTTTTAAAGAAAAGGGGATATCCATATGAAAAAGACTATCGTGGTATTGATTCTGGCGGTATTGCTGTCGGGTTGCGCGACCTATAAATTCCAGCACGGAGAAAAACCGTACGAAAAGGGATACGTAGTTTCCCGTAACGGCTACCCCATATTGGAATATACCGCAGGCAGGAACAACAGCGTGCCGGAAGACCTGCTTACTGCCAAGATGCGTTTCAGGAGGCGCTACCGGCTGGTAGAGTATTACTATAAAAAGATGGGCGAAATCGAGAACCGTTTTAAGGAGACGGTGGTAGACCCACCCTTGATGGCCCTGAAGTTTTTGGGGGGGATATTGCGCGTTCCTTTTGTGGCAGTCTCCGATTACCGCTATGAGCATAATCCCCGATACCGCGAAGAAATAAAGAAAAGGGAACAGGAGCAGGACGAGAGGGAAGCAGCGCGCATCGCCAGATTCAGGGAGTATTTGAGTAATTATATCCAGAAGGATTTGACTTTAGAGCAGCCCGCAGGAGCGGGGGCAGAGGTTGTTAAAGAGGAGGCTCCGGCGCCGGCCGCAACTGCATTGCCGCAACCGCCTATCCAGCCTCCGGAGCCGCCTGTGCAGGCGCCGGTTAAGGCAGCGCCCGCGCAACCCCTGAGCCAGCCCTTGACTTCTGCGTTAGAAAGCCCGCAAGAGCTAAGCGGCGAAATGGAGCGGCAACAGAAGATGGCTGAAGTAATGGAACAGGCAGTTCCGGCGCCGAAGAAAAAAGAATTGCCGGCAATAACATTGCAGCCAAAAGCAATTATCATTGCCAAGCCCGTAAAGGGTTACGCGCCGTTAAAGGTAAAATTTAACGGCTCCGCCTCCCGCGGCAGCAGCGCCAAAATAACCTCTTACTTATGGGATTTCGGCGACGGGGATACCTCTACCAAGCCGAAGGCGGTCAATACCTATTACAGCGGCTCCTACGACCCCAAGCATTTTACGGTAACCCTTACCGTGACCGACAGCCGGGGTAACAGCGATACCGCGCACGTGCTCATTGAAGTCCTTAATAAGTAGCAGTCAACGTCGCTAGCTAGTAGGTAGTAGTTAGTATGTAGTATGTAGGTAAAAGCAAAAGAATCGCTATCTGTTTACTTGATAGCATAGAATAAGCTCTAGCGAGCGACGGCGGCGTAACTCAGCCTGATAGAGTAGTCGGCTCATACCCGATAAGTCGCTGGTTTAAATCCAGCCGCCGCCACCAGATTTAACAAGAGAAAACCCATATGGAGAATCAAGATAAAACCAGGGAAGAGGTTGTATCTGAATTGACTTCGGCGCGTCAGCGGATTTTGGAATTGGAAGCCCGGGAGAAGGCATTAAAAGCAAGCGAAGCAAAATATAGGCAAATGGTAGAGAATGCAAACAGCATTATTTTGATTATGGATACCAAAGGCAATATTACTTTTTTTAACCAGTTTGCCCAGAGGTTCTTTGGTTTTCATGAGAAAGAGATAGTGGGCAAAAATGTCATTGGGACCATCGTTTCCGAAAAAGATTTATCCGGCGAAGATTTGGTGGCTATGATTAAAGATATCGTGGAAAATCCCGAACGCCATTCCGTAAACGAGAACGAGAATATAAACAGTAGGGGCGAGCGGGTGTGCGTATTATGGACAAATAAAGCCATCATCGGGGATGACGGAAGTATTAATCAGATTTTATGCATTGGAAACCGGGCCGATAGAATCTCCGCCGCAAATCCCTAGATGCAACGCTCAATCCTTATATTTATCGCCGCCGTATATTTTATCCCTGCCTTTGCACAAGCTGTTATTTCGCCCGTGCCTTAACAAGAAGGAGGCAATTATGGAAACCCTGGAACCCATTTTAAAGCAGCATTCATTTTTCAAAGGATTGCCGGCAAAATATATTGATTTTATCGTAGGTTGCACCTCGCACGCGGTATTTAGAGCAGGAGAGGTCATCCTCAAGGAAGGGGAATCCGCGGATAAATTTTATCTTATCCGCAGCGGAAATGTAGCCATCTATATAGAGCAGCCGCGCGAGATTACAATACAGACTATCCACGAAGGGGATATTTTAGGATGGTCCTGGCTTATTTCTCCGTATCGCTATCGCTTCAGCGCTAAAGCCGTAGAAAATACGCGGGCACTGGTATTGGACGGGAAATGCCTAAGAGAGAAATGCGAAAAAAATCCTGACCTGGGGTATGAATTGCTCAAGAGGCTCGTAAATGTTTTTACCGCCCGCCTGGAGGCGACACGGCTGCAACTTTTAGATATCTATAATATCAGCGGCGGTAATAAATAATGACGGGGGAACGAGCGGGTCTCTTGAGGAAGGAACGCGGAATGCTTCCGGACAAGGTAAGAAGCGCGATTAAAAAACAGCGTCTTTTAAGCAAAGGCGATAAAGTGGTGGTAGGGGTTTCCGGAGGCCCGGATTCCGTCGCCCTGCTTTATATATTAAAGAGTTTAAGTAAAGAGTTGAGGCTTAACCTTCACGTCGCACATCTCGACCACATGCTCAGGAAAGATTCCGCCGGGGACAGGCGGTTTGTGGAAAACCTGGCTCATAGATTAAAAGTACCTTTTACTTGCGGCCGGATAAATATCAAGGAATTAGCCGGGCGCGGTTCATTGGAGGAGATTGCCAGGAACGCACGCCTGGCTTTTTTATTCAGGGTAGCCAGAAAGATTAAAGCCAAAAAGATTGCCCTCGGCCATAACCTCGATGACCAGGCGGAAACGGTGTTGATGCGCATCATAAGGGGCACCGGCTTATACGGCCTCTCGGGGATATTGCCCGAGAGAAGAATGGGAAAGTTTAAAATTATCCGCCCTCTCCTTGAAGTCAGGCGCCGGGAAATAGAAAAATACCTGCGAAATAAAAAGATTAAGGCGCGTACCGACCTTTCCAATCTGGAAGATATCTATTTGCGCAATAAAATACGCAACCGCCTTTTACCGCTCCTGGAGAAAAAATACAACCGCAATATCAAGGAAGTCCTGGCAAATCTGGCGCTTAGCGCAGGATGCGATTACGATTATTTAATTTCGCAGGCAAAGAGAAAGATGAGGAAGGGCGCCGCCAGCATCACACTTAAGGAATTTCTTAAGTTACCTTTGTCCTTAAAGCGGCTGCTATTGCGTTTACACATCCAGCGTTTAAGCGGCGATACCCGCCGGCTCACCTTTCGGCATATGCGCGAGATAGAAGACCTGATTTATAACCGCCCGCCAGGCTCCGTAGTAGACCTGCCCCGGGGCCTGTCACTGCTAAAACGCCAGTCCTGCCTGGTTTTCCGTAAAAGTTAATAAATACTTGATTTTATAGGTAGTTAAATATATAATAAACTTCTAAAAAGTTGAGGTGTAAATATGGCACAAGGCAACCCTACCCCAAAAAAGAAAGGCATCTTTAAGCGTTTCCCTTTTGGCTGGATATTCGCAATCCTTATCTTCTATCTGCTGATCAGCTCGCTTAATGTCTCGGTTACGGGCGTACCGCGGGAAATAACTTACAGCGATTTTTACAAAACCCTCAAGGACAATCCGGAGAGGATTAAATCCGTGACCAAGATTGAAACCCTCCTGCAGGGGGAGTTCAGCGATAATACCAAGTTTTTCCTGAACATCCCGGATAACGACACCGAGCTCTTGAACCTGATGCGGCAGAACCTCAAGCGTTTTGAGGTCAAGCCGCCGCGCACCATCTGGGCAAACCTTTTTTATTCCCTCGGCCCGGTGGTCCTATTGATATTTTTCTGGTGGATAATGGCAAACCGCGGGGAACAGCTCGGCAACCGCGTTTTATCGTTCGGCAAGAGCCGCCCTAAAATCCACAGCGAAAAGGAGGACGAGCGGGCAACCTTTAACGATGTGGCGGGGGTAGACGAAGCCAAGGAGGAATTACAGGAGGTCATTGAGTTTTTAAAAGACCCCAAGAAATTCCAGAGATTGGGCGGCAAGATTCCCAAGGGGGTGTTGTTGGTGGGCCCTCCGGGTTGCGGGAAAACGCTTATTGCCCGCGCGCTTGCCGGCGAGGCAGGGGTGCCTTTCTTTTCCATCAGTGGTTCGGATTTTGTGGAGATGTTTGTAGGGGTCGGCGCATCGCGGGTGCGCGATTTATTCGAGCAGGGCCGCAAGGCCGCCAAGGTCTCGGGCAAGGGCGCCATTATATTCATCGATGAAATCGATGCCGTAGGGAGATTGCGTTTCTCCGGGATAGGGGGCGGACACGACGAGCGGGAACAGACCCTGAATGCCCTCTTGGTAGAGATGGATGGTTTTGATGCCAGCCAGGGGATAATTTTGATTGCTGCCACGAACCGTCCCGATACCCTTGACCCGGCATTATTGCGTCCGGGCAGGTTCGACCGGCATATTATCGTGAACCTGCCTGATATCAAGGGCAGGGAGGAGATACTTAAGGTACACACCCGCAAAATCAAGCTTTCCGCCAACGTAGACCTTAAATCTCTCGCCAGCCAGACCCCGGGATTTTCCGGAGCGGATTTAGCGAACCTTTGTAATGAAGGCGCGCTTATTGCCGCACGGCATAACAAAGATGCGGTAGAGCAGTCGGACTTTGAGAAGTCCATTGAAAGGGTGCTGATGGGCCCGGAAAAAAAGAGCCACATTATGTCCAGGAAAGAAAAGGAGATTACCGCTTTTCATGAGGCGGGCCACGCCCTTCTGACCCTGCTTATCCCGGAGAATGACCCCTTAAAGAAAGTTTCCATTATACCGCGCGGGCTTGCTGGCGGTTACACCTTTGTTGCGCCCGCCGAGGACAAACATTACCTTACCCGCAAGGAATTACTGGCGAGGATTACCGCTACGCTCGGAGGGAGGGCTTCCGAGGAGATAAATCTTGACGATATCACTACCGGCGCCCAGGACGACCTGGAAAAGGCGACGCATATGGCGCGTTATATGGTCTGCCAGCTGGGGATGTCGGAGAAACTGGGTAACATCACCCTCGGCAGGAGAAACGGCTTGCTGTTTCTCGGCCGCGACATTATGGAAGAGAAAAACTACAGCGAAGAAACCGCCCGCCTAATCGACGAAGAAATAAAAAGAATCGTGGACGAGGGTTATGCCCGTGCCAAGAAGTTATTGCAGGAGAACGCGGATAAATTGAAGATTCTTTCGGCAACCCTGTTGGAAAAAGAGGTGCTCGACGGCGAAGAAGTGAAGCGCCTCGTCGGCATAACTACCCAGGAGAAAGAGGCCGGTACTTAAACTGTTCATGCGCGTCTTAAGGATATCCGGTAAGCAGGAATTAAAACAAATCATGCGGGATATCGGGGTTGACCCTTACGGCATCAAGATTATGCTGCCTAAGGCGATTACCTTCCTGGTCAAGCTGAATTCCCTATCCAGTATCGCAGCCAATATACTTAAACAAGAGATGCTTTCTCTGGGCGCTGATGCGGCAATAGCGCGGGGTTCCCTGACGGGGCAAGCCCGAAAAACCGACTGCCTTTTAATCGGAAACTCAGCGCAACTGCGGCGCCTGAGCGAAAAACTGCAGCGCCAGCCATTCGGATTAAGGCTTTTATCCCGCGACTTATCACGTATTTTAGCGGACTACGAAAGAAGCGGCTTCAGATTGAGGCTCGGGCAACATAATTTAAATCTCACCCGGCGTGCGCATATTATGGGCATCGTCAACACCACCCCTGATTCATTCAGCGGGGACGGGCTCTACCGCAAGGGCATCAATAATATAAATGAAATTATTGCTTACATTGAGAAGTTAATCGGGGAGAGAGCGGATAGTATTGATATCGGCGGCGAGTCCACCAGGCCGGGCGCCAGGCGGCTTGCGCTCAAAGAAGAATTAGCGCGCGTCATCCCCGTCATTAAAGCATTGGCCAAAAGAATAAAGGTCCCTATTTCTATTGATACCTATAAAGCCGAAGTAGCCAGGCAGGCCTTGGATAACGGCGCTTGCATCGTAAACGACATCAGCGGGCTAAGGGATAAGAAGATGGCGGGTATAGTGCGGCGCTATAAAGCCGCAGTGGTTGTTATGCATATGAAGGGTACGCCTGCCAGCATGCAGAGAAATCCGCTTTATAAATCGCTCATAGATGAAGTATTGGATTATTTGAGAGGCGCCAGGGACAGGGCGCTTGACGCAGGCATTAACCGGGAAAAAATCATTGTTGACCCCGGCATTGGTTTTGGCAAGACCTTAGCGCATAACCTGGAGATTCTAAACCGGCTCGAAGAATTCAAGGTGTTAGGACAACCCATTATGGTCGGCACTTCGCGCAAGTCATTTCTCGGCAAGATACTCGATGCCCCTGCGGGAGAGAGGGTTTTCGGCACGGTCGCCAGTTCTGTGCTGGCAGTGAAAAACGGCGCCCATATCGTACGGGTGCACGATGTCAGAGAAGTCAGGCAGGCCTTAAAGGTCCTGGGGGCAATACAAAGAGCATGAATAACGTCTCTATCTTAAAAACGGTTATCGAGATTTTAATCCTCTGGTTCATAGTCTACCATCTCCTGCTTTTCTTTGCCAACAGCCGGGCGAGGCAGGTATTGCGGGGCATCATCATACTTTTGATGGCGTTTTTCCTTTTCCAAAGGCTCAGGCTTGATGTGCTGGATTGGTTATTTGCCAAACTTTTTGCTCTTTCAATCCTGGCGTTTATCATTATCTTCCAGCCCGAAATCAGGCAGGGCCTGGCGCGCCTGGGCCAGAGAAACCTGCTGGGCGTTAATCCGAGGGAACAACTCGACGAGGTATTAAGCCAGGTATCCCAGGCAGTAGAGAGCCTCTGCCGGGCAAAAATCGGAGCGCTTATCGCCATAGATAAAAGCAATTCACTCACCCCCTACACTAAGAGCGGGGTGTTGCTTGACGCTGCTACCAGCGCGGATTTAATCCAGACCATCTTCACTCCCAACAGCCTCCTGCATGACGGCGGCTTAATCATACAACAGGGCCGGATTATCGCCGCAGGATGTCTTTTTCCCCTGACCCAGAAGGAGGATTTAAGCCGTATCTTCGGCACCCGCCACCGCGCCGCACTGGGGTTAAGCGAAGAGACGGATGCGGTAATCCTGGTGGTATCGGAGGAAAGAAATGATATCTCTTTAGTTTATAAAGGCAGGCTATACCGCGATATGGGCAGGGAAGAGTTGCTCTATAAGATGAAGGAGCTGGTTACCAGGAAAAATGGCTAAAAAAAATATTATTTCAAAATTTGCTTCCTGGTTAGTTTATCACCCCTGGTTAAAACTCATTGCCTTGCTGCTGGCAGTGATACTCTGGTTGTACGCCAAGGGCGAGATGAGCAATTTTTAATTGAGAAATGAGATTAGGCGTTAATATTGACCATATTGCCAGCATCAGGGAGATACGTCACGGCATCGAACCCGAGCCGGTATTCGCCGCCTGCATTGCCGAAGCAGCGGGGGCAGACGCTATCGTGGCGCACCTGCGAGAAGACCGCCGCCATATTAAAGAGAAGGACCTTTATCTTTTAAAGAAGGCGGTGAAGACGAAATTTAACCTTGAGATGTCGCTGGCGCGGGATATTGTAAATATTGCCTGCAGGTTGAAGCCCGACCAGGCTACGCTGGTGCCGGAGAAAAGGCAGGAGTTAACCACCGAAGGCGGCCTGGATGTCAGGACTAATCTGCGCCGCGTAAAAGAAACAGCGGCTAAATTAAATAAAGAAGGCATTGACGTGAGTTTATTCATTGACCCGGATAAAAAGCAGATTGATGCCTCTTGTAAGAGCGGGGTGCGGATGATTGAATTGCACACCGGCCGCTACGCTGATGCCAGGAACGCCAGAGAGCAGGATAAATATTTTAAGGAGATTGTAGATGCCGCCGCTTATGGCAAAACCAGGGGATTGCGCGTCTTTGCCGGGCATGGTCTGAATTATTATAACGTTTCGCGCATTGCGAAAATAAAAGCGATTGAAGAATTAAATATCGGATATTCCATTGTCTGCCGCGCAGCCCTGGCAGGCCTGGAGCGCGCGGTGCGCGAAATGAAAATACTCATTAAATAAGATGGTCGCTGGCACAGGCGTAGATATTACCGAGGTCAGGAGGTTGCGTCAGGCAGTGGAGAAATGGGGGAAGGGTTTCCTCAGCCGTATCTTTAGCAAAGAGGAACTGGATAGCGCCAAGGGCCGGGTGAGCCTTTACCAACACCTTGCCGGAAGGTTTGCCGCAAAGGAGGCAGTTTTTAAGGCGATGGGCGATAAGAGCCTGACCTGGAAGGACGTCCAGGTGTTTAATGACCGTGACGGCAAACCCTTCTGTAAGATTTTGAATAATAAAGGCAAAAATTTCGAAGTGCATGTTTCGATATCACACGTAAAAAATTATGCGGTTGCCAGCGCGATTGTTACGCCGAAGAAGTAATGCTGCAAAAGGCGACTTCGGCAGTATCCTGATATTAGCGGGTTCTTTGAAATTTTCCGGGGCAGCGCTTTTATGCGCCGAGGCAGCGATGCGCAGCGGCGCAGGATTAGTGACTCTGGGAGTTCCCCGCGGCATAGCCGGAGCAATAATTAAGCAAAAAATTAAGGAAGTGATGTTGTTGCCTTTGCCCGAAACTTCCGAGGGGTCGGTGGCTTTGGGAGCATTAACGCAGGTTAAGAAGTTCAGCGAGAAGGCCGATATTTTAGTAATCGGGCCGGGGCTCGACCGTAATGTGTCGACCCGGGATTTGGTGCGCCGTATAGTAACGCAAATAAATAAACCCCTGATTGTTGACGCAGACGGTTTGAATGCCCTTGCCGGAGCGATGCCGCGGTTAAAGTTAAAGAGTAAAGAGGTGGTTTTTACTCCGCACCCCGGCGAAATGGCAAGGCTTTGCGGAATCAGTGTGGCGAAGGTTCAGGCGCAAAGGGAAGCAATTGCCCGTAAATTCAGTCGCGCTTATAAATTAACCCTGGTGCTGAAAGGGCACCGCACGATAGTGGCTGATGCCACTGACCGCACTTACATAAATAAGACCGGTAACCCCGGGATGGCTACTGCCGGCAGCGGTGATGTGCTTACCGGTATGATAGCCGCGTTTTTAGGCCAGGGATTAAGTGCTTTTGAGGCGGCAAAATATGCGGTGTATCTGCACGGCCTGGCCGGTGATTTGGCTAGCCGGGAAAAGACGCAAATCTCCTTGATTGCGAGCGATATTATTGATAAAATCCCACAGGCAATCAAGAAGTGCAGTTAATGCTGGCGTAGCTCAGTAGGTAGAGCGCCTCACTTGTAATGAGGGGGTCGCCCGTTCGATTCGGGTCGCCAGCTCCAGAGAGCGATTTTGATATTTGATATTATGATGGACAGGTACCCAAGCGGCCAAAGGGGGCAGACTGTCTTAAAAGCAGCGTTCTGTCGAAAGGCAGGATGGAAAAGTAGGTGAATTCAGGGGACCCCGCAGGTTAAAACTACCGAGGGCAATCCTGAGCCAAGCCCGTTTGTGTTTTACTCGGGAAGGTGCAGAGACTAAGCGCCTACCACCTAAAGCCAAAAGCCATGGTGATGAGATAGTCCAAGCCTCAGGGTAACCTGAGGGTTCTTGAAATCTGCTGCACTTGTGCTTCGTAGGTTCGAATCCTACCCTGTCCACCATTGATAATTCAGGAGCCAGTAGTTAGTATTTAGTATGTAGTAGGTAGGGAAAAGCAAAAGCGAAACGACAAGGTTTTTAACAACTATCCTCCGAAGAAGGATACAGATAATTAGATACGATTAGGCGCTGTTAAAAACCTGAAAGGGGCGCGGGGAAAGATTTTCCCCGCGTCTGGGGGAGAACAGCGACTGTTGATAACTAATATCTTGGAGCGTTAGGAGGGGGCTTGCCACCTCCTAAGGAGTG
>CAYWCX010000016.1:0-22752 GCA_964456925.1 uncultured Planctomycetales bacterium
CAATAACCCTCCTAAAGCCCCGCTTCCTACCCCGCCCCCGCCGCCTAACCCTGCCCTGCCGCCTGATGCCTCGGGTTCGAACTCGGTAACTGCAATGGTAACAGCTAAATCCGCAGTTTTAATCTTCTCCCGCTGCGGGCCGGCCACCTGCTGGTTAGTGGCAGAAACCACTGCTTCCTGTTCCGGCATTACCACGCTTAAGGCCTGGCGTTCCACCACCGAAAAACGATTGCTGCTGGTAAGCGCGGTTATTAACATCCCGCGCAATCCCGAACCAATCTCGCTGGTGGCCTTGGCAGCCTTAACTTCGAAATCCGCTATCGCCACCCGCGCCTTTGGCCCGGAATAAGGAGGCAGTGGTGCTATCCCGCTGCCGGGCGCGGCGCCGTAAGGGGTTTTGCTGCGCCAAAGCGCACAACCGCTTAAGACAAGAAGCGACAATCCCACTAAAATTATTTTTTTCACAGCGGCACCAAAAAACCTTGTTCCTTTTACAACATAAGGCAGGTCCCCGCCTGCCTTAAATATTAAACAAGGTACGCTATTTTAAAATATTACTGCACTATTTGTTACTGCTCGAGCTCGGGCGGCGTAATGCCTTGCGATTGCGTTTCGCCGGGCTCGGGTTTCTCTACGCCGATATTAACCGCGACCTTCCTGCCCTCGTTATCAACGGCATAATCTATGCTTAGCGTATCCCGGGGTTTAATCTCGTAAATAGACTTGACGTTCTCGTAGGTGGTCTTATCCGTCGCGTTTACCACTGTTTCATTTTCCATATCGGTATCGTAATCCAGGTATCTGATTACGAACTCACTTTTCTGAAAATCCAGGGAAACCACCTCGCCCCAGAGCCACTGTAAGCCCGAGCCTGCGCTAAATCCGGCTGTTTCTTCACCCCCCTGCAGGGGTTCAGCCGTTTCTCCTTCGGCAAAACCCGAAACCGCGCCCGATAATAATAATGAAAGGGCTGCGATAAGGATAAAAACGCTTCTGAGTCTCATCTCTATACTCCCTTAGGTTAACTGCCGTAGGTTATTATTACACTTCTCAAAAAAAATGTCAAGTTATCTCCAGATTACCCAGACAGCAAGCGAACCGAGCACTACCGCAATAAAGGTAAACGGCAAGCCCATCTTTACAAACTCGCTGAACTTTACCTTATAGCCCTCTTTGCGCAAGATACCGACGGTTACCACATTACAGGATGCGCCGATGGGAGTAATGTTACCCCCCAAACAGGTGCCGATTAAAAGGCCGAATAAAAAAGGATACATTGACATCCCCAAATTAGCCGCTACTATCTTGGCTACCGGGATCATCGCAATAGTATAGGGTATGTTATCCACAAAAGCCGAAACCAAAACCGAAATCCATACGATGAGGGTAAAAGCTAAGAAGGCTTTGCCGCGGGCTAAGGATAATATGAGGGTAGCAATATCATTGATTACACCGTTATAGGTAAGGCTACTGACCAAAACAAAGATCGCAATCAGGAAAAAGAAGGTCTGCCAGTCCAGGTTTTTTACCAACGAGATACTTTCGCGGTGCCGCAGTTCGTGCCAGACGAGACCTATCGCTGACCATGACAAACAGATAAACGCTACGCTGTAAAGGGGCTTGTTCCGGATAAAAGAAGAAGCCACTAGTGTCAGCACCATCAAGGACATCAGGATGGCGGGAACCCAGGTCTTTGGCCTGACTACCTCGAGCTGATGCGGCTTATTACGGTATTTGCGGAAGATAAACCATAAAAAGAGAAACGTTCCCAATGCGCCTGCCTCCACGGCGAAGAATATGCCGGGCCGCGATTTCATCCAGAAGAAATCGTTGAAATTCATCCCGGACTGCATCGCCAGGATAATGCTGGGGGAATCGCCGATCATCGTGGCTGTCCCCTGGAGGTTAGCAGAAAGAGCTACGCCGATCAATAAAGGCACCGGATTGGCATTAATGCGGCGGGCAATCTCAAGGGCAATCGGTGCCACAATCAAAACCGTGGCTACATTCTCGGTAAAACTGGAGATAAAACCGGAAAGCCCGCACACTAATAATAAAGCCATGCACACGCTCTTAGACCTCGCCACCATAAGGGAAGCCAGATACGCCGGCACCCCGGAATAGATAAAAAGACCGGAGAGTATCATCGTGCCTAAAAATACCCCCAGCACATTAATATTTATCGCGGCAAGCGCCTGGCCGAAATTTACCGCGCCGGCGGCAAAAAGGGCAAAGACGCCCAGGTAGACGGATAAAAGCGCCGCCTTGCTCTTCTGGCGGTTCATAAAATAGGCGATTGCCAGATACGTCGCTAAAAATATGCTTAAGGATATCTCTTTCATCGGTAAAAAGGCAGGAACGATAAAGCCACCCAGACAATCACGGTAGTGATTAAGCCTACGGTTAACCCTACCCAGAACCAGCGGAAGAAGGTTACGTGGATGTTTCTTTCTTTTTCTAAGATACCGATCGCCACAATATTGGCGGTAGAGCCGACCAGGGTAATATTGCCGCCAAGACAGCCTCCGAACAACAATGCCCACCACAGCGGCTGCAGGTTCAAGCCCAAACCCTGAAAACTCTGGATCATCGGAATAAATGCCGCTACCAGCACCACGTTGTCCAGGACGCTGGAGCCGATGGTAGAAACCCACAGGACAATCGCGGTAAGAATCGGCACGCTGTTTCCTGCCAGGCCCGCGAGGTTACGGGCCAGGACATCGGTGGCGCCGGTGTACTTGAGGGTCCCGGCCTGGGCAAAGAGCAGCATAAAAAACAAAAGCGTCCACCATTCTACGTCTTTTTCAATATACCCGCGCGCCTTTTTCCATTTCCAGGCCATCACCAGGCCGCTGGAGATTAAAGGCAGGGTAAGTAATACCGTATTGGGCTCAAGGCCCCATAATACTTCCAGGCGGTGATGCAGGGAAATAGACAAAAGCGTAGCGCCGAAAATCGCCAAGGCAGTCTTAAGCTCCTTTTCCGGCGGCACCGAGATGAGCCGGATGAGGATTTCGTTAGCGCCAAGCTGCTTCATTTTATGGTCCAACTCCGCTAACTGCCGGCGATACCAGAACTTTAAAAGTATAATAGATGCAAAAAGACACGCCAGCATCACCGGAAAGGCCTTCACCATAAAATCCTCGAAGGTAAGGCCCGACTTGGAAGCAATCAGAATCCCGATAGGATTCCCTAAGGTTGTCCCGCTGGAGCCGACGTTGGTAGCCAGCACCGCAGCGATAAGAAAAGGGGTAGGGTTAACTTCAAAATAATCGCAGATCTCAAAGACTGCCGCCACGATAAAAATAATTGCCGTGACTTCATCCACGGCACAGGATAATAAAGCGGAAATAATACAGATTAAAACAAAAAACTTATTGGCGTTAAGGTTCTTGATGCGCAGGATAAGGCTGACGATCCAGGCAAAGAAACCGCTATCCTTTAGTAACCCTACTAAAACCATCATCCCCACCAGAAAAAGGATGACCTCCAAGGAGGAAAATTTGATTAAATGATCCAAGTCGATGGTGCGGGTCAGCAATAGCGCAGAGGTACCTAAAAAGGCGAAGGTGAGCCGGAAACTCCAGAAAAAAAGCGTGCCGAGTACCGATACCGAAAAGATAGAGACGGCAGTGGCCTGATGCAGACTTAAGCCGATATTCCTGGTTAAAAAACCTAAACCTAAAGAAATGGCAATTAAAAGAATAAGTTTTTTAAGCATGCCTGCCTCTATTATATGGACTAAGCCCCACGTCCCTCTCTGATAAGCCCTTTCAAAATATCGCAGCGTGACACAATGCCTACTACCTTACCCGCCTTATCCACTACCGGAATACGGCGGACCTTCTGGGTGAGCATCATTTTAGCCACCTCGCAAAGGGTAACATCTTCACCTACGGTAACCACCTCGCGGCGCATCAACTGCGAGACTTTAACGCCCTCCAATTGGGCAAATTTACGCTTGATCGCCTTGGGGTTTTCCTCATATACGAACCGGCCCACCTTTTCGATGTAACTCGGCAGGATATATACCAGGACGTCCTTCTCCGTAAACATCCCCACCAGCTTGCCGTTGCCGTTTATTACCGGCAGGCCGCTGATTTCTTTTTCCTGCAACAACTCTACCGCGTCTTTAGCGCTTGCGTCAGGGGAAAGATACGCCACATCACGGGTCATTACCTCTTTTGTCTTCATGCGCTCCTCCTTTTGAAGGGGCCTTTAGAATATCTGCTTCAGGCGGGGTTTAAGCCGTAAATAAAGGACGACGGCCAAGGACGCTTTGATAATATCCCCGGGCAAGAACGGCAAAAAACCCAGCAAAAATGCCCGGTGGAAATTGCTGCCTAAAATAAATTTAAGCCAGAGCGTGCCGCAGGATAGAAGAATCAAGTCTCCCAGCATCAATAGCCCAAAAACCGCCAAGATGCTGTTTTTAGCGCGGGCGATGAACCTGCCGATGAAGAGGGCGGCCAAAAGAAAACCGATAAGATAACCGCCGGTAGGGCCGGCCAAATAAAATAACCCGCTGGCAGTGCCGGAAAACACCGAGATTCCCGCTATCCCGACAAAGAGGTAACTTAACTGGGACAGGAAACCCAGGCCGCTTCCGAGGAATGCGCCTGAAAGAAGGACAAAAAAGGTCTGCAGGGTAAAGGGCACCGGAGTAAACGGCAACGGTATGCGCACAAGGGCAGCCAGGGCAGTCAGGATAACAAACGCCGCCACCCCGATAATCCGGCAGGCGGCCTTATTGGTAACAATCTCTTTATTGAAGATGGCTGCCAGCATTTTTATCTCCTTTTGATATTCTTAATTATTATACCCGAAAATAAAAAATAGTAAAGCGCCTGAAGAAAAGGGCTGGTAATCTTCTGCGCTACGGAATACCAGCCCCTTATTGTACAACGCCCTAACTCCTGCGATTATTCCTTGGCTATGGCGAGGGTAATAACGCTTGCTAAGAGCAGGAACAATCCGATGCAACCCTTAATTACTGTTTTAAGCTCTGCCCGCCAGCCAACGATTGCGGCAATACCTAAAACCAGAAATACCAGGCCTAAGACTACCTTGAAGATAGTCCAGAATAACTTTTTTACATCGAGCTTCTTCTCTTCCTGTTTGACTTCTTCTGCCATGTCTTACACCTCCTCTTATTTTACCCTGATTCTTAACTGTCAGGTATTATATCATAAAAGCGGCTGCGCGCTGATTATTTTTTTACACCCGGCCGGCTCTTCCACCTGCGGTGAATCCATCCCCACTCTGCGGGGTATTTGCGGATATACCTCTCAATGATGTCGGTGAGCCGCTGGATATTCAAGGCAATACTTTCCTGGGAGGTCCTACTTTCCTGCAATTCCATCTCCGGCTCAAAGATAATCTTATGGGTATTATCGGGCTGGCGCACGATGAAACAGGGCAAGAGCGCTGCTTTGGTGCGCCGGGCAAAGATTACCGGGCCGGTAGCGGTAGCGGCCTTGGTGCCGAAAAAATCCACGAATACGCCGGCGGTGCCGAAATTCTGGTCCAACGGTATAAATACCAGCTCGTTGTTGCGCAATGCCCTGATGGTCTCCTCAACGCAAACCTGGCGCGGCTGGCTGTAGATGGTCTTGACCCCGTAGCGCTGGCGCTTCTTCAGAAAGTAACTCTCGGCGAGCTTGTCGCGCATCGGCCGCATAATCCCTCCTGCGGTATAGCCCTCGAGGCTAAGCCTGGCCAACAATAGCGGGAAATTTCCAAAGTGTGCGCTGACCAATATTACCCCCCTGCCATTTGCCAGCGCCGCATCAAGGTGTTCTTTACCCACGAACCTGGCTTGAGTCTTCATCAGGTGCGGCTTATCCATCAGGAACATAAGCTCTACCCCGGACTTGGCCATCAGGGTAAAGCATTCCCGGGCAATACCTTCTATTTCATTCTGGCTCTTTTCGTCTCCGAAGGCGATCCGCAGGCTATCCAAGGCAATCCGACGATGCTTGCCGGCAACCAGGTACGCTAAATCAGCCATCCCTTTGGCAAAGCCGTATATGCATCTGGCCGGTAATACCGAAATTACCAAAGAACAGAGGTTTAATCCTATCCAGCCCGCGAAGCGGGAAAAACTTTTGCGTATTTTTTTCGAATCCATGCTTTAAGGAATAAGGGGATTATAACAAAAAAAGCGGAAATTTCAAGTGAAAATCAGAGTTTGTAGCCGGCCTTGCGTAAAAAATCCCGGCGCCAGGCGATGTCTTTGGCATCCTCTACTCCTTTGGGGCTTGCGCCGTCAATAACCCCGAGTATCCCCCGGCCTGCCTCCCCTTCAATTATCACCACTTCAACCGGATTAGCCGAAGCGCAATAGATAGAGCAAACCTCGGGTATGTTTTTGATGGCATTCAGGACATTAATGGGATAGGCGTCCTTAAGCAGGATGATGAAACTATGCCCTGCTGCGATTGCCAGGGCGTTCTCCTCCGCAAGTTTTTTAAGCCCGGGGTCGCTGCCCTCTGACCTTACCTTGCAGGCGCCGGAGGACTCCGCAAAGGCCAGCCCGAATTTAATCCCCGCCACATTATTCACCAGGGCCTCGTAGATATCCTCTACCGTCTTGATAAAGTGACTTTGCCCTAAAATGACGTTGACGTCCTGCGGCTTATCCACCTTAATCAGCTTCAGTTCTGCCATCTCATCTCCTCCTTATATTTATCTTCTGGAAACCCACTAAACTGACGCGCGGTTTTACGCCGTAGGCCCTTAAGGAAGTAAAGACGATATCGGGTTCCCCGAGCAACGTAAGGGGTATCTTTAACAGGAATCCCCCGGAATTAAATTTTAATTCCGTCCCGTCGGGCTTCAGTGCCCCGCGGGAACCCAGCACCTTGAATCTATCACCCTTAGTCATAATGCATATTTTGGGCATCGCGGCAAACGGTGTTTTATAGTTATAGCCGAAAAGGTAAATCGCGGTGCTGAAATGCCTGTTTAAATCGTCGTTCTTCTTAACCCTGACGTAAAGGTAAGCGCCGTCGTAGCCGTAGCCGACCTTTATCTTATTTTCTCCTTCTCCGGAAACATAATCCAGGGCCTCGGTCTCATAATGCGCGGCTGTGCCTGTCTTAGCAGAAAATACCGGTGGGCTGCCGGATTTAGCGTCGGGGGAACTTTTTTGCGGTTCCAGCGTTATTTCAGGATAGTTCCCGAACAACTCATTCCTGCGCGCAAATGCCAGGAGGTAAAAGGCGCTGCTCTCGGTCTGGCTCTTGTAACACAGTATTGCCTTGTGTTTATTACGCAACTCGCTGGAAGAGAGGCTGGACTTTAACCAGCGGATATCGCCTCCTGCCGGATACTGCTTGGGCGGGGCTAATACCAAATCCGGATGGTAATAGCGCGGTATTGGCCAGCGCGGACAATGGACAAGATAGGGATAGACCCGGGGAACAGGAATCTCTCCTTTTAAATCGCAGAGCGCTACCTGTAAAAACAGATAAAACGCGATGTGGTCAACATTGGTATCCGAGGGGTGAGAAACAAAAATCTTATCCGGCCGGTATTTTTTAAGCACCTGCTTTATATCCGCCAGGATGTTCTCGCCGGTATAAGGCGCGCCGTAGGAAAGGTTCTTCTTGTAAGGCACCTGCGAGATGCGCGTCAGCATACTCACGAAGGGCTTATCGGTCTGCCAGAAATCCCGCAAGATAGTAAAAGTCCCGAAGTCCGGGTAACCCAGAAAAACTAACTTTGATTCATTTACGCCTAACTGCTTCATCGCCTTTACGGCTTCCCGCGAACGCACCTCGCCCATATGGATAAACTCGCCCTTCCTGAAGGTGAGCCGTTTTTCATAGACGATAAAGGCGGCCTGGTTGTGGTCGCCGTTGGTCAGATATACCACCCTAACCTCTGCTCCGGCGGCAAGGGCCCTCTGGATAATGCCGGCGCAGCCGATAGTCTCATCATCGGGGTGGGGCGCCAGAACCAGGATGCTTTCGCCCTGCCGGATAGACTCAATATCGTCCACACCTGTTAAAACAGATAACGCGGTTTTCGGGGTACGCAGGCGAACGCAGCCCGTTATAATAAGGGCGCACAGCAGAGTAAAAAGCAGAATCTTTCGCATAGCAGTCATTTATATTAGCATACAAAACCCCCTAAATCAATAGAGCATCATCATCCAAAAACTATGCTTCAGGAAATAATTGCAATATCGGCAAAATTAGGTATAATCCAAGGTGATGGAACAGCACTACCGTAGCGTTAAGCGGATATTGATTTTAATCCTCATGCTCAACTGGGCAGTGGCGTTTGCCAAGGTCATCTACGGAATTTTAAGCAGGTGCGCCAGTATGACTGCCGACGGCTTCCATTCCCTTTCGGACGGCGCCTCCAATATCATCGGCCTGGCAGGAATAACCTTCGCCTGCCTTCCTAAAGATAAAGACCACCCTTACGGCCATAAAAAATACGAGACCTTTTTCTCGCTGGGCATTGCCGGTCTCTTATTCCTGTTGGCCTTTAACATCATAAAAGAAAGCCTGGATAGATTCTTAAACCCGGTCCTGCCGCAGGTTGGCTTCCAAAACTTTGGGATAATGATAATTACGGTGGCGGTGAATTTCTGGGTGATGAATTACGAGCACAGGAAAGGCAAAGAGTTAAAAAGCGACTTTCTGGTTGCCGACTCTATGCATACCAAAGCCGACATCTTTACTTCGTTTTCGGTTATCGTCACTCTGGTAGCCATTAAATTGGGCTATCCCATCTTTGACCCTATTGTTACAATTCTGATCGCCTTCTTTATCGGTGCCGCCGCATACGCAATAGTGAGAGAAAGTTCCCGCGTCCTTTGCGATACCGCGGTAATAATGGACGATAAAAGGATCGCGGATATAGTACTGGGGGTAAAAGGCGTCAAGACCTGCCATAAAATCCGTACCCGCGGCAGGCCGGATGACATCAACGTCGACCTGCACGTGCAGGTTGACCCCCAGATGCACATCGATGAGGCGCACCGCATCAGTTTCCATATCGAAGAGGCGATTAAAAAAGAAATCCCGGAGGTCTCCGACGTAGTAGTGCATATGGAGCCCCGGGGAAAAGGGAAAAATAAGAATTAGCTGCCTTTAAGTATAAAAAACAGGCAGATGCTTGAAACAACGCCCATCACCCCGCCGAAATAAAAAGGCGCGGCAGCGCCGTAAAACTTCCAGAGCAACCCCGCCAACAGCGAAGCAGGCAATAAACCGATCCCCACCAAAGTAGCGTGTAAGCCGATGGCAGCGGCCTTAAGTTCGGACGGAGCAATATCGACTATCAGGGCCTTCTCCACTCCCTCGGTAAAACCGATGTATAGACCGTACATCGCGAAGAGCAGCCAGAATCCCTGCGCAGAATTATTCACCGCGAACCCCAGATAGACCAGGCCGTAAAAAAGATACCCCAGGACGAGGATATCCTTCCTGCCGATTTTATCCGAGAGGCGGCCCGCCGGATAAGCCGCCAGGGCATAAATAATATTGTAGGCGAGGTAAAAAAGCACTACCTGGCTAAGGGGGTTGCCGAGCTTTTGGGCGCGCAACAGCAGGAACTGGTTCGAGGAATTCCCGAGGGTAAAGAAGAAACTGAATATCAGGAAAGCCTTCAGCTTCCTGTCCAGGGCCCTCCAGCGCCACTGCGGTTTAGTCTGAGACTTAACGGCAGGAAAATTTTTCTTTTCCTTAACCAGAAATAAAAACAACACCCCCAAAAAAGCCGGCACCAAAGAAGCCAGAAATATCATCCGGAGGTTCCCCTTGAAACGGGTAATTAAAAAATAGGCGGCCAATACCCCGATAATTGCGCCTACGGTGTCAAGCGTACGGTGCAGGCCAAAGGCCATGCCGCGGGTGGCAGAAGCAGTGCTGTCGGCAATCAGGGCGTCCCGGGGAGCGATGCGCACGCCTTTGCCGAAACGGTCGACCAGCCGGCCGGCGAGAACCATACCCCAGCCGGAAGCCAGATAAAGAAAGAGCTTACCGACGGCGGAACCGGCATAACCGAAGATGGTAAAGGGCTTGCGCAGTCTCACCTTATCCGAAAAATAACCTGAAAATACCTTAAGCAGGCTCGCGAGACTTTCTGCCGTGCCTTCTATCAACCCCAATATCGCCGGGCTGGCGCCGAGGGTAGCAACCAGGAAAACCGGCAATGCCGGATAGACCATTTCGCTGGAAATATCGGTCAATAAGCTGGTAATGCCTAGCAAGATAATATTAAGCATATTTCAGGATTTACTGCAGGTATTCTAAAGGGTCCTGGACCAGGCTGCCCCTCCTGACTTCAAAGTGCAGGTGCGGCTGGATGCCGGGATAGTTGGCATTACCGGTCTTTCCCACCGCGCCGATTAATTCGCCCTGCCTGATGAAATGCCGCGGCCGCACGTAGATTTCCGAGAGGTGGCCGTAGACGGTAGCGAGGTTACCGGGATGCTTGATGACCACGAAATTTCCCATCCCTTTATTGCGCTCCGCCTGCACCACGATGCCGGAGCGGCTGGCGCGGACCGGGGCACCGACCTCGGCAAACAAATCCACGCCCTGATGCAGCCTGCCGCCGTTACGCGAACTGGCAAAAAGACCGTCCCCCATATCGTCAGAACGGATAACAATGGTGCTCTTATAGTCAATGGGGCATAAAAAGTAAGCCTTATCGGTAAAGGAAAGGCTAAAGAAGAGGTAAAGCGGCAAAAGTATTAACAGCAAAAGCAAAAGTCTTCTCATTTTTTCCTTCTTAAAATGCGCATTATACCATAAAACCCCGCCAGAAAGCAAATCAACACTAAAATATCGCCGCGGCGCGTATAAAACGTCAAGCCAGCCTCCCGCAGGTTAATTTTTTCGCTGCGGTAGCCCTTAACGAAGATGTTTTCTCCCTTTTCGTCCGAAACCAGGGAGATGATTTTGCCGCTTGGCGCGATAAAACCGGAAACTCCGGTGTTGGCAGCGCGCACGACGGGAAGCCTGTTTTCTACTGCGCGCAATACCGATGCCGAAAGGTGCTGAAAAGGCGCAGCGGACTTTCCAAACCAGCCGTCATTGGTGATGTTTATCAAAAGATTCGCTCCCTTTGCGGCGAATTGCCGCGATAACTGCGGAAATAAATCTTCGAAGCAAATCAAAACTGAGAATTTAGGTTCAGTAGGTAGTATATAGGATATAGTATGCAGGGTAAAAACAGTATATTCTCGGCCGGGGCTGAAATCTCCGATTGGCACGATGGTTTCCAGAAAACTCAAAAATGGTTTAAGGGGGATAAATTCGCCGAAAGGGACGAGGTGTAATTTATCGTAACGCCGCGGCTGACGGTCACGCCCGGTAATCAGGAGCGCGCTATTATAATAAACATTATTGCGCTCGGTAACCGCGCCCAGCAATAACGGGATTTTCGCCTTATCCGTAAAATCCCTGGCTTCTTCAAAAAATTCCGGCTCCTGTTCAATTATTGCCGGCAGCGCTGCCTCCGGCCAGATTAGCAAATCAGGTTTATCCTGGGCTGCCTGCCGGGAAAGCGCAAGATACTCCTGCATAATATAATCTTTGGCGGCCGGCTTCCATTTAAGGCGCTGCGGAATATTGCCCTGGACAACCGAAACCTTAAGCGAGGAAAAGGCCTTATCCTGATTTATTTTATTTAAGCGCTGGTAGCCGTAGGAAACAACCGCCAGCAACATCAGGACGCAGATTGCTGCCGCTGTCAGCGATTCTTTTCTCCTGGCAGGATTACGCCAAAGGCAGATTATTTCTTTTAGCGCTACATTAACCGCCATCAGCACAAAGGACACTCCGTAGACGCCGGTGATGTCGGCAATCTGGATTATCGGCAGGTTCAAATACTGCGAATAGCCCAGCAATGCCCAGCCGAACCCGCTAAAGAAGTAACTGCGCAGGTATTCTAATAAGACCCAGATGCTTGGGAGAAATAGTATGTAGTAGGCAGTATGTAGTATGCAGGACTGGGATAGTATTAAGCCGAAAATACCAAAATACAACGCCAGATATAAAACCAGAAGGACCATCCCGACGGCAGTGACGTGTACCAGCCAGTAAACCGTCCCCAGCCAGAAAAGGACGCCCCACAGATATGCCAGTAGGAACGCCCTGCCCTTGGAGAGGCCATCCAAAGCCAATAATAAAGGCACCAAAGCAATCCAGGCCAGTATCCCGAGGTTATAATTAGGGAATGCCGCTGCTAATAAAACTGCGCTAAGAAGCGTTAACAGGAGGCGTTTCATCTACCGCAACATTTTTTATATTTCAATGGGTTGCCAGTCTTAGGGTCTATTTTTCCGCAGGGACAGGGGTCGTTCCTGCCGACTTTGGCATGAGGGGCTGGGGAAGGTAGATTACCCCTTTCAGGCGCTGCCGGGACGTTGCCGTCCCCGGACATCGCGGCGGAAGGAGAAAATGTTTGCATTTCAGGATGCACTAACTGCTGCGACACACTGCTAAAAGCACCTCTGAAACGGCTGGGCCTGGCCGGCTCAATCTTAAATATAATATCAACTGCTTCCTCTTCAATGCTATTCATCATCTCGCTAAACATCTCGAATGACTCGCGCTTATATTCAATCAGGGGGTCGCGCTGGCCGTAGGCGCGCAGGCCGATGCCTTCGCGCAGGGTATCCATGGCATAAAGATGGTCTTTCCATTTGGCGTCGATAATCTGCAGAAAAACCATACGTTCCAGCTGGCGCATCATTTCGCTGCCGATAAGTTTCTCTTTTTCATCGTAGGCGGAGACTATTTTTTGGTATAAATCCCCGCTAATCTCCTGCCGCCCCGATTTTTCAATCGCCGCGCTGTCTATTTCCAAGCCGAACCTTAACCTCAAGGCATTCGCCAAACCGCCTGCATCCATATCATGCGAGCCAACGGCGTAACCGGCGATAATCGCATCCAGAACCCTGCCTAAAATATCCGTAATATATTCCTTCAAGGAAACCCCTTCCAGGATCTCCCGGCGCTGGCCGTAGATGACCTCGCGCTGCTTGTTCATTACGTTATCGTATTCCAGGATTTGCTTGCGGATTTCGAAGTTGTGCTGCTCCACCCGCCGCTGCGCGATTTCGATGGATTTGGTTACCCAGGGATGCTCGATTACCTGGCCTTCCTCCAGTCCGAGGGTATTCATAATACCGATGAGCCGGTCCGAGCCAAAGAGCCGCATCAGGTCATCCTCCAGCGAAACGTAAAATCTCGAGGAGCCCGGGTCGCCCTGCCTGCCGCAGCGGCCGCGCAGCTGATTATCGATGCGGCGCGCCTCGTGGCGCTCGGTGCCGATGACATGTAATCCCCCCAGCGAAACTACCTTGTCGTGTTCCTCCTGTGCCTGTTTGCGGTAACGCTCTAAAATCCTGCGGTACTCTTCCTTATAATCGGGGCTGTCAGGGGAGAGTTTCTCGCGGGCGAGGTTCTTTGCCATATATTCGGGGTTGCCTCCCAGCAGTATATCCGTTCCGCGGCCCGCCATATTGGTGGCAATGGTAACCGCCTGGTAACGGCCGGCCTGGGCGACAATCTGCGCTTCCTGCTCGTGGTATTTTGCGTTAAGCACCTGGTGCGCTATGCCGCGGCGTTTCAGCATTTCCGAGAGCCGCTCGGACTTATCAATCGAGATGGTCCCCACAAGTACGGGCCTGCCCGTCTTATAAAGTTCGGCAATCTCCTCGACTGTGAGGTTGAACTTTTCCTTCTCGCTCTTATAAACCCGGTCCGGGTAACTGGTGCGCACCAGCGCCCTGTTGGTGGGAATAACCACCACGTCTAATTTATAAATGGACTTGAATTCATTCGCCTCGGTAAAGGCAGTGCCGGTCATACCCGCCAGTTTCTCGTACATCCGGAAATAATTCTGGAAGGTGATCGTCGCGAGGGTCTGATTTTCGCGCTCAATCCTCATCCCCTCTTTTGCCTCGATTGCCTGGTGCAGGCCGTCAGACCAGCGCCTTCCCGGCATCATCCTGCCGGTGAACTCATCAACGATAAGGACCTGTCCTTCCTTAAGCACATAGTGCACGTCGCGCTTAAAGAACTCCTTCGCCCTAAGCGCCTGGATGGTGTGGTGGCGGTATTCGGTGGTCTCGATGGTATGCATGCTTTCAACGCCCCACAACTTCGTCGCCTTGGCCTCTCCTTCTTCGGTCAGGGCAATGGTGCTATTTTTTTCATCGGCGAGATAGTCGTAACCGACCGCGAGGTTTTCGCCGCGGTGCTTTGCCTCGATCTCGTCCCCTTCGGTAATCCGCCTGCCCTTCAGTTGCGCGCTGATGGTGTTGGCAGTATAATATTTTTCCGTAGATTCCTCGGCCGGGCCCGAGATAATCAGCGGGGTGCGCGCCTCATCAACCAGGATGGAATCCACCTCGTCCACGATCGCGTAATAAAACGGCCGCTGCACGAGCTCTTCCATATTGTATTTCATATTGTCGCGCAGGTAATCGAAGCCGAATTCGTTGTTAGTGCCGTAGGTGATATCCGCGGCATAGGCGAGCTTCCTCTCTTCGTCCGACATATCGTGCTGGATTACGCCCACGGTTAATCCCAGGAATTCATAAATCGGCCCCATCCACTCGCGGTCGCGGCGCGCGAGGTAATCGTTGACCGTAACGATGTGCACCCCGCGGCCAAGCAGCGCGTTCAAGTAAGCTGCGAGGGTCGCCACGAGGGTCTTTCCTTCGCCGGTAGCCATCTCCGCAATCTTGCCTTCGTGCAGGACTACCCCGCCCGCAATCTGGACGTCAAAATGCCTCAGCCCGATGGTGCGCCGCGAGGCCTCTCTTACTGCGGCAAAGGCCTCGGGTAAAACATCCTCGAATATTTTATTGCGGGTATCCCGCAGCCTTTCGCGAAGCCTTTCTTTTTCTTCCGGCATCGCTACCGAAAACATCGCCTCTTCCAACTCTTTTATATCGGCTTCGTACTCTTTGGCCTTGCTGTTTATCGCTTCCTTAAACTGCAGGGTCTTCGCCCGCAGGTCGCCGTCGGAGAGCGCCTGCATCGCCGGTTCAAATCTATTGACCTTATCCACGATGCCGGCCAGCGCCGCCACCTTGCCAAGCGACGGGTTGGGCATCTCGGAGTGCAAAACCAGGTTCAGCGCAGGGTACCTGCGCTTAATGCCGTTCTGCTTGCTTTTAAGGGCCAGTTTTTTGATAAAGCCTAACATTTTTACCCTTTGTTATTTTTATTGGCGGAGAGTTTCTGCGTCTTCAAATACGCCTCAATCGCGGCGTCAATCTCTCCGTCCATAAAGGCCGCGACATTCCCGGTCTCGTATCCGCTGCGGTGGTCCTTCACCATATTATAAGGATGCATCACGTAGGAACGTATCTGGCTGCCCCATTCAATCTTTTTCTTCTGTCCGCCAATCCGGGACAGCTCCTTTTCCTTCTTTTCCTGCTCCAATTCGTAGAGTCTGGCTTTCAGGATCTTCAGGACGTTCTGTTTATTCTGGTGCTGGGAACGCTCGTTCTGCGACTGCACCACGATACCGGTAGGGACATGCGTAACCCGCACCGCGGAATCGGTCTTCTGCATGTGCTGGCCGCCGGGCCCCGAAGAACGGTAGGTCTCGATAACCAGGTCCTTCTCGTCGATATTGATAGCGATATCTTCTTCTATCTCCGGTATGACGTCCACCGAGGCAAAAGAGGTGTGGCGGCGCTTATTGGCGTCAAAGGGAGAAATGCGCACCAGCCGGTGCACCCCGCGCTCCGCCTTCAGATAACCGTAGGCGTATTCGCCTTCGATAAGTAAAGTGGCGTTCTTTATCCCTGCCTCTTCGCCAAAGAGGATATCAATAACCTTGACCCGGTAATCCTTGAGTTCTGCCCAGCGGTTATACATCCGAAAGAGCATCCCCACCCAGTCGCAGGACTCCGTGCCCCCTGCCCCGGCGTTGATACTCAAGATTGCGTTGTTGCGGTCGAATTCACCGCCTAAAAGCGCGGCAAACTCCAGTTTATCTATTTTTTGAATGAGGTTATCGGCGTCGCGGTTTAAACTGACAGTTAAATCCTCATCCTTGGCTTCGGTGATATCCGATAATTCCTTTAATTCGCGGTATTGTTCAAACGCCGCCTGCCAGGGCTCTACCGTTGCTTTCAGGGATTTCAACTCTCTTACGGTTTGAGACGATTTCTCGGCCTCGTTCCAGAAACCCGGCTGCGCCAGGCGGGAGGATAGTTCCTCGATGAACTTTTTTTTGCGGTCAACGTCAAAGATAACCTCGTAGTTGTTCCAGGTGGGCTTCGATACGGGAAAGTTTTTCTTTGATGGCTCCTAACATTTGTATGCCTCCCTTATTGATTAACGTTACATGCGCTTGATGCCCCTCAGGGTTAAAAGCAATTCATCGCGGTTATCCGCAACCCGGGCCGCTTCCTCCTCGCTGATCTTGCCTTCGTGTACAAGACGGATGAGAGACTGGTTAAAAGACTGCATCCCGAAAATCGCGCCGTCCTCGATGAACTGCGGTATCTCCCAGGTCTTGCCCTCGCGGATAAGACGGCTGATAGTCGGGGTCAAAAGCATCGTCTCATAAGCCGGCACCCGGCCGGGGCCGTCCTTAAAGGGAACGAGTCTTAGCGATATCACGCCTTTTAAAAGAGAAGCGAGTTGGGTGCGGGTCTGCTGGTGCTGGTGCGGAGGGAAGAAATTCACAATCCTCTCCACTGTCTGGGTGGCGTTAATGGTGTGCAGGGTGCTCAACACCAGGACCCCCATCTCCGCTGCAGTGATAGCCGCAGCCATGGTTTCGTAATCGCGGATGTTGCCGATATAAATCACGTCCGGGCTCTGCAGGGTGAAGGCGCGCAGCGCCGCCGCATAGGAGGAAACATCCATCCCCAGCTCTCTCTGGTTGACAATGCAGTTCTTATCCCTGAAGGTAAACTCAATGGGCTCCTCTACGGTCAGGATGTGCTTGTTGCTGTGTTCGTTGATATAGGCAATCATACTGGCAATGGTGGTGGATTTACCGCTGCCCGCGCTTCCGGTAAGCAGCACCAGGCCGCGCGTCTCCATGGAAAGCTTCTCCAGCACCTCTGCCGGAAGATTAAGCTCCCTAAAGGTCTGGATGTCGGAACGGATGTTGCGGATGACCAGCGCCGGCCAGTTGCGCTGGATAAAGATACTGATGCGGAAACGGTGGTCGAGGTCCGGCAGGTAAATCCCGAAGTCCACGTCAAGATGCCGCTGGAAGAAATCTTTTAATTCGTTGGAGGTCAGTTCTTTTACCGCGTCATTGACCTCGTCGAGGCTGATGACCTGCTCCCCTACGCTGACGACCCTGCCGTCAATGCGCATGCGCACGTTGGAGCCGGTGCGGTAGAACATATCCGAGGCATTCTTCTCCACCATCATCTTGAGATATCCTTTAATATCCATCATTGCCTCCCCGATTTAAAATAATAAACTATTATACCACCTTGCGTTTCTTTTCGGTAGAATAAAATTCCATATACTTTGCCAGCATCAGCCGGCTCTGGGCATCCAGCGCCGGGGTGGAGCCGAGTATCAGGATAATCAACGGCACGAGAGACCATTCTATAATCATCACGATATTCTTAACCCAATGCACGTCCTTTGGCCGCGGGGGCAGGATAGTCCTGCTTAATAATATCCAGACCAGGCTGGCGCCCACGGTAAACTTAAGAAGCAGCCCGGTAATCAACGGCAGGTTGTAACCGATGGGCATCTGGTGGAACAACGCCCCGCCCAAAAGCACCGGAAGCGGCGCCAGGAGCGTGATGATAACCGTCCAGACCGCCCAGGTGACGTGGCTTTCCAGGAGATGGAAGGAACGCCACACCTTTACCCGCAGAGGAATCCGGTTATCGTTGAAAAACCGGCTTAATACAAAGGGGAAGTTCTCCACCCCCCACGCCCACCTTCTCTTCTGCTTATACTGCATAGCGATGGTCTTCAGGAAATTGGTGGAATAGGCAACGTCCATCGAAACCGTAATGTAAAGCGGCACGACCCGGTAATTGCCGTTATGGAAAATAAAGGCCTTCCAGTAGACCACTGAATCATCCGAAATCATATCCACCGGCCAGTAGTCAATATCAACGAGGGTCTTAAAACTCATGCTGTGGCTTGAAAAGGTCACGAATTTCTCAAGCCGCATGCTTTCAATCATCTGGCAATAAGAGGAACTGATCTCGACCAGCCGCGCGAACGACGGCGCATGCCAGATGTTATTATTATAAACCGGGATGGGCTGGTAACTTGCCTGGTGCGGGTTGGGGGTGGTCAGGAAATGGTAGGTCAGGCAGCCGAAATACTCCTTCTGGGCGCAGGTATCGGCATCAAAGCAGGAGATTATCACTTTCTCGTGGGAGATGTCCTTCTCGTCGAGGAATGCCCTGGCGGCCTTGGCTGCCCAGGTAGCATTCGCGCCCTTGGTGCGGGTTTCGCCGCTTAAACCGTCGGGATGCATGGTAGTAAGGTAGCCAAAAAAATAATCATTAAACTCTGCTTCCAGGACTTTTGCCATCTCGCGGGATGGCCCATGGCGCTCTTCAAAAGCCGCTACCACGATAATTTTATCCTTGGGGTAATTGGTATCCCGGATTGCCGCCAGAGACGGCCGCAGTATATCCAGTCCCTCTTTATATACCGGGAAAATGATAAGGTGGTAAATGTCCTGCCAGTTTTTATCCGCGCTCAAGGCCCGGCAATCCGCCAGCCAGTTGCGGTTTTTCTGGCGGTAGAGTTTCTGGTGCGCCAGCACCAGAAGCGTGGTAAGGTACAGGGTGCGGATAATCCAGTAGAAATCAAAGGTGATAATCAACGCCGCGCAGAGCACCGGCCTCCATGCCGCCAGGATAACTAAACCAAGGATTATCCCCCAGGACATCGCCCCGGGGATAATCTCCAGGGTTCTTTTCAGTTTAAGGTTTGGGCTCATTGTTTTTGCGTTTCATAAGCTCCTGCCAGGGAAAGGTCGAGGGGCTCATTTCTATCTTATAAAGATTGTCGTAACTATTGCCGTCCGCTGCCTGCTGCGTATCCAGGAAATAGAGGGTATCGCTGCGGTTATCGTAAAATGCCGGGCTGTTTTTATTGTTGAGGCGCGCCAGCACCACGGCCTTGGCCTGCGGCCGCGCCTCGGTAACCTCAATCTGGTTTTCCCTCACCACGATAATGTGATATCCGTCGGAATGCCAGAAGGCATCCACAATCGTGCTGTCGGGATAATTAAGGATAAAGGGGGCATCCTTATCAAACCTGTTGTCGGGGTTAATCGCCACTACTGCCAGCTGGCGGGCATTGAAATAAAGTATCTTTTCGCGGTTAAAGGATACCTTATATTTAACAGGCGCGGGTGACAGCATAATGAGGTTAGCAAGTTTCTCGTAATGCTCGCCGTTCAAATCGGATTTATAGAGCACGTTGTCATCCCGGTTAACATAATAAGCGGCCTGATGCTCTTCGTCAACCCAGGAGGAGGTAAACCTGGCTTTGTTCAGCTGTTTGGCGTTCGGCCTTAAAAGAAAAAGGATAATCTTATCCAGGCGCGCGGCCTGACCGGCCTCTACCACCACTTCATCCGTCCAGGGGTAATGCTTTTCTAATTCTAAACGGATATGGTATCTTCCCGGCAAGAGCTCGTTAATGGTAGCAGGGGTCTTTTCGTTAAGTAACTTGCCGTCCAAATAGACGCTGGCCCCCGCAGGCTGGGTCTTCAGAAAAATCAGGCCGCTCCGGGTAAATTTCAAATTACGGCGGTCAAATTTATAACCCAGGGCCGAAGAAAGGATAAACGGCAGGAAGATAAAAAATACCGCGACGCTGAGATAAAATAAAACTGCCCTTATTCTCTGCTCGCTAAACATTGCTTTATTTTCTTCTCCAGTTCAAGAATGCTTTTCTTGGCCCTCGCCCCCAGGGCATATCCCCCAAGCTCGCCGTTACTCTTCACAATGCGGTGGCAGGGCACCAGCAGCGGCCAAGGGTTACGTTTCAATATCTGGCCGATAGCACGGGCATGCCGCGGCTTACCCACCTTACGCGCCAACCAGGCGTAACTGCGCACCTCGCCTGGCGGTATGGTTAAAAGCACGGCATAAACCTTTTTTGCCAGCGGGCTAAAGTTTCTTCGAGGCGATTTCGAGCGCATATTATTATACTATTATTCTAATTACCAAGCACTTTCTTTCTTCTTAGGAGCCGGTGGTAACTGACGGCAAAACGGTGCGCCTCATCCCGGATACGGCGGATGAGGTTTAACGCCGGGGTATCGCTGTCAAGCCGGATGGGATATTCTTTATCGCGGTAATAGATATTCTCCTTATCCTTGGCAATGCTCGCCAGCGGTATAGCGAGGTTCAATCTATCCAGCTCTCTTTTCGCCACCAGAAGATGCGACCTCCCGCCGTCAATCAGGATTAAATCCGGCAAAGTAAGATGTTCACCAACTAAGCGGCTGTAACGCCTGCCTACTATTTCTCTTATCATCTTATAGTCGTCAATGCCGCTGACAGTCTTAATGCGGAAGCGCCGGTAATTATTTTTATCCGCCCGGCCTTTATAGAAACTCACCATTGAGCCGCAGGCAGATTTGCCCTGAATGTTTGAAATATCAAATGCCTCTATCCGCTGCGGGATTTTATCAAGCCCAAGCAGCGCTTTCAAATCTTCCAGCTCATTATAAGATGTAGCACTGGAGCCGACATTCCCGATAGCGCCCAGGGCATTAATCTGATCACGGATGCGGGCTGCCTCCTCAAAGTCCTTCCTATCCGAGGCCTCCTTCATTTTAGCGCTTAACTTATTAATCAGTTCTTCATAACGGAAATCCAGAAACATCCCAATTTCCTTGATAATATCGCAATAACGTCCAGAACTGATTTTACCGATGCAAGGCGCAGGGCAAAGTTTTAACCGATAATAAAGGCACTCATTCTTGGGAAGCTTCCTGCAGGAACGAAATCCGAATACCCGGCGTATCAACTTCAAGGCCTGGCGCAGTAAATCCGCACTGGTGTAAGGCCCGAAATATTCTGCCTGGCCCTCCTTTTCAGATTTTTTCTTGCGGGCAATGGATATCACAGGAAACTTTTCATTGCTGATTCTAATCCAGGGAAAGGACTTGTCGTCCTTAAGAGTAACATTATATTGCGGCTGGTGTTTCTTGATTAAAGCTGCCTCTAAAATCTGCGCCTGGCTCTCCGAAGGCACAAGTCTAAAATCCACATCGCTGATTTTAGATACCATTGCCTGAGTCTTGGAGTCCAGTTGGCGGCTAAAATAGGTCTGCACCCGCTTCTTCAGGCTCTTTGCCTTGCCGATATAAATAATCTTATCCCCGGCATCCTTAAAAATATAAACCCCGGGCGCCTCTGCCAACTGCGCAACCTTACTTTTTAACTTATTATCAACCATTACAGAGTTATTATTTATCTATCCCATTACATCTTAAGCAATCTAAATATATCGCCCGGTTAATCTCAAGCATACTGGCTATACCGGTTTTAGTTTGGGAAGATACCTCTTTTGCCTTTGCAGCGCACATCTGCCTGATTCTTGCAGGTCTTATCAACATCCAATAGAAAGCGAATATTACAAACAGAATAACTACCCACATCGCTACTATCAAAAACCACTTCTGAAGGTTACTCATCTTATCTCTCCTTTACCAGTCAAATCTACTTTAGGCGGGCTGTCTTGTCCTGTTTCTCGCAGCACCGCTCGGTTTTTCCCACCGAGAAAAACCTCGCTTGGAGTTTCTGCTCGCTCTCACCGACTCCTATTTTAGCGGGTGAACCCTGGCCGCTCGCATAAACTACATGCTGCTCGAAACCAGTCCAAGCCCCCCGCTAAAAGATATACTTGCTATATACCACCCTAGGTATTTTCCAGCTTGAGTTGGAAAATACCTCAGAATGATACTTACATACCACTTAGTAATTGATCTATTTCTCCGGCTTTCTCTTTATAAATGATCTCAATTCGAAACCTTTCCTCCTTACAAAGTATTAAATCATTAAAATATCCTACTAATATCGAAAAAATGCCTATAATTAGAAATAGAATTGTTAGCCTTCCGGCCCCAAAAGTAATAGGCGCATGAATACAAATATAGTTTATTGCTAAATATAGAACTGCTCCCAAGCAAAGGACGAAAGTTAAATATATGATATGAATTTCTGCATGTCGTATCTCTAATGCCTCTCTTACCGTATCATTCAAGAGGTTGCTGTCTCTTATGATTCGAAAGGCAATAATTCTATTCCGATCTTTTATTCCAGATTTGTCTTTGAGATAGTTAAATATGCATTCTTCCTTGGGATGCAACTTTAAATGTAAATTATCTAGCCACTGCCCAATAGTAAAACGATAAAAAACATAAACTCCGCTACCGACAGCTAACGCCACTAAAGGAGTTATTATGGGGCCTAAAGATTCTACTATTTGCTTAATAAAGCTAGGATGAATGATACCTATAATAAAAAATGATAATAAGCCTCCATACGCATATCTAAAAAATTGATTTAAGGTTAATTTTTGCATTAGACCTCCCTTCAATTATTACAATCACGAATAGATTTCCAACTTATTCACTTTTTGAACTTATGCCTAAAAACTGCCCAAAAAACCGTCCCTGTGGCGAGGATTGGCTGCGAAATGGCTGTGAATTTTAGGGTATTTGACGGAGCGTGCATAAGAAATTTTTCGGCAAAAGTGCACAAGGATTTACGACGAGTTGGAGTACGCCTGCCCCGCG
>CAYWCX010000017.1:0-22096 GCA_964456925.1 uncultured Planctomycetales bacterium
AACTGCGGCTGGATGAGCTTACTGCTTCGCTCGACGGCATGACCGGCGGTTATTTCTCCCGCCCCCTCAAATAGAGACGCTTTCCTTCGCTAATTATCTTAAGGCACTGTCCGCTTTGGGTTGGAAAATGTTTCTATAAATTATAAACTGTAAAGGTTGAATATTTTTCATTTCTGGTTTATAATATCTCTATAATATTACCTTACCAATATACCCTTTAGAAAGGAGCCGGCTATGGCCAGCGATAATCTCAATAAAATAATCGAGAACATGGAGAAGGTCATCGTGGGCAAGACCGAGACCATCAAGTTGTTAGTAGTAGGGCTTTTGACTAACGGCCACATCCTGATTGAGGATGTCCCCGGCACGGGTAAAACGATGCTTGCCCTGTCCCTCGCCAAGTCCATTAACGCGGATTTCAAAAGAATCCAGTTTACTCCGGACCTCATGCCTTCGGACGTAACCGGCGGCTCGGTGTATAACCCCAAGAGCGGCGATTTCGACTTTAAGAAAGGCCCGGTCTTTACGAACATACTGCTGGCGGATGAAATCAACCGCACCACGCCCCGCACCCAATCCGCGCTCCTGGAGTGCATGCAGGAATATAAGGTTTCCTTAGACGGCAAGACCTTTACCTTGCCTAAGCCCTTTATGGTCGTCGCAACCCAGAACCCCATCGAATACCAGGGGACTTACCCCTTGCCTGAAGCCCAGATTGACAGGTTCCTTATGAAAATCAGCATGGGCTATATCCGGCCCGCCGAAGAAATAGAGGTGGTTTCGGGGCAGAAGATTGAGCATCCGATTGAAACATTGCAGCCCGTGGTTGGCCTCCAGGAGGTTTTAGACCTGCAGGATGAGGTTAAAAAAATCCAGGTTTCCGGCGCGGTCCTGCAGTACATCGTGACTTTAGTTTCCGCTACCCGCAAGAGGGAAGAGCTCAAACTGGGCGCCAGCCCGCGCGCCTCAATTGCACTGATGAAGGCAAGCTGTGCCTGGGCGCTTCTGGAGGGCAGGGATTACGTTATCCCGGATGATGTGGCAAAACTGCTATCCTGGGTCCTGAAACACCGCATTATCCTGCAGCCCAAGGCCCTGATCGCCGATAAGACGCCGGAATACATTATATCCGACCTGCTCAAAACCACCCCCATCCCTTAAAGTCAAAATGCTTAGGGCGTCGTTAAAGAAATGGGCGTTTCTCTTAATCGTTATTTTATTTGATTTCCTCATCGCCCTAAGGACATCCCTTGATTTTTTTTACTTTTTCTTTTTCTTTCTCCTAGTTAATGTCGCGATAAGCCTCGCCTGGGTTGCGATAGAATTTTTTCTGGCAGAGGTGCGTCTCGTGAGGAGACTCCCTGCCCGCGTGGTAGAGAATGATTATCTGGAAGTTGAAATTACCCTCACGAACAGAGGGCTGATTCCGCTTTTTAATTTTCTGCTAACAGATTACGTCGCATCCGCGGATATTTCCGAAGCCAGGAAGGCGGCCCTAATCCCTTATCTGGGCCGGCGGGGCGCTTCTGTAAAGATAGAATACCGCACGCGATGTTCCCGCAGGGGTAAATATAAGATAGGGCCTTTTTCGATATACCTCTTTGACCCCTGGGGGATATTTTTCTTAAGGAAAGATTACTATCTTTATTCCGAGGTCTATGTTTACCCTCCGGTTTTTAATATTCAGAAATTCCCGCCCCTCGTAAAAGGCAACGTTCCGTGGTTTGGGATTGAGACCGCCCGCGTCAGCGGCGACGAGCACGATTTCTTCGGGGTGCGGGAATACAAGCCCGGTGACCCCATCAAGAGGATCCACTGGCTTTCTACTGCGCGCAAAAACAGCCTGATCGTGAAAGAATTCCAGCAGCGCGCTTTCTTTAACGCCACCCTGATATTTGACCTTGATAAGGATAAAAATTTCGGGGAAGGTAAAAACAGCGTTGCCGAGTATACCATCAGGATAGCGGCTTCGATAGCGGATTATCTCATCCGGCTGGGGGCGTCGCTGGAGGTTATCGCCCACGCCCAGGAAATAATACACCTGCCTTCCAATAAAGGCCCCGACCACCTGGAGGATATCATGCGCGCCCTGGCGATAGCCCAGGCAGAGAGCAGGGTGAATCTGGGGGATTTGTTAAGCGAGTATGCCAATGATATACCCGCCAATACTACCCTCATAACCATTATGCTCGACGAGGATTGGCAGTATCTGCCGGCATTGTTGGCGGCGGGAAAAAGAGAGGTTTCTTTGATCCCGGTAGTCTTGATTGCCTCGTCGTTTCTTCGCCAGTCCGCAGGGCAGCGGGTAATAAAAAACGCCCAGTTCCGCTTCCCGAAGGGTTCGAAGTTCGACCCGATATTTATCTCCTGCGGCGAGGATTTAGCGCAGGCATTTTTAAGGTAAGCCGTGAAAGAGCATAGACTCGAGATAAAAGAAAAGTATTTACTGGCAGAGTTGGGTTTTAGCTTCCTGCTTTTAACTGCCTTAATCTTTCTCTTCGGGGAGACGGTAGCGGACCTGCGCCTTTATATTATTCTCGGGCTTGGGGGAGGGTTTTATTGCAGCTGGAGCTTAAGGAATAAAGACCTTGCGTCCCTCCGTATCGCCATCAACATCGCGGTAGCGGCGGTTTTCATCTGGATTTTTTACTCTTTGTTTAATTCATCCTTCTTTTATAAAGAGGTTATAATCCTCTTTGTAAAAGGCATTTTTTTCCTGGCGGTCCTGCTTTCTTTCGGCGCAGCCGTCGGTTTTCTGGTTTACCTGGAGGTGCTCACCCTTCCGCTTTTTATGTGTTTTCCGTTATTTGTAAATAATTATAATGCCGCCCACTTTGTTTTAATTGCGTTTTGTCTTATATCGTGGGGGGCGCTTTTAAAATTAAAATTCGAAGGTTCCTTTACTTTAACTGCGCCGTGGCTGCCCTCGCGCCGTTATTATTCCGTCCTTTTCTCTTCGGGATTAATTGCGATAGTAGTAGCGCTATCTTTGTTGCTTTTTTACCTGAAGCCCTTGAGGGGCATCAAAGAGAGTGGATTTTTTATCCAGGCAGAGGAGGAGGCCAGTTTTGCCATTAAGGCATCCGAGCAGAAATATTATGATTTACAGGAAAGGTTGCAGGAAAAGGTTCTCAACACCCTCTTTGAGTTCAGCCCCAAAGAGAATAAATCAGAAATACTCAGCGCCCTCAGCTCCCTTATTAAGGAATCCGCCGATACCATCGAGGTTAAAGAGGCTCAGCAGGGGCTGATAGACTTTCTACGCCGTCCCGGGCCCGGGATGGAAGAAGGGGATTCAAAGGAGATAAGAATCCTTCTGGACCAGTATCTTGGCGAAAAAATCATCCTTAATTTAAAGCGTTATAAGGATAACATTATCGATAACCTGAAGACCAGCCCCTTCAGTATTAAAGAAAGATTTTCGGTATTGATTCGGGTAAATAAAATGCAGTACGCCAATACTGCGCAGAAGGTGGAATCTGCCGCCCGGGAGGTAGAAAGAATCGTCAATCAATCCGCTGCGGGGAGCGCCGCTAAAAAAGAAATCAAGGATAATTTAGCGCGGTTTCAGGAATGGAAGAATCTCCAGCTTTATTACCGGCAATTAAAGGCCTTTAAGAAAAAAGTCGCCGCGCAGAGCGAGGAGACTAGAGATAAATTGAACGAGTTCGTTTCCGGGCTTGAAAAAATAAACAGCGCTGCGGATTTAGCTGGGATACGGGGTCAGGCCAAAATCCTGAAATATACCGCCAGCAAAGAAGTGGGGAATCTGGTAAAAGAGGCTGAAGAGATTATTGATACCGCCGCGCGGGTTATCCTTTCCAGCTATCTCAACAAAGTCAGGGAAAAGTTGCGCGATGCCGACGGGTTATCGAAGGAGGAGATTAAAAACAAGGAGGAAGTGCTTGACGGCATCGAAAGCATGGAGGAGTACCTTAAATCCAAAGAGTATTTTGAAGAGGCGGTTCAGGATGGCAAGCCCATCCCGCAGGAGGCAGCAGGTACAGAGAAGAGATTGATAGCAATGGAGGTGCTCCCCGGATATTCCCGGCTATCCGTGGGGGAGGTCGTAGAACTGCTCGCGATGGGAGTCTATGATGATGATTCGCGTCAGGACTTGAGCGGCAAGGCAGAATGGTCAAGCGCGGTTGAAGGCATTGTTTCTCTTGCACAGGGCCGGGTAACCGGCCTTCGGGTAGGCGAGACTAAGGTTTATGCGGAAGAGAAGGGCATAAAAAGCCAGCCGGCGACGATAACCGTAGATCCCTCCCGATTGGTGGCGATCAGCCTTTCCGCCGGCGATTTGACAGTACCGATTAACTCCGGCGCAAGCCTTACCGCCGCAGGCATCTTTAGTAACGGCGAGCGCCGGGATATCACTTCTTCGGCAGTATGGAAAAGCGCTGACAATCGCATCGTCGCGATAACCCGGGGAAAACTCCGGAGTTTACGCATAGGCGCTACCTCGGTGTATGCCGAATATTCCGGGGTTAAGAGCTCTGCTGTTAATATCAGGGTTACCGTTACCGTTATTTGGATATGCCTGTTATCGTTGAAAATAGTTTTGTCTGCGCTGGTTCTCTTTTCGGCGGTATTTGCAATTTTTTACGCCTTAACCGAAGAAAGGAGGCGCAGGTTAAAAAATATCCTCGCCAGCGACCTGCGCAGCTTCATCATCACCCTATACCGGAATACGCAGGGGGTGCTTTTTATTTTTGGGCCGCGTTACCGGGACTATATGCCGTTTCTTTCGTATGCCGCCTTAGTGCAGGAGAATTATCATATGCCGGATAATCTTTACCTGAGGCTTACCCGTTTATTTACCGAAGCCAAGTACAGCAACCATCCTCTAACTAAGGATGACGCCAGTAAGGCGCTTGAAGATTACAATGCCTTTATTAAAATCCTTCTTAGCCGTCAGCTTAAAGGCCGCCTCTTTCTGAAATACTGCCTGGTTTTGCTGTTTAGAAGGCCGCTCTATATCTAAAATCTCTTGCAAATACCGGATATTTGTGATATTTTATAAACTTATCCCGTCGTTTTTTTCATTTTTTTTTAGAAGAGAATGTCTTTATTGCATTTAACGGAAGGTAATTTTAAAAAAGAAGTTTTAGAATCCGATTTACCGGTCCTGGTGGATTTCTGGGCTCCCTGGTGCGGCCCCTGTAGGATTATTGCTCCTGTAATAGAAGAGTTGGCCAGGGAGTATCACGGGAAGGTAAAGGTCGGTAAGGTCAATATCGACGAAAATCCGGCGGTCGCGACCCGCTACACAATTATGTCCATTCCTACCGTTATGTTTTTTAAGCGAGGCAAGGTAGCAGACCAGGTTGTGGGCGCCCTGGGTAAGGCCGATTTGAAAAGAAAAATCGAAGAGAGCCTGAAGCAATAATTTCTAAGACAATCCTTTCCTATCCGCCCTCTTACAAATGAAGAAGGTATTTATTGCGGCTACCAAGCAGAACGACGGTAAGACCACGGTGTCCCTGGGGCTAATCCGTAATTTTAAGGATAGATTTAAGAAGGTCGCTTTTATCAAGCCCATCGGTCAGCGCTACCTTGAAGAAGAGGGTTTCAAAATCGATGAAGACTCTTGGTTTATCGAGGAGGTCTGCGGCATCCAGTGCGGCTTGAAGGACACCAGCCCCATTGCGGTGGAAAAGGGCTTTACCGAGAAATACATCAGCCGCCCGGATAAGGATTCTATTACCCGGGAGATCCGCGACGCCTACCGCCGCGTTTCCCGGAAGCAGGACCTTGTAATTATCGAAGGCACGGGGCATGCCGGAGTGGGCTCGGTGTTCGACCATTCCAATGCCTATGTGGCGCGCCTGATGGGCTCCAAGGTTATCATTATTTCTTCCGGCGGTATCGGCAGGCCGATTGACGAGATACTCCTTAATAAGGCGCTTTTTGAACGAGAAGGGGTCAAGGTATTGGGGGTTATCATAAACAAGGTCCTGCCCGCGAAGTTCGATAAGATCAGCCGCCTGGTGATGAAAGGCCTCAAGCGTAAAAATATCAAAGTCTTAGGGGTAATACCTTTTAGCCCTTTGCTGGCAAGGCCGACCGTCAGCCAGATATTGGAAGAGTCGGATTTTGATTTACTCAGCGGCAAGGAAACCCTGGGTAATTATGTCTCGGAGGTCATGGTAGGCGCGATGAAGCCCCGCGATGCGGTCAGGTATATCGTCGACGGCAGCCTTATCATTACCCCCGGAGACCGCGAGGATATGATTGAAATGGTCCTTTCTTATTGCCGGGATAGCGATAAAAAGACTCCGAAGATATCCGGCATTATCCTTACCGGAGGGTTATTGCCGGAACAGGCGCTGAGGGATACCTTAGGTAAGGCAGGCATACCGGTGCTTTCAGCAAAGGAAGATACTTATGCGGTGGCAGCATATATCCATGACCTCAACGTCAAGATACGGCCCAAGGACGCCGTCAAAATCAATGAAGCAATAAGATTAATCAAGGACAACGTGGATTTGGACGCTATATTTAAGGAGATATAACGTGGATACCATCAGGAAGATACGCGAGAAGGCAAGGTCAAGCCCCAAAATTATCGTCCTGCCGGAATACGATGATAAACGCACGGTAGAGGCAGCCCGGGTCATCGAACAGGAGGGGATTGCCAGGGTCATTCTGCTTACCGGGGACAGGATTAACCCCGAGGATAAGGCAAGGTATATCGAGGAATACTGCCGCTTGCGCAAATACCGCGGGATGGACTTCAAAACAGCAACAAAGATTTTTGAAGACCCCCTTTATTATGCCGCTATGATGACCAGGGAAGGCAAGGCCGACGGCCTGGTTGCCGGCGCATCCCACACTACGCCGGATATGGCCAGGGCCGCGATACATTGCCTGGGAGTCGAGAAGCGGCTGGGTATTGCCTGCAGTTGTTTTATTATGGCGGTGCCGGATTGCCCTTACGGCCAGGAGGGGACTTTTGTTTTTGCCGATTGCGGGGTAGTGCCTAACCCTAACCCGCGGCAACTCGCCGCTATTTCCGTGGCTGCGGCGGAATTAGCTAAAAAAGTCCTGGATATGCCGGCGCGCGTAGCGATGTTGAGTTATTCTACGAAAGGCTCTGCCAAAGGCGAATCCATTGATAAGGTGCACCAGGCAATCGGGACAGTAAAGGAGATGTCTCCGGATTTATTGGTTGACGGAGAATTGCAGGTTGATGCCGCGATTGTCCCGGAGGTTTCGCGGATTAAATATCCCGGCAGCATTTTAGGCGGAGAGGCAAATGTTTTAATCTTCCCTAATTTAGAGGCAGGCAACATCGGATATAAACTGGTGGAACGTTTAGCCAAGGCCCGGGCATTAGGGCCTTTGCTCCTGGGTTTGAATAAACCCGCCAGCGACCTCTCGCGCGGATGTTCTGTCGATGATATCGTGGATTGCGTTGCGGTCACTGCGATAAGGGCGCAGTAATTATATGAAGATACTGGTTATTAATTGCGGGAGTTCTTCCATCAAATACAAGCTTTTTAAGATGCCGCATAAGAAGCTCATCTCTAAAGGCTTAATCGAGCATATCGGCGAGGAGGGGTCGCGCATAGCCGACCATTACCAGGGCCTTAAGGTCATCCTGAAAAAAATCGACGGGGTAGACCTGGTGGGCCACCGTGTGGTGCATGGCGCCGAGAGATTTAAAGAGCCGGTCCTGATTGATAAAGCGGTTATCAGAAAAATAAGGCAGTGTTCAGGCCTGGCGCCTTTGCATAATCCCGCCAATCTTTCCGGCATCCTTGCCTGCCGGAGGCTGCTCCCCGGGGTAAAACAGGTGGCGGTGTTCGATACCGCCTTTCATCAGACTCTTCCGGATTACGCCTATATCTACGGCCTGCCTTATCAGTATTACGAGCGTTTCGGAATCCGAAAATACGGTTTTCACGGCACGAGCCACCAATACGTAGCCCACGAAGCCGCGCGGTTACTGAAGAGGCCTATTGATAGATTAAAGATTATTACCTGCCATCTCGGTAACGGCTGCAGCATTACCGCGGTGGACCGGGGGAAATCCGTGGATACCAGCATGGGGTTTACGCCTTTGGAGGGGCTGGTTATGGGCACGCGCTCGGGGGATATCGACCCGGCGCTGGTTACCTATTTGATGCGCAAGCAACGCCTGAGTATTTTTCAGATTGAGGATATCCTCAACCGCGCAAGCGGCCTCAAAGGGATATCGGGCGCAAGTAATGACATGCGCATCCTGCAGCAGCGCGCTAAGGGAGGTGACAGGCGGGCGCGGCTGGCGATGGAGGTTTTCGTTTACCGGGTGAAGAAATATATCGGCGCCTACGCCGCGGTGATGTCCGGCTGCGATGCCCTGGTCTTTACCGCCGGTATCGGCGAAAACCAGAAAGGCATCCGTAATAAAATCTGCCGTAACCTCTTTTCTCATTTAAAGAAGAAGCCCCGGATTCTGGTTATTCCCACGGACGAGGAGTTGATGATTGCCCGTCAATCTTACCATTTGGTTAAAGCAAATAAAAATGAGAAGCCCGGGTTTTAGCAATAAGAGGATTACCTTTTTCTTTTTCGTCGTGTTTTTTGCACTGGCAGCGGCAGGGTCTGGCGCGGTTTGCCGGGTGATGGCAGGGGAGGTGACGGCGATGAAAAAAATAGTGATGGTTCTTCCCGAGAATAAGTTCCGCGACGAAGAATTTTTGCGGCCGAAAGAAATTTTTGAAAAAAACGGGATACAGGTTAAGAGCGCCTCCGCTAATACCGAACGGGCGCGCGGAACCTTGGGCGCCGTAGTTAAACCGGATATGCTGGTCAGCGATATTAAAATCCAGGATTTTGACGCCGTTGTTTTTGTGGGCGGCGAGGGGGCTGCGCAATACTGGGATGACCCGACGGCGCACAAATTAGCTCAGGACGCCGCCAGGAGCAATAAAGTTGTCGCGGCAATCTGTATCGCTCCGGTTACGCTGGCCAGGGCAGGTGTGCTTAAGGGAAAACACGCTACGGTCTGGTATTCGGAGGCAGGCCAGATTGAGGCGCAAGGCGCTGTTTATACCGCGACCGGCGTCAAAAGAGACGGCAGGATTGTGACGGCCTCCGGGCCGGCCGATGCCGGAAAGTTCGCCGAGGAAATCATCCAGGCATTAGCGCAATAATAGGCACCTATCAAGGCAAGGAGAAAAAATGCTGAGAACTATGTTAAAATCCAAAATCCACCGCGCCCGCGTTACCGAGGCCAACCTTCGTTATGAAGGCAGCATTACCCTCGACGGAAAACTGATTAGGAAAGCGGATATACTTCCCGGAGAGAAGGTGGAGGTGCTTAATCTCAATACCGGCGGCCGGCTGGAGACCTATGTTATTAAAGGCCGGCCAGGCTCGGGAGTAGTCTGTTTGAACGGCCCGGCAGCGCGCGGGGCATCGGTGGGAGATGAAGTAATCATCGTATCCTATGTGACGGTCGACGCTAAAGAAGCAGCTGGGATTAAACCGAGGATAATCAAGGTAAATGCCAGGAACCGCATTGAGTCTTAGATGAGGGGCGATGCCTTAAAAATCAGGATACTCGGGGATCCGGTGCTGCGCCGGAAATCCAGGGCAATAAAGCGCATTACCGGGCATCACCGTGCGGTCTTAAGCGAGATGGCGCAGTTGATGTATGCCAGCGCCGGCGTCGGGCTGGCAGCGCCGCAGGTAGGGATAAACGAGCGCATGGTTGTGGTAGATACGGGAAGCGGGCTTTATAAATTAATCAATCCCAGAATCGTCAAAAGACAGGGCCGCCAGGTAATACAGGAGGGGTGTCTTAGCGTCCCCGATGTCTGTATTAAGGTAAAACGCGCCAGGAAAGTAATAATTAAAGCCGAAGACGAAAACGCCGCACCTGTTACTGTCGAGGCCGAGGATTTGCTGGCCTGCGTTTTTCAGCATGAGATCGACCATTTAGACGGCAGGCTCATCGTAGATTACGTATCATTACTGGAGAGATTTAAGATATTGCGCAGGATGTCAAGGATGAAAAAGGATATGCGCGATGAAGGAATGCGTAAATCAGAAGAAAAATCTTCTAAACTGCAATTGTAGCTATGACCCCTGCTCGAGAAAGGGCATCTGTTGCGAGTGCCTTGCCTACCACCTCAGGAGCCGCCAGGTCCCTGCCTGTTTTTTCTCTGCTTCGGCTGAAAAAAGTTACGACCGCTCCCTGCAAAATTTTATCCGGGACCAAGAGCGATGACTGCCGTAGCTGCCGTCCCCAGGAGGTTGCCAGCGTGGCTGAAGCAGGAGATACCCGATAACGCTACCTTAAAGATACTGCAACTATTATCCGAAAGAAACATCAACACCGTCTGTCAGCAGGCGCATTGCCCGAACCTGTCACGCTGTTTTAAATCAGGAAGACTCACTTTTTTAATCCTGGGCAGAAAATGCAGCAGGAACTGCTTTTTTTGCGCGGTGGAAAAAAGCAGAGGCGTAAATCTCGGGGTCGACCACCTGGAACCAGAAAGGATTGCCGCGGCGGTTGAATCCCTGGCTTTAAACTATGCGGTAGTTACTTCAGTTACCCGCGATGACCTTGCTGACGCCGGGGCAGGGCAGTTTGCCAGGACCGTTGAAGCAATCCGCGGCTTAGGCAGGGATATCAAAGTAGAGATATTAATACCGGATTTTAACGCCAGTCTCGCGAGTCTTAAAACTGTTGTAACAGTCGGCCCCGCGGTTATCGGGCATAATATCGAGACCGTGGAAAGATTGCATCCTGAATTAAAACCCGGCTGTAGTTACCGCATTTCGCTTAAGGTATTAAGCACGGTTAAGGAAATTAATCCCGCGATGATTACCAAGTCTTCTCTTTTGTTAGGGCTGGGAGAGGAAAAAGAGGAAGTTATTTTAGCCCTTAAGGATTTAAGAAGGGCGGGGTGCGACATCGTAACGCTGGGGCAGTATCTTTCCCCGGGTCGAGAACAGTATCCGGTCCGGAAATTTATCACCCCCGCGACATTCGGCATTTATCGAGAGACGGCGCTGGCATTGGGTTTCAGGGCTGCGATAGCCGGACCGCTGGTAAGGAGTTCTTACCGGGCAGAGAAACTCTATGAGGAGGCCCTTTATGCATGACCTTGTCATTATCGGCGCAGGTCCGGCAGGCTTGACCGCAGGCCTTTATGCCGGAAGATACCGTCTCAATACCGTTATCCTGGAAAAGATGAACGTGGGCGGACAGATTATACTTTCCGAGAGCATCGAAAACTTCCCGGGATTCCCCGGCGGTTTAACCACGCAGGAGTTGACGGATAGGTTTAAAAAACAACTGGATAATATCGGCGTGCCGATAGAGAACGAAGAGGTAATAGAGGTTATTGCGGGGCAGGACGGCTTCTATACCGTAAAGACTCAGGATAAAAGTTATGAGACCAGGACTGTAATCATCGCCAGCGGAGCCGTGCCCAAAAGGCTTGAGGTTCCCGGAGAAGAGCGCCTTACCGGCCGGGGAGTATCTTATTGCGCTACCTGCGACGGCCCGCTTTTTAAGAATAAGGAAGTGGCGGTTGTGGGGGGAGGGGACCGCGCAGTAGAAGAGGCGTTATTCCTTGCCCGTTACGCCAAAAGGGTCAGCCTTATCCACCGCCGCCGGGAATTGCGCGCCTCAGGCATCCTGCAGGAAAAAGCCAGAGCGCAGGCCAATATAGAATTTGTTTTAGAGAGTATTGTCGAGGAGATTATCGGCGAGGACAGGGTTGAAGCAGTCAGGGTAAAAGACATCAATGATAATCGCGAGCAGAAGTTAGTCTGCCAGGGCGTATTCCTGTTCGTGGGGATAAGGCCCAACACCGCTTTCCTAAAAAAACTGTTGCATACCGACGAAGCGGGCTTTATAATGACTGACCAAGAATCGAAAACTTCCCGGGAAGGCGTATTTGCCTGCGGCGATTGCTGTAAGAAGAGCCTCTATCAGGTAATTACCGCCTGTGGGGAGGGGGCAGCGGCAGCGGATGCCGCGCATCAATATTTATTGAATAAGAAATAGACTATGCTAAAGTTTCCCACGCGCAACAAAAAACTGCTTGAATGGGTCCGTCAGATGGCAAGGCTCTGTCAGCCGGAAGGTATCGTCTGGATTGACGGCTCAACGGAGCAGAAAAGAGAGTTAGAGGAGCAGTCGCTTGCCGAAGCGGAATTGATTGAGTTAAACCAGGAGAAACTTCCGGGTTGTTACCTGCACCGCACTGCCGCCCACGACGTTGCCCGCACCGAACACCTTACCTTTATCTGCACCAGAAAGAAACGCGATGCCGGCCCCACCAACAACTGGATGTCTCCCCGCGTTGCTTATAAGAAGGCGAGGGGATACTTTAAGGGCGCGATGAAAGGCAGGACGATGTATGTCATACCGTTTTCTATGGGCTCGGTTGGTTCGCCTTTCAGCAAGACCGGCGTGCAATTAACGGATTCGCGCTACGTGGTTTTGAATATGCTGATTATGACCAGGGTAGGTGTGGCGGTATTGGAACACCTCGATAACGCCGCCGAATTTACCAAATGCCTGCATTCCAAAGCCGACCTCGACGTCAATAAGAGATTAATCCTGCATTTTCCCGAAGACAATACCATCTGGAGCGTGGGCTCCGGTTACGGCGGTAATGTCCTTCTCGGGAAGAAATGCCTGTCTTTGCGCATCGCCAGCTTTGTGGCGCATAAAGAAGGATGGCTGGCTGAACACATGCTTATCATGGGCGTGGAAAGGCCCAACGGCCAGATACAATATGTGGCTGCGGCGTTTCCCAGCGCCTGCGGCAAGACCAACCTGGCGATGCTGGTGCCGCCGGAAGGGCTGAAGAGAAAAGGTTACCGCATCTGGACACTGGGGGACGATATTGCCTGGATGCGCATTGATTCCGACGGCGCCCTCTGGGCAATTAATCCCGAGACGGGGTTCTTCGGGGTAGCGCCGGCTACCAACAGCCACACCAACCCCAATATGGTGGCGACAATCAGCAAGAACACCATTTATACCAATGTGCTTTTAAAGCCGGATAATACGGTTTGGTGGGAGGGGGCTGACGGCGAGCCTCCGGCGAGCGGGATTGATTGGCAGGGCCGCGCCTGGAAGCCGGGGATGGAAGACCACGAAGGCAGGCCGGTGCTCGGGGCGCACCCTAACAGCCGTTTTACCGCCCCGATTTTTCAGTGTCCTTCGGTATCGTTCAGGCTGGAGCATCACCACGGCGTGCCGATTTCGGCAATCATCTTCGGCGGACGCAGGCAGCACCTCGCGCCCTTAGTCTATGAGGCCTTTAACTGGCAGCATGGGATATTCCTGGGCGCGACCATGGCTTCGGAGCGGACTTTTGCCCAGGTGGGTAAGCTCGGCGAGGTGCGGCGCGACCCGATGGCGATGCTGCCGTTCTGCGGCTATAATATGGCCGATTATTTCCGGCACTGGCTGGTAATGGGCAGGCGGATGGCCAGACTGCCGCGGGTATTCCATGTGAACTGGTTCCGCACCGATAACCACGGCAGGCTCCTCTGGCCGGGTTACCGGGAAAACTTAAGAGTCCTGGAGTGGATACTTGACCGTTGCAACAATACCGTGGAGGCAATACCGACCCCTATCGGTTATATCCCGCGCGCTTGCGATATTGATATGACGGGATTAAAACTCGAGCCGCAGGCGCTGGAGGAGCTTTTGAAGATAGACCCCGCCAGCTGGCAGGAGGAATTAAAAGGGATCAAGAGGTTTTTTAAACAATTCGGCAGGAATTTCCCGGATGAGCTCTGGCAGGAATACGAAGAATTGGCAGGGCGCCTTAAGTCTTAAAATGCAGAATGAAATTTTACTCGCCACGGATTTTAAGGATTTAAAACTCTATAAGAAGCGCGGCAAGGTCAGGGACGTTTACGACCTGGGCGATAATCTTCTAATCGTTTCTACTGACCGCATTTCGGCTTTTGACGTAATCCTGCCTTCGGGCATCCCCTATAAAGGTAAGGTATTGACCGCGATTTCGCTCTTCTGGTTTGAATTTACTAAAGACATCATCCCTAATCACCTCGTCACCGCCGAAATAAATCAATACCCCGCCGAGTTATCCAAGCATAGAAAGGAACTCGAAGGCCGTTCGATGCTGGTTTTGAAAACCCGGTCGCTTCCGGTAGAATGCGTGGTGCGGGGGTATCTTTCCGGTTCGGGCTGGAAGGGGTATCAGCAAAGGCAGTCCATCTCCGGCATTAAATTGCCCGCCGGACTTAAGGAATGCGATAAATTACCCGAGGCGATATTTACCCCTTCCACTAAAGCCGAGGTAGGCCATGATATGAATGTGGACCAGTCTTATCTAGAAGAGAAGCTCGGGAGGGAAACCGCCGATAAAATCCGTCGGGTGAGCATCGCGATTTACCGTAAGGCCAGCGATTACGCCCGCTCAAAAGGTATTATTATCGCCGATACCAAGCTCGAATTTGGTATCCGTAAAGACCAGGTTATCCTGATTGATGAACTGTTTACCCCGGATTCCTCGCGTTTTTGGCCGCTGGACCAGTACCGGCCGGGTAAACCCCAGCCCAGTTTTGACAAACAGTTCGTGCGTGATTACCTGGAGAGCCTGAAATGGAATAAGATTCCTCCCGCCCCCCGGCTTCCGGACGAAATAGTAGCAAAAACCAGCCAGAAATACCTCGAGGCGTATGAGCGCCTTACCGGTAAACGACTTAATAAGCCCTGATGTTAACCCTCAAAAAAACACTCTATTTTTTGCTCCGCATCGGGATAAGCCTTATACTACTGATCCTGCTGTTTAAGTTTCAGCATATCGATATCCGGAGTTTGCTGGGAAACATCAAAGGCGCAGATAGGCCGCTATTGTTGGCGGCATTTTCAGTAACCTTACTGGTTTACCTCCTCTGTTTTTACCGCTGGAAGATGCTTCTGGATGCCAGCGATATAAAACCAGCGCTCTCTAAATTGATCGTTTCGTTTTCAGGGGGCATTTTTTTCAATGTCTTCCTGCCCTCTACCATCGGAGGGGATGTGGTGCGCAGCCTCGACCTCTCCCTGCATACCCGTAAGCCCAAGGAGGTTATCGCAACCGTACTCCTGGACAGGCTTAGCGGTTATGCCGGGATAGTGGTGGTAGCTTCATTCTCATTGCTCTTCGGCTGGAAAGAGGTTTACCCTAACAAGGCGGTTTTATTGTCCATCGCCATTATTACCGGACTGTTAATTCTGATTCTGCTGGCGCTTTTCAACGGTTTTATATTCTCTAAAATTAACGCCTTGTTGCGTTCCCCGGCCGCAGGCAGGTTCAAAGAATCCTTAAAGAACCTGCATCAGGAGCTGCATTATTTTAAGAACCGCAAGGGAGTCCTGGTTAAGAACCTGATGCTGTCGCTTCTGGTGCAGATAATTTCTCCGCTGGCCACCTATATTACAGCGCTGGCGCTGGGCATTAATATCAACGTCGTCTATTTCTTCGTATTTTATCCCGTAATCGCGGCTATTACGTTTCTACCAATTGCCGTCGGCGGCCTGGGCCTGCGGGAAAATATGTATGCTATCTTCTTCAGGCGCGCAGGCGTTAATGAAAGCGCAAGCGTGGCCCTCTCACTGGTGGGGTTTTCAATCACCCTTATCTATGCGGCCATCGGAGGCACCATCTATGTCCTTACAGTATATCATCGACGGTTACAACGTCATCCGGCACCCGGAATTTCCGCTTAGCCGTTCCAAAGACCCTGCCCCGTGTGCTGTACTCCTCAAACAGATTAAACTCCGCAGATTATGCGGCAGCCCCAAAAACAGGATTATAATCGTCCTGGACGGTTACGCCCCCGGCGAAGAGGGTTGCGCCAGGAACGATATTGCCCAAATAATCTTTTCCGGGGATGAGACCGCGGACGAAAGGATAAAGAAAATCCTGGAGAAGCCGGGCAACCCCGCCGATATCGTGGTAGTTTCTGACGATAGAGAGATAAGGTTTTTCGCGCGGGCAAGCGGAGCGAGGGTTTTGGGGGTAGAAGAGTTTATCAGTCCTCATCGCGCCCCCGTTAACGGCAAAAAAGAAATCCTTAAACCGGAACTCACCAATGAACAGGTCTCGCGGATAAACCGGGAATTGGAAGAGAGATGGTTAAATAAAAAGTAACTAGTAAGCTAGTAACGCGTAACTAGTAATTTTTAGAGGTCTGCCAGGGTTATGAGAGATGCCTAAAATAGTAAAGAAAAAAGGCGAAACCGATTTTATAAAATTCCTGGGTACTGCCGGGGCGCGTTTTGTGATGATAAAACAACTGCGTGCGTCCGGCGGGCTCTGGGTGTCGGTGGGAGGGACTAATGTTTTAATCGACCCCGGCCCGGGGAGCATCGTACGCTGCTCTGCCAGCAGGCCCAAATTAGACCCTTCGCAGTTAGACGGGATAATTCTCACCCATCGCCACCTCGACCACGCCGGCGATATCAATGTGATGATTGAGGCAATGACGGAAGGAGGGTTTAAGAAAAAAGGGACGCTCTTTTGCCCGCAGGACGCCGTTGCCGAAGATAGTGCAATCTTTAAATACGCGATAGGCTTTCCGGAAAAGGTTGAAGTATTGAAGCCGCTGGATAATTACCGGGTGGGAAATTTTGAGTTCCGTACCTCAATGCAGCACATTCATTCTGTCCAGACCTACGGCTTAAAGTTCAGCATTAAAAATACCGTCGTTTCCATCCTTTGTGATACGCGTTATTTTCCGGAGTTAAAGGATTTTTATCAAAGTGACATTTTGATTATCGGGGTGGTATTTTACGAGCCGCGTCCGGGCATTGACCATCTAAGCCTGGCTGATGCCGAGACCCTGATAGGTCAGATTAAGCCCAAAAAAGCCATCCTTACCCATTTTGGCATGACAATGCTTAAGGCCAAGCCGCATATCCAGGCTGGAATTGTATCCAGGAAGCTCGGTATCGAAGTCGAGGCAGCCTACGACGGCATGACCCTGGAGTTTTAAGGTTTTTGTGTATTTTATCCTTGACATAACCCGATAATTATGATAGTGTTATAAAAATAGTTTTCAAACTAACAAAAGGAGGTGAAGCAATGGAATTGTTTATGCCCCAGAGGGAATTGTTGCTGCGCAGCTGGGATTTTTTCCTGAAGCTTCTCGCCGCCATAGTTGTTTTTGTCATCGGCTGGTTGGTGGCAAAGTTGCTTAAAATGGTAATAGTAAAGGTCTTGAAGGCAGTAAAACTCGATGCTATTGCCGAGCAACTCAAGATTGCGGATTTCTTGTCCAAGGGCGGGGTAAAATATACCCTTTCCGAGATTATCGGGGTGGTAATTTACTGGATCCTGATGCTGGGGGTGCTTATTTCTTCATTGAACATACTTGAGCTTACCGGCATATCAGACCTATTGGACAGGATATTGCTTTATGTGCCCAGCGTCATCGGCGCACTGATCATCCTTGTCGTGGGTATCTTCATTGCCAGCTTCGTTGCTTCCGTCGTACGCACCGCCGCAGTTAATGCCGGATTAGCCCAATCGGACATCTTAAGCAAGTTAGCACAGGCGGTAATAATTGTTTTTACCATCGTGATTGCCCTGGACGAATTAAGGATCGGCGCGATTCTGGTTTCAGCGATGAATATCGTTCTTGGCACTATCGGGTTGGGCCTGGCGCTGGCGTTCGGCTTAGGCTGCAAGGATATCGCGGCAAAATTTGTCTCCGAGCTGGTCGATAAGTTTAAATCAAAAAGATAAAAGTTACGCAGTTTGCGTTAAGCAAGATTAAATAACCCCGCACCTGTAAAATGTGCGGGGTTATTTATTGCCATAAATATATGCCAGGGGAGCTTTCGAATGGATAAAAAAGAGGGGTATTTATTATTTTTGATTTTACTTTGCGCCTTTATCATAAGGATACCCCAGCTTAATTTTCCCTCCATCGGGTATCATAATACCAAGGAAAACGAGTATATCAGTATGGCCAAAAATATGGCGGCGAGCAAAGACTTTATTTCCAGGGAGGTATATTTTGAAAATGCCTTTAGCGATAAAAAGGACTTTGGTTTATACCCCCAAGTCCCCTTCGTGGCCTATCAGATCCTCCTGGGGTATAAGTTATTCGGCGATAACCTCTGGTTTGCCCGTTTGATAAATATCATCCTTATGCTTTTATCCATCCTTGCTGTTTTCTGTTTGACTAACATTTTTATTAAGGAACGCATCTATGCCATAATGGCCGTCGCCTTATTAAGCGTTCTTCCCCTGGGGGTATATTTTTCCAGAAATCTTCAACCGGAAAGCGGCGCTTTTTTGTTTATGACCTTGGGGAATTTATTGTTCATTAGATTTATAGAGGGGTTTAAGCGTAAATACTTACTCGTTGCGGCATTCTGTATTTTTATGACCGCAGGGTACAAGATTAGTTTTTTGTTCGGCTTCATCCCCTTATTATTTGTTTTCTCCTATCGTAAATATGTCCTGGGGAAAAAAATAAAAACTTTGGTCGAAGATATATTTTTGCTGGTCCTGCCCCTTTTGTTGTTAATCGTATATTATATCGCTGTCGGCCAATGGTCTTTTTCGGTTTCCTGGAAGGGGAGGGTAAATCCTCTTAGCGTATTCACGGCCGCATATTGGAAACAATACGGCCCGATTATCTGGCATTACGCAAAGAATGAAAACTTTACCCTGCCTTTCCTACTTTTATTCATGGGCGGAGTAATAAAGTCGTGGCTGAATTATAAAAAAGATGCGGGTTTATTTGCCCGTTATCTTAGGGGCTGGAGCTTGATTATCGCGCCCTATTTTATGTTTTTCTCCGATTACCTTAACCAGCATAATTATTACCAGATGCCCTTCCTGGGCTTTGTAGGTTTAAGTATCGTATATTGTATACGTGAATTGAGTATCTCTTTCGGTAATTATTTTAAACGGCCGGTTAAACAGTCCCATGTTGCGGCAGTTATCTTCGGGATGGCGTTGCTTATTTCCGTTCCCGGATTAAAAAAAAGCATCAACAGCCACTTTGCGGTAATTTATCCGGGAGGAGATGAAATAGGTAAATTACTCAAAGATATTACCGCCGAGGAAGAGAGGTTATTCATTTATACTTTTGCGCAAGGATACGCTCCCTGCGTGTATGCGCAGAGGAAATGCGGCTGGTGTAATTCGCCGGATGAATTAAAAATTAACGAGCGGAAATTCGGTATAAAATATATTGTCATTTACCCTTATTATTATCTCTATAACCTTAATGACAATATTAAGCGCTATATAAGCGAGAGGTATCATATAAAACTGATGGGCCTGGTTCCCGGAAACGGAAGGTTGGTACCGACCATCATGCTTCTGGAAAAAGGCGGCAGTCTCAACATCCAAAAGTTTTTTAATAATACCAAAAATATTAAATTACAGAAGGTATATCATACCGTTGCCGGCGCGGTTCCGTTTTACATCTTGAAAGCCGAGAACTAGTGGGGGCGGCGGGCATAATCGCAGATGGCTAAGAATTGTGTTTTGTGCAAAGGGTCAGGAAATAAAGTCGTTTTTCGGGAATTTGATACCGCCATTTTAAAATGCACTAATTGCGGCCATGTTTTTTCTTCTTACGGCCGCGCCCCGGACTATGACGGTTATTTCGGCTACGCCCCCGTCGAGGAATCGGCGGATCTCTTTTGGCCGGACGAAGCCCATAAGGTAATGTACGACGATTTCTGCCGAAGATTTATCGTTGGTAGAAACGGCAGGTTATTGGATGCCGGTTGCGGGCTAGGATTTTTTCTTAAAAGGATGTCTGATTTCAGGCAATGGGAGGCCTCCGGCTGCGAAATTTCACAGGCGGCAGTAGATTTTGCTAAGGATGTATTGGGGTTACGGAATGTATTTTCGGGCAAGGCCGAAGACTTAGATTTTAGAAATAACAGCTTCGACATCATTACCCTTTGGGATGTAATAGAGCACATTTCTGACCCGGCGCCGTTATTGTCGCACCTGCGGACCCTCTTGAAGAATGACGGGGTCCTGTTCATCCATACCCCGAATATAGAAGTTGCGCTGCCGGTTGCCAGGTTGACAAAGTTGCTCTTCGGCATGAAGGCAAACCTCCATTACCTGGAAGCAAAAGACCACCTGAATTTATATTCCGTGCGAACGATTTCTGCGCTTCTTTACAACAGCGGCTTTCATAGCGTAGAATTTATCCATCTGCGGCCAATACAGAGCGTCGCGGGCAGCAGGTCCCGGCTGCTAAAATTTGTAAAAAATCTCTGGTTCTATTTATCGGTTATTTTATTCAAATTATCTTTCGGTCGCATTAACCTTGACAATCTTTTCGTGGTCGCGAGAAAATAACTTATGTCAAAGAAGTTATTTATAAAAACTTTCGGCTGACGAATGGGTCCAGTCCTACAGGACGACGTTACGCTTTCTCAAAGGGCTTTTTCAGTATGAGGCGTCCCGTAGCACTAAGATAAAGCAAACCGAAGGTAGCAGTGCTACTACACTTCTCGAAAGCAAAGATAGCTTTTAGCTATCTTTTTATTTCGAGGGTGTAAATGATTTTAGACTCAAATACAAGTTTTGTATTAGCAAAATATAGAAAGGAACCATACTATCCTCAGGTCCTAAAGCCTGGGGATTTTTTGTTTTCATATGCGTAGAAAAGCAAAGAATCATACTCCTACCCCTATGGGTAAATTTTTGAGGAAGCTAAGGGAGAAAAAAAGAGTTACACTTAGAAAAGTGGGGGAGGCAACGGGCCTATCCCATGTCTATATCTCACAACTTGAGACAGGCGCACGCAGAAAACTTCCTACCCCTGAGAAACTAAAGCCATTGGCTCATTATTCCAATGTAACGATGAAAGAACTGCTTGAAAAGGCTGGATACGTCGGCTCAACTGAAATTATAGAGACATTTGAACAGAGGGTTAATAAAGCCTTTCTGCATGCTATCAACGACCCTCGGCTTAAATACGGCACCCGTATCAGGAAGGAACTCGACCTTAATACAAAACGTTTCATCATCGCGGTCTATGAAAAGTTTGCAGGAAGGAAATTGTTATGAATAAGACAGCTATAGTCAACAAGAGTGGAAGATGATTCCTACAGGCATATCGCCCACAGAAGCAGCGTTTGAGGTTATTGGCTTGGTTAACGCCAAGTCAATAATAGATTTCCTGTTTTTTGAGACCAGGATAGGCCTGGCAGTCTTTCTCATAGGTCTTTTGACTGCCTTATGGAGATCTGCCCGGGAAACAGACTTTTCGGTTCTCTGGAGCTATCTGTTTATGTTTTGCATCATTCTCTTTATCTTTATTAAGCCCATGGCAAGCCTGGAAAACGCCACTTCTACCATGGAAAACGCCGGCTGGAAAGGTACCACAACCCAGGAAGCCTTAAAAGAGGCCTTTATTGACTCTAGTAAAGCAAGAGCTGGCTCTTTAGGCCTTGTTTTCATAAGCCAGGGCTACAATGCCATTGTCTATGGCACCATAAGCGCAATTACCAAGGTTACCCAGCAGAAGGATTTTAACTATCTTAACAACCCGTTTATCGTAAATAAGGTGTCCTTATATCTACAGAATTTTACTGCTGAAGGCGTTAAAAAAGACAACGCTTTAAAGAAAGATCTGGAGGATTTCCTTAAGAACGACTATCCCCAAACCTTAGGCAGGATGCTGAATAACAAAAAGGTTCCGGAAAGCATAGCCAAGAAGTGGTGGCCAGGGGATGAAGAGGTAATAATGAATTACGATTTAGAGCAAAGGAAGCGCTGGGAAGCTTTGGATTTAAGGCTGGATGATTATATCAAAAAAGACCTTGATAAACTGGGCCCTAGCAACCCCCTGGATAAACTGTTCGTAAGTAATAAGGCAATAAAGATAAAAATCCTTGCCGGAGCAATGGAACATACTGCCACAGAAATAGTCAATAACCTTACCGGCTATGGCATAGCGCCGCAAGCTACGCGCTGGAGCTGGGCAACCAAGAAGACTGCTGGTTTAGTTGCTTATGTTGGCTCATTTATTGGCCAGCTTTTTACCACTACTCTGGCTGAATTTATGATTAAGGCCCTGCCTTATTTACAGGGCTATGCAGTAATGATTATTTACAGCCTGTTTCCCTTTA
>CAYWCX010000018.1:0-21966 GCA_964456925.1 uncultured Planctomycetales bacterium
AAATAACCGCCGGTCATGCCGTCGAGCGAAGCAGTAAGCTCATCCAGCCGCAGTTGTTTCTCCTGCCTTTTCTTTCTTTCTTCGATAGAGAGATTATCCAGTTCCATTTTTACCCGCAGTCTTTCAAAATAAAGCTTGGTCACTTCGTCAACTATATCATTCCTAAGCTCTACCATAAGGCGCGCCTGCGAATCAATCAATCTCTGCTGTTCACTCCAGATAATGTCGCTTAACTTCCATTGCAAAGAAACGCTCCACTCCGGCGGTCCGACTGCAAATCGAGTAGCAGTGGCATTACTGTAACTGGTGACTGTCTTGTCGTAATCCAGACTGAGTTCAGGCAATACTGCCTTTAACCTTGCCTGCCTTCTTAAGCTTTCAATCCTTGCCGGGTCAACTACCTGCGCATATTTGATTGCTGCTTTTTGAATTTCGGCGACTTGCGGCTCACCTTTGTTAACTAAGGAAATTGGGTCAAGATTTTTATTATTATCAAAGCAGGGTGCGCTTGACTTAAATAGGCCTTTCTCGCAGGCAGCATACAAATTACCCTCCCTGTCAAGGCTTACGGAGCGGACTTCTCCTCCTGCCAGGGCAAAAGACAGTTCCTGCCAGCGCGCATCGGTATAGGTAAATATCCCGGAGCTTGTCACGGCGTAGATTTGCGAATCCCGCGATACAAAAATAAATTTGACCTTGCGGCTAAGCAATCCGTAATCCGAAACAGCGCTCCAGTTCTGCCCTTTATCACCAGTTTTATACACTCCCCGCCTGGTAGCCAGATAAACCTCGCCATTATTCTGGTCGACGCAAAGGTAATTTATATCTTCCTTATTTTCTCCGTTCTGTTCCTCGTCCGGCTCTTCGGCATCGCTGCTCTCTTTAGCCGAAAAACCCACAAAAACTCTTTCCCATTTTCCGCCATCCGGCGCCATTCTGTATACGCCGTCACTGGAAGCGGTATAAACAGACTTGTCTTCGGAGCTATAAGCAACTACCATAATATCGGCATTCCCTAACTTACCGCTCTCCTTCTGCCAACTGCGGCCTTTATCCCGGCTCACGAAAAGCCCTCCCTTCGTCCCGAGGTAGATAACGGATGGTAAGAACGCGATTGAGGTACAATCGGATTCCAGATAATTCCTCCCGCGAAAAATCCTGCTCCAGCTCCTTCCTTCATTATCGCTGCGGAATAATCCGCTTGCCGTAGCGGCATAAATGACTCCTTTATCCCGCGGGTCAAATGACAAAAGATGCGCGGCATTACTCCTGCCCCTTAACGCCAGCATACTGCGCCAATTTTCACCGTTGTCTTCGCTTTTTAAAACCGCTCTGCCCGAGCCGATATAAATCAAGCGGCTATTCTCGGGGCCGACCAATACGCTTTTAACGTCATTGTCGCCGCGGCCTATCTCCTCCCAGGTAACCTCTGCTCCGACGGCAACCGGCCGGCAGAGTAAAGCCAGAAACGCATAAATCAACAATATTTTCTTCATATCTGTCACCTCCGCTATAATAGACGGCGGGAAACAGAAAATCTAACCCGGATTTTTAACTGCTGGGGTTTAAAAAATTTCAGGTGGGCTTAATTCGTGGACCAGAAGAGCTTGTTGCCGCTGTCAGAGACGAGATGGATTACTACTTCTACTATCTTGGGGTCGTATTTGGGGTTGGGGCCGCTTCCCTGTTTAAGTTCATTCACGGCTTTATCTATACCTAAGGCCTCGCGGTACGGGCGGTGCGAAGTCATCGCCTCCAGGACGTCGCTTACCGCAAGGATGCGCGCCTCAAGCATGATATCCTCGCCTTTAATGCCGCGCGGATAACCGCTGCCGTCCAGGCGCTCGTGGTGCTGATAAACCATATCCGCCAAAGAAAACGGGAATTTAATATCCTTAAAAAGTTCATAACACCTTACCACGTGCTCCTGGATAAGCTTGAATTCCAGGTCGCTTAACCTTCCGGGTTTGTTGAGTATATCCAGGGGGATGCTTATCTTACCCAGATCATGGACTTCGCCGGCGAGCTTAATGCCCAGCAGGCGATTTTCGTCCCAGTCCAGGGCCTTGGCGATTTTCTCGGCAATCTCGGCGACCTTGCGGTTATGGCTGAAGGTATAGGGGTCACGCATCTCAAGGGCCTTGCCTAAAACCATCAGGGTGTTGATTACCATCTCAAGGCGCTCCCTCTCCAGGTTGGCATAAGCCGTCATATCGCGGGTAATCCCCATCGTGCCGATGATGGTGCCGGAACGGTCATACATCGGAATCTTGGTGGTGATAACCTGGTTCCAGGTGCCGTTGGGAAGGAGGGTGCGTTCAATCTTGCCGATAATAGGTTTACCGCTATTCAGGACATAATTATCGTCATCGGCCATTTTCTGGGCCTGGTCTTTGCGGAAAAAATCAAAATCGCTCTTGCCGATAATTTCCTCCGGCTTCAACTTCATCCCGTCGGAGTAGAACTTATTTACCTTGATGATTCTATTCTGGCGGTTTTTGAAGTAGATGGCGTCGGGAATATTATCCAGGAGCCCCTGCATAAAATCCCTTTCCAGCTCCAGCTTCTCCTCCATCTCCTTATGCGCGGTAATATTCTCGATAATGCCTTCCGCATACTCCCTTTTGTCGCCGGTAAAGACGCGTGAAGCGGTAATCGCCACCCAGAGCTGCTGCCCGTCCTTGGATTTAAAAACCGTCTCAAAAAACTTAACCTTGCCTTCATCCTTCAAAAGCTGGAGAAATTTTTCTTTTTCGTAGGGCCGCAGGAACAAATTCTCTAATTTTGCCCTTTTAAAATCGACCCTAGAGGCGTAGCCCAGCATATGGGCGAGGGTGGAATTGGTGATAATGAATCTTTCCGGCGGGGTAATCTGGTATTTGAAGAGACCGATCCCGAGGTTTTCTGCCGTGGAAATGTTCAGGTAAAAAGTATTATGCTCCATTAAAGCGTCTGGCATATGAATGGTGAAATTCTTATTTACTAATTATAGCATTTATTTTCAAAAAATCCAGGAAAATAAGCGGTTTTTTAAAATGCCTTAAAAATCGTATTTTGAATGATTTACGCCCCTGAAAAAATAGCTCTTAAGGCGGGATTGCCGACTTGCGGTTTTTAGTTTTAACCTCAACGCCCCGGATTTCCTCGGACAGACGTAAGAATTCGCGGGATTTGGCTTCATCCCTTCTATCCCGGTATAAAACCCCAAGGTTATGATAAGCCTCGGCTAACTCCACACGGGCGTTTATCTCCCGAGATAGTAAAACAGCCTTATTGAAAAAGTTCTCCGCCTCTCTCGTATCGCCTATCTCCAGATAAAGTTCGCCCAGCATATTGTAATCCGCGGCAATGCTGGCCCTGTTCTGTTGTAACTCGTCTATGCGTAAACCCTTCAGGTAATATTCCAGGGCCTTCTGATATTGTTTCTCATATAAATAAATCTCTCCGAGGTTAAAATAACAATCGCTGAGTTCATTCCTGAATTTCATCTTCTCGAATAATGCCTGGCTCTTGCGGTAAAAATCCTTGGCGGTTTCGTAATCGTCCTTATTGGCAAAGACCAGCCCAATATCAAAATAATCGCGGGCCAGGTTAGCGCGGTAATCGAGGATACGCTGCCTCTGGCGGTTAATCTCGGAACTCTTCGTTAATAACTCCAGTGCCTTGTCGTACTCCTCTTCATCAATATAACAGACTGCTATTTTTCTCAAGGTTACTGCCTCATTCAGTTTATCACGCCCCTCCCTGCTTAATATCAGGGCGCGGTTATAAAAATCGCGGGCCCTGGGATAATCGCCGGATAACTGATATACCCAGCCGATACTGGTGTAAGCCGAAAACAAGTGTTTATTGTTATGCCTTTTTTGACTGGAAAGGACATAATCAAAGTAAGTCTTTAAGGCCTCTTCCCTCCTGCCTGTTCTGCGATAGGCGTCTGCGAGAAGAGGATAAGCGTCGAGGAATAACGGTTCCTTCTGGATTATCCTGTTTGAAAACAGGATCGTCCCTTGATTATTGCCTTGGTAATAGAGGTTGCGCGCGCGGTTAAATAAAAAATAGGTGCCGGGATTAATGCTGGGCGCAAGAAACCAGGCGCTTAAGGCCGCCGAAATAAGGGCAATCGCCAGCAAAAAACAGAATATCTGCTTACGGTAAGAAGAGACCCTCCTTTTGAACTTCAGTAGCGGAGCTGCCGGCCTTGGGCGGGGTTTGAAGAGGGCAAAATTAGGGTCTCCGTAAAGGATGTAACTCACCCATCCGATGGCGCCGATACCGCGCTCCTTGATTAATTTTAAGCGCGCCTGACGCACGCACTCTCCGACCTTTTCCCCTTTAATCAACTGGCCGTAAAACTCGCGCGCAAATAAAAGGCTAAGGTCATCTTCAATCCGGCGCATTGCCCCGATATAATGCATCGTTCCGGCGAATAAGAATGCCGAGGCCACGCCGTAAGTCCGCTCCTGGTAATCCCGGATTAAATCTTGCGGCGCTACCGCAGCAGAATGGCAGGCATTTGAGAATACCAATGCCGGAAGAGACGAACTTTCCGCTAAGGATTTGATATCGTTTACCGTAAACCTGCCGTTATCCAATACCCAGCCGCTCTCTTCGGGTCGTGCGCTGTCATATTCGCAGTGCCCGGCGAAATGCACGATATCGTAATCGCGCAGGTTCTTCTTCACGTAAAGGGTATCGATGTGGGAGGATTTAAAATCAATCCTGATTTCGCTGCGGCGGCGGTCAAGCTGGTTTTTGATATAAATGCCCTCGCTGTAGGCGGACTTTAAATCCGCGGTGGGGTTTGCCAGGATGAGCATCTTAAGGGGGCCGGCGGGGCTGCGGTATTCAACCGGGCGCAGTTCGTGGCTGGTGCGTATTAGCCTGCCGATATTAAATTTCAGGCAAAGAAAGTTTTCCCCGTCATAAAGCAATTCCCAGGGGATATTAATGAACTCTTCGTCCAGGGATAAAACCAGGTCTTTGATGATGGTAGATTTCAACCTGTCCTTAACGGGGAGTGTCAAAAGGTGGTCCCAGAGGAGCTGCCCGATTTTCTTTAACTCTTTTATTGCCTGCGGCCCGGATTCCGGCCTTCGCGATGTGCGGTTTAATAAGGCGGCTGCCTCTTCGCAGAATTTATTTATTTCGCGGAATGATACGCGGGACTGGCTGTAATGTCTAAGGGTCGGGGAGATTCCCTTCTGCTCAAAAATCCCCATCGCCAGCTGCTGGTTTTGTCTGAGTATTTCAAGGACCAGGGCATTAGGTGCGTTACCCATCGGCCGGCTATACCCTGATGTCTAAAATAACGGAAGCGAGCCTCTTGTCTATATCGCTTATCTCAATGCGGTATTTCCCGAGGACGATATTCTCAAAGGTGACCCCGCTGGTATCGCTCAGGCAGGATTGCAATTCTACGCTGTCCCTGATGAGGGTAATCCGTACGTCCTTAAGGACCCGCTGTGTCTGTTTTTCCCTCGCCAGCACTACCAGATTAAAGTTCTGGCCGTTCTTCTTTTCAATCTTAATCTCTACCCTGATATTTTCAAAGTCCTTAAAGATATTAATCTCGTCTTTAAAGTCCCTGATTTTACGCGCGCGCAATAACGGCGCGGGGACTAATTCCTGCCCTACCAGAACATCGCCGGTAGTGGCGACGAGCTCCAGTATCTTTTCCTTAAAACGCAGGAAAATCTCCAATGCCGGATTACCGAGGTTCTTCGCCAATAAATCCCTGATATTCTCCCTTAATTCTGCTGGAACCTCAAGTTGTCTCTCGGGCAAGAGCCGCAATTTGGCATTGAGGGCGAATTTCCGGCTGCAGGTGTCGCAGATGACGAGGTGCGATTTTATCGCCTCGGCCTCCCGCGACGGAAGCCTGCCTTCGCTGAAACAGGCTAAATCCTCCTCAGGGGGGTGCTCCGACACAACCGGCTGCCCTGCCTTCCACCTGCGGTAAACCGCTTTAATCAACTTATCCATCTTCTCCTGCATGTTATTCCTCTCCCGGGATAATAGACGTAATATCCCTTAAAATCTAACCGCTTTTTTATTGCCTGCTTCAAACGGCAGCACGAAACCTTTCTTCCTGAAACAATCCCTTAACCTTTCCACTATCCGGGATTTACGCATATCCACCGCCCCGCGCGTTAACCTCAGGATTTCCTTCACTTCTTCGAGGCTCAAGCCGCGGTTAAGATGGAGCTCTAGAAAATACCTCTCATCGCTATCCAGCCGCGAGATGCAATCCTCCAAATGCAAAAACTTATCCTGCCGGATAACTTCCTCGGCAATACTGTCTGCGTCATCCGCGATAAAGTCTTTAAGGCTGGCGCCCTCATCATTTTCTTCATCCAGCGATAGCGTAACCCTCATCTTACGCAGATAGTCGATAGCGCGGTTGATGGTGACCTGTCTCAGCCAAGTGGCGAGACTGCAATTATTTCTGCCCCTGAAGGTTTTGAGTTTTTTAAAACCGTCCTTGAAGAGTGAAAGTATTATCTCCTGAAAAAGGTCATTAATGCTGTCCTGGCTAGGCTGCTTAACGCCGTGGAGACCGAAGATATTGTGGATATAGTTGTATATCAGGCGGGAATATCGCGAGATAAATTCGTCCCAGGCTACGGTGTCCCCTTTGACGCACCTCTGGACAAACTTCAGATCATCCATGGTGTTTTATTATATCATGGGGTTATTTTTATTGCAAATTTAAGTTTTATCTGGTATATTGTTTATTAACAAAGGTCGCCGATGGAAAGTACCCTGCAGGACAAAAGGCAATATGTCAGGCTGCCTATCAGGCTTACGGTTAAATATAGCCTCCGCGACGATAAAACAAAATCCGTAAGTGAAGCTATTTCAAGAGACCTGAGCCCAAACGGCATCCTCTTGTCCCTACACAAACCCATCCTCGTCTCAGCAAAATTAAATTTAGAAATTATCTTCTCCAAACTTCCCGCCCCTATCCTGGCGGAAGGCAAAGTTATCTGGATTCAGGAGGTAGTCAAAGACCACGCATACCTCGCAGGTGTCACTTTTACGAAGATACATCAAGGCGACCTTGCATTCATTCAAAACTATAGCAGGGCGCTTGACCTGAATAAGATTCTGGCTTTTGCCGCGTCGCATAAGGCCTCCGATATACACTTAACCGCGAACCAATCCCCTGTTATGCGGGTATACGGCGCGTTGGTTCCGATGGGTATAAGGCGGATTAATCCGGAAGAGATAAAACAGCTGATATACGGCTTCTTAAACAAACAGCAGATAGAACAGTTCGAGCAAGAACTGGAGCTTGATGCCGCATATACGACTGATTTCGGGCGCTTCCGGGTAAATATCCATAAAGAAAAGGGGCTATTAGGGGCTAACTTCCGCTACATCACTACCGAAGTCAAGAGCATAAAAGAACTGGGATTGCCTTCTGCCGTAGAGGAGCTCGCCATTAAACAAACCAACGGCCTTATCCTGGTTACGGGGCCCTCGGGAAGCGGCAAGAGCACCACCCTGGCAGTGATGATAGATATTATTAATAAAGAAAAGGACCGCATCATTATGAGCATTGAAGACCCGATTGAATATCTCCATAAATCCAAGAAGAGCATCGTAAAACAAAGGGAAATCGGGTATGACTCCCTGTCATTTAACAGCGCGCTTAAACACCTCTTAAGGCAGGATGCGGATGTTATCCTGATAGGAGAAATGCGGGATTTAGAGTCTATCTCGATAACCCTTACCGCCGCGGAAACAGGACACCTCGTAATGAGCACGCTGCACACCCCGGATGCCATCTCCAGCATAAACAGGATCATCAGCAGTTTTCCTTCCAATCAGCAGCAACAGATAAGGACGCAGCTTGCGGAATGCCTGCGGGCCATAATCAGCCAGGTTTTAATCCCCAGGAAAGACTGGCAGGAACGCGTAGTTGCGACTGAAATATTGATTGTAACCCCGGCGGTTGCAAATCTCATCCGCCAGGGGCATGTCGAACAAATACCGAGCAGTATCGAGACAGGCTCACAACATGGCATGCATCTTATGGATTCCTCTATAGAGCGGTTATACCAAAAAGACCTGATCTCCCGCGAAGACGCCTTACACTACGCCAAAAATCCCGCAAAATTCATCGCAGCCTAGGCTTCCTTCCTTAAATAAAAAAGCGCCCTCTTTAGGAGAGCGCTTTTGATAAAACCGTAATTAATGCGACCTTACTTTAATAAGGCGTTGGAGATGACGAACGAGGCGAAAACTATTGAGACCATGGACATAAGTTTAATCAGGATATTCAAGCTCGGGCCTGAGGTATCTTTAAAAGGGTCGCCGACCGTATCGCCGACTACCCCTGCCTTGTGCGCGGGAGAACCTTTGCCGCCGTGGTGGCCTTCCTCAATATACTTCTTGGCATTATCCCAGGCCCCTCCGGAATTCGCCATCATTACTGCCAGCACAAAACCGCTCACTGTCGCCCCTGCCAGTAACCCCGCCTCGGCCTTAATCCCTATCAACAGCCCTGTGGCAATAGGCGCGATGATTGCCATCAGCGACGGGAATACCATCTCCTTCTGCGCGGCTGCCGTCGCAATGTTGACGCACCGCGCATAATCCGGCTTGGCCCTGCCTTCCATGAGCCCGATGATTTCCCTGAACTGCCGACGCACCTCCACTACAATCTTGCCTGCTGCCCTGCCTACCGCGCGCATCGTCATAGAGCAGAAAAGAAACGGCAGCATACCGCCGATAAATAACCCCACCAGCACGCGGGGGTCCATAAGGTCAAGGGCCATATTTATATTTAAACCTTTGTCCCGGGCAATTATCATCACCTGCTCTTTATATGCTGCGATAAGCGCTAATGCCGTTAAAGCAGCCGAACCAATGGCAAAACCTTTACCGGTTGCGGCAGTGGTATTCCCTAAAGCATCCAGCGCGTCGGTCCTCTTTCTTACTTCGGGAGCAAGGTTAGACATCTGGGCGTTTCCGCCGGCATTATCCGCCACCGGACCGTAGGCATCGGTAGCCAGGGTTATGCCTAAGGTAGAAAGCATGCCGACAGCCGAAATCGCAACGCCATAAAGCCCCATATTATGGTTGACTGCGCCGCCTGCCAAAAAATAACTGGCTAATATCGCCAGGCCTACGATAATTACCGGTAAAGCCGTGGACATCATCCCCACCGCAATCCCGCCGATAATAACGGTAGCGGGCCCGGTCAGAGACTGGTCGGCGATAAAACGCGTGGGCTTAAAACCGCTGGAAGTGTAATATTCGGTTGAGAGCCCTATTAAAACGCCGGCGAGTAAACCCGCCAACACCGCCCAATAAACCCCTAGATGCGTTGTTCCTAAGGTAATCCGGACCAGAAAATAAGAAATTACTGCTACGAGGATGGAACTGGCAAAAACACCTTTTCTTAAGGCTACTAATAAAACTTTTTGATTCGCGTCTTCCCTGCTTTTGACAAAGAATGTTCCGATAATAGATGAAATTACGCCGACTGCGGCCATCACCATCGGGATAGTAACGCCCGCGATACCTAACCCGGCGGCAACGCCTAATGCCGAAGTCGCCACTATCGAACCGACGTATGATTCGTAAAGGTCCGCGCCCATACCGGCAACGTCGCCGACGTTATCGCCGACATTATCGGCGATAACCGCGGGGTTACGCGGGTCATCCTCCGGGATACCCGCCTCAACTTTACCTACCAGGTCCGCCCCGACATCAGCCGCCTTGGTGAATATGCCTCCGCCGACCCTCGCAAAGAGCGCCTGGGAACTGGCGCCCATACCGAAACAAAGCATGGTAGAAGTAATAGCGGCAATCTTATCCGCGCCGGCCAGAATGGGATGGACAGAATAATACCAATTCAGGAAATAATACCAGATGGAAAGGTCTAATAGCCCAAGGCCGACCACCGTCAGACCCATGACCGCGCCGCTGGAAAATGCGATGCGCAGCCCCGAGTTGAGGCTTTTGGCGGCTTCTGCAGCAGTGCGGTTGGAAGATTGGGTAGCAACGGTCATCCCGATGAAACCGGATAAACCCGAAAAAAGTCCTCCGGTTAAAAAAGCAAACGGCACGAAAATGACCAGATATTTGTTCAGCGCCAGAAGAAGAAGAATTATAAATACTATGGCAAAGAACAGCGCGACTCCAAGATACTGCCTCTTCAGGTAGGCCCGGGCGCCGATACGCACTGCCTGGGCAATCTCGCGCATTTTATCGTTGCCCTCATCCTTCTTCAGGATGGAGACTGTAAGATAAAAGGCAAAGGAAAGCGCCAGAATCGAACCCAGCGGTGCTAACCACAATATATCAATTCCCGTCATTTATTTTCTCCTTACCTAAAATAAATTGAAATCTAAAATAACACAAGGGCAGCAATAAGTCAATCTTTTTTAGGGATGGTGCTCTAGTCCGCTATAAAGTGTCCCCTTCAACCTTCTTCCCACCCTCTTCATTCACGATTTCGCCCTCTACGTCGATGACGTCCCTGCGGCGCGGACGGAGAGCAGCCGAAGATATCCTCCTCGTAAAAATAAAAGAATTAAGCAGAAAAAGTAAAAATAATACTGCCTCCGTCAAAAGCCACGTCTTCGGGCTTAAGAACATCCAGCCAAACAAAAGATTCAACACCAATAATAACGGTATCAGACAGCCGGAATAACTGAATAAAACTACGGATTTAAACATTAGGAGCCCTTCTTAAGTTACCTCTACTACCTTATTCTTACTGCCTGCACCTTGCACGATGTTAATCCTGCTCTTGGGAATACTGAAATACGCGCTTAATAATTTTATCACCGCCTCGTTGGCCTTGCCTTCCCTCGCAGGAGCCCTGGTCCAGAGGACAAACTCCCCCTCACTTAATTTTTCTATCCTCTCCTGTTTGGAATTCGGCCTTACCTTAAGATTAATCTTCATAAAGGGCTAAACCTTAACGAGGTCATATTCCAGGTTTCCCAGGCCTTTTCCGGCGGCATAGTCAAACATATCCCTGCCGATCTTCTCTGCTTCCGTAAGGTAAGGGTCTTTTTCTTCCTGCGGAGTAAGCAGGTCCAGGGTGGCCTTATCAAGACTGACGATATCGCGGGAGGCGAATATCCCGAGGTCGCGGCTAATCATCTTCTCTCCCGCCGCAGAAATACAGTCGCACTCCTTGGTAATGTCAAAGGCGAAAGTAATGTAGAATTTATTTTTGAACTTATCAAGGATGCAATGCGCTGTTTCCACCATCCTCCTCGCAAAAATCCGGGCATCCTCGTTCCAGTTCACGTTAACGGCATAGAATTTACAGGCAGACAGGCACTCCCCGCACCCGATACAAAGCCCCTGGTCAATAAATGCCTTTTCTTTCACGAAAGATACGGCAGAGACAGGACAAATTTCAATACAGCAGCCGCAGGCGGTGCATTTATTCTCGATTACGCCGGGCTTAAGCGAGGAATGCTCAACCTGCTTGGTGGCGCGCGCCACCATTCCCATCGCCACATTCTTGATTGCCCCGGCATAACCGCTTACGATATGCCCGGTAGCATGCGAAAGCACTACCAGATTTTCAAGCATCCCCACAAACGAAGGAACCTTGATTTCCTTGATAATATCCGAGTTGACTTTAAGACGCTGCCCGTCGCGGCCGAATAGACCGTCGGCAATAATAAAGGGCGCGCCTATGGCGGAATGGCTAAAACCTTTGGACTGCGCAAGATTCAGGTGGTCTACGGCATTCATGCGCTCCCCGTGGTATATCACGTTAGTGTCAAAAAGAAAAGGTTTGGCTTTACGGGCCTTAATCCCGGCTACTATTATCTTGACCAACTCCGGGCTGACGTTGTAAACGCAGGCAGCATCGCCGATAGTGAGTTTTACCGGGATAAACTCGTCCTGTTTATATCCCGCGAAGGGGTCAAAGCGCCGCAGGAGTTCCTCCAGCGCCAGGCAGCGCTCCCCGATGTCCTTGCTCTTTACCGGAATAAAATAAACTTCGCTCTTCATCCTTCTCCTCTACAGGCAAATATATTAGCACAACGCCAAATTCAGAGCAATACATTATCGGCGGCTACAATTACTTAGCGGGAAGGCTTGGTTTGGATTCAAGCGGGGCGTCCGAGGAACCCGAGCGGGCACGGTTGACCCGCTAAAAAATAAGTCGGTCAGAGCGAGGGTCCGCAGGCGAGCGAAATTTTGCCTCGCAGGGGCAAAATGAGCGTCCCCGCGAGAAACAAACCAAGACAAGACCCGCTAAGCTATAGAGACCATTTTTGCTTGCAAAAGCAGGCGGCTTGTGCTAAATTGAGAAAACTATGGAAAAATTCCTTTGGAAGTTTACTGACGACAAGGGCACCTTTGTCTCGGATTGCGCCGACAGAATCAAAACCCTGTATTTCCCCCTTTGCAATACCTCCCCTCTGATGTCGTCCATCACCCCTGACCTGCACGGGGATATTAAAACCGATAACAACCATTTTCTTCTGGAGCCGGTATCGCGCCTTGATTTGAGCAACTCCAAATCCAGCCGCAATTTCTGGGTCCATATCAACCCCCGTAAAATCTGGTCTGCAACGGGCGCAAGCAGGGATATACAGACCATAAAAAATGATACCTTCTCCTTACAAGCAGGGCTGCTCTGGCAAAAAATAACCCGCGGCAATAAAAATATCGGCCTCAAAGCCGAGATAACTTCCTTTGCCCCGGCAAGCAATGAGCCGGTAGAAATCATGCGCGTGGTATTAACCAACATTTCGGGCCGCTCCTTAAAGTTTACCCCAATCTGCGCCATACCGCTCTTCGGCAGGTCCAGCAATAATCTGCGTGACCACCGCCATGTAACTTCGCTTCTAAACCGCAGCCAAAAGGACAGGTTCGGCGTTATCGTTACCCCCACCCTGCTCTTTGAGGAAACCGGCCACCGCAAGAACCTCACTTCTTATTTCGTGATGGGGATTGACCAAAAATTACAGGGACCGCAATACATCTATGCCGACCAGGAAGAATTCTGCGGGGAAGACGGCGATTTAGAAGCGCCGGCTGCGGTATTCCAAAATGCGGCGCCGGATAAAAAATATTACCTCCAGGGTAAGGAAGCCATCGGCGGCTTGAAATTCCGCACCCTAACCCTTAAGCCCAGGGCGTCTTCCACCTATATCGTCATCATGGGTATAGCCCGCGATAAAAAAGAAATACGGGCCATCTTTAACAGGTTTAACACCAGAGTAAAAGTAGAAAAATCCCTGAAAGAAAACCAATCCTTCTGGCAGAAAAAATCCCAATCCATTGCGCTTACGAGCGCGGATAAAAACTTTGATAACTGGTTCTCCTGGGTGAACATCCAGCCAATTTTAAGAAAAATATTCGGCTGCTCATTCCTGCCGGATTTTGATTACGGCAGGGGCGGACGGGGATGGCGCGACCTCTGGCAGGATTGCCTCTCATTAACCCTCCTCGACCCCCAGGCAGTAAGGCCGCTTTTGGTCAATAACTTTGCAGGGGTGCGTATCGACGGCTCCAACGCCACCATCATCGGCCGGAAGCCGGGTGAGTTTATCGCGGACCGCAATAATATCAGCCGGGTGTGGATGGACCACGGCGCCTGGCCATTGATTACCGCGCGGCTCTACCTGCACCAAAGCGGAAACTTAAAGATACTTTTAGAAAAAGCGCCTTACTTTCGCGACCATCAATTATCCCGCAGCCGCGAGGTTGACCCCAACTGGAGTCCGGCCTGCGGTAAAACCCTCAAAACCCGCTCCGGTAAAATATACAAAGGCACCGTCCTGGAGCACATCCTGATAGAAAACCTGGTGCAATTCTTTAATGTCGGGCCGCACAACCATATACGCCTGGAAGGCGCAGACTGGAACGACGGACTGGATATGGCGGCTGCTAATGGTGAAAGCGTGGCCTTCGGTTGCCTGTATGCCCAAAACCTCAATAGCCTTGCCGAAATATTAGAAAAAGCAAAATTTGAAAAAATAACCGTCCTTAAAGAGCTGCTGATTCTCCTTGATTCCCTGACTGCCGGACCTCTAAGTTATTCCAACGCCGGCCGCAAACGTAATCTGCTGGAAAAATATTTTTGCGCGGTAAATTACGGGGTAAGCGGCAAAAAAGTAAGCGTGCCTGCCGATAAGCTCATAAAAGACCTGCGCAGAAAATCGGATTGGCTGGTCCGCCACATCCGGAAAAATGAATGGCTCAAGGAAGGTTTTTTTAACGGGTATTATGATAATAATAAAAAACGGCTGGAAGGTAAAAAAGGCGGTATTATACGTATGACTTTAACCGGGCAGGTATTGCCCATTATGAGCGGAGTGGCAGTTCCCCAACAGATAAAGACTGCCTTTGCCAGCGCAAAAAAATATCTCAAGGACCGCGCCCTGGGGGGATTCCGCCTTAATACCGACTTCAAAACCGAACAGCTTGCTATCGGGAGGGCATTCTCTTTCAGTTACGGCGACAAGGAAAATGGCGCCTTCTTCAGCCATATGGCAGTGATGTTCAGTTATGCTTTATACCGACGGGGTTTTGTGAAGGAGGGTTTTGAGGTGCTGGATTCGCTCTACCGCATGGCGGCCAATACCCCTAAAAGCAAAATCTATCCCGGCCTGCCGGAATATTTCAATAATGAGGGTCGCGGGATGTACAGTTACCTCACCGGTTCGGGGAGCTGGTTTGTTTTGACGCTGCTGACTGAAGTATTCGGAATAAAAGGAGAATACGGCGACCTCGTAATCGAGCCGAAATTAACTGCCGCGCAATTTAAAGGCAGGAATATGATTTCTATAAAAACCGCTTTCCTTAAACGCCCCCTGGAAATCCGTTTTCTTAATCCGCAGCGTAAAGAATTCGGCCGCTACCGCATCCGCCGGGCAAAAATCAACGCTAAAGCCGTAAATTGCGATGACGCGCCCCGGCGTCTCTTGATTTCCCGCAGGGAAATCCTCGCCTTAACGAGCGCTTCCAAAAATAATACTATTGAAATTACGCTGGATTGATGGCTGCGCGGACTTCTTCAGGCAGGGCCTTGGGTTTTAAATCACTGCCCACGCAAGCCAGGATAGTCTTGGCAAGGCAGATGGTTTTACCTTCCTGATTTTTAATCTCGCAATCTAATTCTATCCTTACCTTTGAAACGCCGGCAAGGCGGGTATTTATCTCTAAAATATCGCCGTAATAAGCCGGTGTCTTATAATCTATCTCCTGGCGCGCTACGACAAAAACCGTGCCGTTGTCGGCAAATTCTTTAATGGATATCCCGCGCTGCTCAAAAAATTCCGTGCGCCCCTCCTCTAAATACCGCAGGTAATTTGCATAATACACCACGCCTCCGCAGTCTGTGTCATGATAATAGATACGCACCTTCATCGTTTATTCTCCGATAATCTTGATAAGGACTCTTTTCCGGCGCTGGCCGTCAAACTCCCCGTAAAAAATCTGCTCCCAGGGCCCGAAGTCCAGCCTGCCCCTGGTTATCGCTACCACCACTTCCCTGCCCATTATCGTCCTTTTTAAATGCGCGTCGGCGTTATCTTCGCCGGTAAGATTATGGCGGTATTTATCCTTGCCGTAAGGCGCAAGTTTTTCCGTCCATTCCGCAAAATCCTGATGCAGACCCTCTTCGTCGTCGTTGATAAACACGCTGGAGGTAATATGCATCGCGTTCACCAGACACAACCCTTCTTTTACCCCGCTTTTGCCGACTGCCTCCTCCACCTGCGGGGTAATATTGAGGAACTCCTGGCGCTTTTTAGTATTAAACCAGAGGTAATGCGTGAAGGCCTTCATGTTTTTTTAACCCCGAAGGCATTCAAGGCTTGCGCAAAATCATAGACATCCCTGAACTCCCCGCGGGAATCGCGCTCTGACTTTTTCATCAGGCCGGCGTCAATCATATTAAATACGATTTCCCCGAAATCAGCGGTGTTCCTTACCCCCCAGTGCTCAAAAACGCTTGCAGTCATCGGGCCGTAATTATTAAGGCCTAAGTCGCGCGCCCCTTCCAGGAGTTCCCTGGCAGTTACGTGGTTAGCGCGCTTGAGCCTTTTCTGGGTAAACCAAAGCGCCTGCATCATAAACTCATAGGCATCCGCTTTATAACGGGGGTCGCGCTGGATAACCTCTTCTATTTTTTGATAAAACTCCGCGTCCATTTGTTATTCGCTCCCCTCCATAAATAAAAGGCTGATAAAAAAGGAGGAAAAAAATGTCTGTATCCCGATGATAAGCAGGGTCATTGCAAGGATTGATTCCCTGATGCGGTATAAGGCGCCGAAACTCCGGGAGAACCATTCGATAAATATCCAGATGTTTATCCCCAAACCTACTATGAAAAGCGCAAGACCCAACATTATGCCGCGCTCCAGGTTAAAATGGCGTTTAAAAAATAAGGTCAGGGCGTCATATTTCAGCAACCCCTGCCGGATGGCATAGGTGTGGGCGTAGACCCCGATATTAAGCACCTGGTAGGATAATATACAGAGGGAGCCGGCAAAAATCATCACGTGGATATCCCAGTAACGGCCCAGGAACAACACCGGGCCTTTTAATAATACCAAAAGCATTATTATCCCCAACACAAATCCGGTCATCCCGGGGATAAAATACAGCCACACCGGGCAGTAAAAGAGCATAAAACGGATATGCCTCCAGGCGTCAAATAAAGGGTTAAGTTTGGATTTGCCCAGGCGCGGATGGTAACTTACCGCTACTTCCTTTATCCTGAATTTGTTTTGCAGCGCTGCCACTGCCATCTCCGTAGCAAACTCCATCCCCTTAGTCCTGAGTTTCATTTTCTGGTATGCGCCGCGGGTAAAGGCGCGCATCCCGCAGTGGATATCGGATAAGCCGGTGCGGAAGAACAGCCGGCACATCCCCGAAAGCAGGGGGTTACCGATATAGCGGTGCGGCCAGGGCATCGCGCCTTTCTTAATCCGGCCCTTAAAGCGCGAACCGATTACAAAATCATAACCTTCTTTGAGCGCCTTAATAAATTCGGTGGTTTCGTAAAAATCGTAGGTATCGTCGCTGTCGCCGATGACGATGTATTCGCCCCGGGCGTCTTTGAGGCCGCGCAGGTACGCTGCCCCGTAACCGCGCTGACCTTCTTTGATAACCTTCACTCCCAGCGATGCCGCAATTTCCGCAGAGCGGTCACGGGAGCCGTTATCTACCATGATAATTTCGCCTCTTAAGCCCTCTTTGCGCAAAACCTCCTGGATTTTACGGATGCAGGCGCCGATGGTCTTTTCTTCGTCCAGGCAGGGCAGGACTACCGAAACCTCGCAATCATTATTTGTTTTATTCATAAAATTACCTCAATTTATTATTTTAACATTACTTATATGATACCATAAGCGGATGTTTTCCTGAATAAAAAATAAAACCGGTTATTTACAGCCGAACTACACGATGCACGCCTTATATTACCTCGATACCTCCAGTATCCTGTATTTTAAAACTCCGGCAGGGACTTTAATCTCGACTATCTCGCCCTTACCGTGCCCCAGGAGGCACTTGCCGACGGGGGAAGTAACCGAGATTTTACCTGCGCTATAATCCGCCTCCAGTTCCGAAACCAGGGTGTACTCCATCTCTTCGCCGCTGTCCAAATCCTCTAATTTCACCTTTGCGCCCAGCAGCGCTTCGTCGCTGGTGATATCTTCATTATCAATGATGCGCACCCGCGTAAGCTTATCCTCGAGTTCGGCAATCCTCTGTTCGTTTAAGGCCTGCGCTTCCTTAGCGGCGTCGTATTCGGCATTCTCGCTGATATCGCCCTGCGCCCGCGCTGACGCAAGCGCCTCGGATATTTTTCTGCGCTTGACATTACGCAGATGCTCTAATTCCCGGAATAACTTTTCGTAACCTTCCTGGGTGAGGTATATTTCCTCCATATCCTGCCCTTACTCCCTTTTAAGCTCCGGGATAAATTTCTTCAGCGCCGCGATGCGCTCGTCCACATAGGGATGGGTGCGGAAATAGCCTAAAACCTTCCAGTTCGGACCTTCTTCTTTTTTAATCTTCTCCAGCGCCGAGATTGCGGCATAGGGGTCAGACCCCGAAAGGAAGGCATATTTTACGCCTAACCTGTCCGCCTCATATTCGTCCTTGCGGCTGTAACTTAAGGAGACGAGGTTGTAAACCGTATCCACTGCCTGTGCCGCATCCGCCGCACTGCCGGCATCGCCCCCCAGGCCCGCAAAAGCCGCGGTGAGGATTAACTGGTAGGTCATACCGGCCTGCATCTTTTTAACGATATGCCGCGCCGCGGTATGACCCACTTCATGCGCCACCACGTAAGCGAGCTCCTTGTCATTCAATACCTTCATCAGCCCTTCGTTGACATAAATGAAACCTCCCGGGATTGTCATGGCATTGAGTTCCTTGTCTTTGAGCACCGCAAAACGGTATTCAACGTCCTGGCGGTCAGAGGCTGCGGCAATGCGCTTTCCTATTGCCTTAAGCCGGTTCTGTAAGTTGATATTATCCGAAAGCGGATACTCCCTGAGTAACTGCGGGACTACCTTCTGGCCGATGGCGACCTCGGTGGAAGAATTAATAAGGATTAATTCGTTTCTTCCGGTAGCGGGGTTATAAATGGTAGCGCACCCTGCGAGAGAAACGGCCAAAAGCAGAATAAGAAAACCCCTGATAATAATTTTTACCATACGAACCGGATTACCGTCTTATTACCCTGCGGATAGATGCTCAAAGCAAACATTACGGCGTTCTTTTTAAGCGAAGCGCTGTACGCGCCTTCCTGCATCCCGCCGATAATTACAAAGCCGTTAATTTTAAAGAAGCGTTCGTAGAATCCTGCTACCTCTTCCAGCGGCACCTCTGTCACATAACTTACTATCCGCGCTTGCGTTGCCCCTGAGGAAGCGATGTGCAGGGGCCTTGCGCCTTCCACGAGCGGTATATCAATGCCGCTAATCCTCACGGATTCCGCCGCAAACAAGGCCGCAGCAAAGAATAAAGATAACCCCGACAGAAAAAACAGAACCTTCGCCTTCACGGCTACTCCTTTTTATCTTTTTAGGCCTCGACGGTGCGGCCCATATGGTTGGCTGTTATCTAAAAATTAAAATACAATGGTGGTATCGCGGTGCCGGATGATGCGGTAGTCAAGATAGCTGCGTACGGCGTCCGAAAGGGCGAGTTTTTCCAGGTTCTTGCCTTTACGCACCAGGGCTTCATAATCGTCCCGGTGCGAAACGTGTTCCACCTGCTGACTGATGATAGGGCCTTCGTCAAGCTGATCGGTGACAAAATGCGCGGTAGCCCCAATCACCTTGACCCCTTTATCGAGGGCCTGGCGGTAGGGGTCCGCGCCTTTAAAGGAAGGCAGGAAGCCGTGGTGGATGTTGATGATGTCGCGGCCGTATTGCTTTAAGAACTTCGCGGAAAACACCAGCATATAGCGGGCGAGCACCAGGAAATCCGAATTATCCTTAACCAGCGCTAATAACTCTTCTTCGCGGCGGTTGAGTTTATTGGCGGGAATGAAATAAAAGGGCACCTTGAACTGCTCTGCCAGCCCGCGGTGGCCTTCGTAATTGCTGACAACGAAAGGTATTTTTACGCGCAGTTCTCCGGAACGCCAGAGATACAGTAAATCAATCAGGCAGTGGTCGGGTTCGGAAACCAGTATCCCCATGCGCAGGATATCATTTTTATTATAGAGGTTCCATGCCCCGTCAAACTGCCGGGCAACGCTGGTAAAATCCTCGCGTAAAGAGGCCAGGTCATAGCGCTTCTCGTCCGCCCGGAACTCTACCCGCATAAAAAAATGCCCGCCCTCGGGGTCGGTGGTGTGCTGGTCGGCGGCGATGATATTCGCCCCGTGCTCAAGGATAAACTGCGATACCCTTGCCACGATACCCTTCTGGTCCCGGCACTGTAATAACAGGATAAAGTTCTGCATCGCGCTGGTATTATTATATCTCGATTAAAATATTATAGCAAGATTTAGAAACTAACCGCTCCTTGAGGTGATATAGACGTATTTCAACGGCCCCGCGCCAATATTTTTGACATTATGACGGCACTTTGGCGGGACATAGACAAAGGTATTTCGCTGGGCGCTTATTCTTCTTTTAGCGCAATAAATAGCGGCCCTGCCTTTCAGGATAACCAGAACTTCTTCTTTCAGCCCGGTGTTGTGCTCGCCGACGGACTCGCCGGGCTTAAGCGCAACCAACCCCGAGCGCAGTCCTTTTAATTTTCCGTGGCTGCCGAGCAGGCGCCTGAACCTGCCGTTGCCGCTTAAACTCCTGCGAAAGGGCCGGCGGTTATTCATCTGCTTCTCCCCCGGATTTTAATCCCCTGGGCGCGTAATGCGTCGGTCTTGGCCTTGGAGCATTCCATGCATAAAAATATTGGCGGGGCATCGCGCTTGTCGTAATTAGGCGCCTTAACCAGTCTCCAGAGAACTTCCTCCCTGCCGCAGCTGTCGCAGGTGCCTTTTTCCTTCAGGTGCCAGACTTCAATCGCGTGGCTGGTAAAAATAAACCTGTCCACCCAGAAAAATATCGCGCCTCCGATGAGGTTCGCCAGCACGGTGGACCAGATACCGACTCCCAGGCGCCTCACCACCAGCCATAAAATCGGAGTGCTCAATTGCCACCGCACCAGGTAAAGTATGAACCTCCTCAGGTTTACCATAAGCGAATCTCTCCTTGCCGGCCGAAATCTTTAAAAAATCCGGCTTATATTATACTACATTTACGGCTAAATTTTAAGAATCTTTAAAATGAGATACATAGAATATGAAATTATGCGTTACGCTTTAAGATGGGCTGATGTCTCAGGAAGGAACGATGCAGGCGGATAATTTAGCGTGGGTCTCGTCTCTCAAGCGGTCGAAATCTTCCGCGGCGAACGTCCCGGTATCAATCTCCGGCAGCACCTTTAAGGTGCAGGAGGCGATAGATTTAAATATCCAACTGCCGCGCGGGATAACCCCGCTGCTGCCTCCGATATAAACCGGCAGGATGGGCTTTTGTTCTTGAAGCGCGAGCTTAAAGGCTCCGTTTTTGAAATTACTGATGCGGCCGGTTTTGCTGCGGGTGCCTTCGGGGAAAAAAAGCACCGAAATACCTTTACGCAGCCACTCCCCCGCCACATCATAGGCGTCGCGGATGCTGGAAAGTTCCCGGCGCGCTAAAGGGATATGTTTGGCCAGCGACATACACCAGCCGAAAACCGGGATTTTAAAGAGGTTTTCTTTGGCTACCCACTTGAATTGCAGATGGGTCTTATAGAGTATTACGATATCGGCGAGGCTCTGGTGATTAGCGACAATAACGTAGGTTTTGCGGGGGTCGATATGCTCAAGGCCGCTAATCTCCAGGTGCCAGAACGGGCTTAGCCCGATAATGGCATCCGCCCACCAGAAGCCTTGAGCATGTGCTAATTTTCTATTCTTATCAAAAGGCAGCAAAAACAGCATGATGAAGAAACTCACTACAAAAACCCCTGTCGTCGCCAGGGCTGCTACCACCCAAATGAATATTGATGCTATCGCTTTCATCGATATGCCTGTGTTCCTGGCGTTACCTTAAATGGGCTTTAGGCAGAAACCGGCTTAACGTTGACCGCGCGCGGGCCCTTAGGGGAATTCTCTACCTCAAATTCGACTGCCTGCTCTTCCTTCAGTGTATCAAAGGTGGCGCCGATAATGCTGGACTGGTGAAAGAATACCTCGCGGCCGTCGGTGTCGCTGATGAAACCGAAGCCTCTGTCACGGATGAGTTTTTTAATCTTTCCGGTGTGCATCTGTTCCTCCTTGTGTTTTAAAAAACAAACCCGGCTCGCCTTATGGAGCCGGGCTTGTATTTTTTTGGGTTATAACTTCACTACCTTAGTAGCTTGGTCACCCTTGGGCCCTTTTTCGACTTCAAACTCAACCTCCTGGCCCTCGTCTAAGGACTTGTAGCCCTCACCCTGTATCGCGCTGTGATGCAC
>CAYWCX010000019.1:0-21659 GCA_964456925.1 uncultured Planctomycetales bacterium
TAGGGCTTCGGCCAAAGCAATGCCTGGTAGTAGAGAATGCGCCTTTCGGCATCGCGTCCGCCAAGAAGGCCGGGATGTTCTGTATCGCGGTTACCACCAGCCTGCCGAGAGACTACCTCAAACAAGCCGATATCATTGTCGATAGATTAGAAGACATCACCGGCCTCATTGATAAAACTTGCTCCCTAAAATAGAGACGCTTTCCTCATCAATCGGGACAGTGTCTTTAAAATGAGAGAGTAATTATGTCGGTGGGTGGCTTGGACTGGTTTCGAGCAGCATGTAGTTTATGCAAGCGGCCAAGGTTCACCTGCTATTAGTTTATCGGTGAGAGCGAGCAGAAACTCAAAAGCTGAGATTTTTCTCGGTGGGAAAAATCGAGCGGTGCTGCGAACGGATTTTGCTTGTATTTGGGGGGAATTTGTGATAAAAAAAGAGGTAAAAAAGGAGGAGGTATGCGCCAGCATTTAGGGTTTTTAAAGACTTCGAGCTTGATGGTCAAGATTGCGGCCTGGATATTTTTGCTTTTCGGCGCCATCGGGGGTATATCCGTGATTAAGGGGATGGTGCCCGGGAATCCGCCCTGGATGGGTTTTATCATCCTGGCAATATACGCGTTCTTCTTCTTTTTCTTTTACCTCATCGCTAAGATCGCGGACCTCTTAATCCAGATTATCAATACCATACATAAGGAATAATAGCGGGTGGATAGATGAGAGATAAGAAGGTTATCGCCATTATTATACTGGCGGCGGTGATTATTTTCGGTATAGTCGGCTATTATACGCTGCTTAGCGAAAAAGAGAGTTTATCGCAGTCCGTGAATCAGATTAAGGGGCAGCTGACGGTTTTAGAAGCGGAGAACCGCGCATTTACGGTTGCTCTGGATAAGGAAAGGCAGTTACGTAAGCAGCTTGCCCAAGAGAAGGAGGCCCTGGAACAAACCGTTCAGGCGCAGGAGGAAAGGCTCGCCAGGTTAAGCGAGGCAGAAAAGACCATCGCCGGCCTGAATCTCCAGATTGCCGCCCTTCGCAATAATGCGCAGGCGTTGAATGAAGAAGAAGGTTATGTTAAGTTAGATTTTGCCGGAACCGCAAAGGAAAGTGCAGCATTAAAAGACCGGCAGGCCTCCATAATAGAATTGAAAAAAGCGATTAAGGAGTTAAAGAGGCAGATGTATCAGACGAAACGCCGGATTAAAGAGAAACCCTTTGATTTCTCTGTCGGCGGTAACCGCGGATTTCTCATCCGCGAAGGCAAATCCACCTATCCCGCAAAAATAAGAATAGAGGTGACTCCTGCCCAATAATATGACCGCAGATTTATTCAACCAGATCTGGCGCAATAAGGTGTTTATGACCGTGCTTTCCGCCTGGGTAATAGCCCAGGTCATCAAAGTTTTCATCGGGGTCATACGTCAGAAGAGGTTTGACTTCCGCTGGCTGGTGGGCACGGGCGGGATGCCTTCAAGCCATGCTGCCGGAGCGGCATGCCTGGCGACATCCGTCGGTATCCACAGCGGCTTTGACAGCGTTTATTTCGCCCTGGCAGCGGCATTTGCAATCGTGGTCATGTTCGATGCCCAGGGGGTACGCCGGGCGACCGGCAAGCAGGCGCGCATCCTGAATAAGATTACCGAAGATATCTACTGGCAGGGCAGAATCCGCGAGAATCGCCTGCGCGAGTTAATCGGCCATACCCCGGTTGAGGTTCTGATGGGGGCAATCCTGGGCGTTGTTATCGCCTTTTTAGCGTATTAATAAAGGAGGAACCGTGAATAAGAAATTTGCATTGACAGCGGCGGCGGCCGTTATAGTATTAGTCGTCTTTATTATTTTCGGTATCGGGAAGGGCTGCGGGATGCATTTAAAGAAAGGCAAGCTCGTCTCTCTGGCAAACCTCGCGAATAAGGCAAATGAGCTTGAAGCCAAAGGCGAATTAATGGGGGCAAGAGACGTTTATCAGGGGCTCATCAACGATTTCCCCGCTGCCGCAGAGGTAGATGACTGGCAAAGAAAATCCGAAGAGCTTAACATCAAACTGCTGCTTTCCCCGGTTATCACCCCCAAGAGCGTCCTTTATGAAATCAAGCCGGGGGATACCCTGATAAAGATTGCCCGGGAATACAAAACTACCGTGGAACTCTTGATGCGCAGCAATAACCTTACCAGCGACAGGATTATACCGGCAAGAAAAATCAAGGTTTGGACCGCGCCCTTTAGCATTGTGGTGGATAAATCACAGAATATATTGATACTCAAAAGTGAAGAAGAGGTCTTTAAGACCTATATCGTCTCCAGCGGTGTCAATAATTGTACACCTATCGGTACCTTTAAGATCGTCAACAAGCTGAAAAATCCCACCTGGTTTAAGGCCGGAGCCGTAGTCCCTGCCGGCAGCCCCGAGAATATCCTGGGTTCGCGCTGGCTGGGGTTTGACCTTGCCGGTTACGGTATCCACGGCACCAGCGACCCCGCGAGTTTAGGCAAACAGGTTACCCAGGGTTGCGTGCGGCTGGCGAATCCCGACGTAGAGGAATTGTACGCCATCGTACCCGAAGGCACCGAGGTAACCGTCGTCGACTAAAAAACCCAAAATGCACGGACTCGATTTCGAAAAACCCATCGTGGAATTGGAGAAAAAAATCCAGGAACTCAAGGATTTCATCTCCGATAAAAAGATCGACCTTTCTTCGGAGCTCCGGCGCCTGGAAGACAAACTGGAGCATCTTAAGAAAGACACCTATTCCCAATTGAGCGCCTGGCAGCGGGTGCAGCTCGCCCGGCATCCCCAGCGGCCTTATACCCTGGATTACGTCGAGATGATGATGACGGATTTCGTGGAGATTCACGGCGACCGCGGATTTTCCGACGATAAAGCCATTATCGCGGGTTTCGCCAGGCTGGATAATGAGAAGGTGGTAATAATAGGCCACCAGAAGGGCAGGGATACCAAAGAGAACATCAAGCGTAACTTTGGTTGCGCCCACCCCGAGGGCTACCGCAAGGCCCTAAGGATGATGCAACTGGCCGAGAAGTTCGGCCTGCCTATCGTGATTTTTATCGATACCCCCGGCGCTTATCCGGGCGTGGGGGCGGAGGAGCGCGGACAGTCCCAGGCGATTGCCTTGAATTTAAGAGAGATGTCGCGCATCGCGGTTCCAATCGTGGCCGCGATTATCGGAGAGGGCGGTTCCGGCGGCGCCCTCGGTATCGGTATTGCGGATTATGTCGGTGTTTTGGAAAACGCCTATTATTCGGTTATTTCGCCGGAGGGTTGCGCCGCGATATTATGGAAGGACGGCTCCAAGGCCCCGGATGCAGCCGAGGTTTTAAAGCTTACTGCCGGCGACCTTGTAGAAATGGGCATTATTGATGAAGTTATCCCCGAGCCTCTGGGAGGGGCGCACCGCGAGCCGCAGAAAATGGCCGAAACCTTAAAGGCGGTCATCAAAAAGCATCTTAAGAAGCTGGAAGGTTACGACAAGGAAGAACTTCTGAAATTGAGGTACCAGAAATTCAGGAAGATCGGCAGTTTCGCCTAAGATGATCGAGCATGAATTGATAATCCTGGGGTTGCTGCGGGAAAGCCCCCGCCACGGCTATGAAATCAAAAAACAGGTTAAGGATATCCTTTCTTTATTAGCCGGGATTGAATTGAAATCCATATATTATCCCCTGCGGGTCCTGGAAAGAAAAAGGCTGCTGTTGAAGCGCAGCATAAAAGAAGGCAGGAGGCCGCGGCGCTTTGTTTATGAGCTCACCCCCAGGGGTGAAGCGCGCTTTCAGGAACTGCTCAACAGGAGCTTCCTTGATTTTAAGCGGCCGCAGTTCACGCTGGACCTGAGCCTGTATTTTTTGCACTACCTCAATCCCCGGATAGCCAAGCGGCGTCTCTGCGCCCGCATGCGCGTCTTGACAGGGCTTTCCGACAGCATCAAACACACCCTTGTTTCCCTCAAAAAGAAAAGGCCGGCTGCCCTGGCGCATATCCTGGAGCATAATCTTCAGATGCTCGAAACCGAATCCAGGTTTCTTTCCCGCCTCACCAATTCCCTATAGCAGAAACGTTTTCCTCGGCAATCGGGAGAGTGTCTTATTTAGGTACACTTTCCCAATTGTGTTGGAAAGCGTCTCCAATTTTGCTTGACAAAACTTCCTTTATCGGATATACTTAATATACTTAATTATTAAGTATATTGATTATTAAGGAGATTAACTATGACGGAGGCCCGTCTTTTAGAGTTCGCCGATAGCCTGGAAAAGGTTATGCCGGAGCTGATGAAAAGGTTCCTCAGGTCTCAGGTAAGCGAACTCTACAGAGGTCAGATTACCCTCCCGCAGTTTATAGTCCTGAATTACTTAACTCATAGCGGCGAGACCAAGATGAAGGACCTCGCCGGTTTTATGAAAGTTAGTACCGCAGCGATGACCGGTATTGTAGAAAGGCTGGTGCGGGACGGCTACACGAGGCGGCTTTACGAACCTAAGGACCGCCGTATCATCAAGGTAGATTTAACCGCAAAAGGAGAAGAGCTGCTTTCTAAAACCCGCAAGCAGCGCCGCGGATTGATCCTTCGGGTTTTCAGCAAGATACCGGAAAAGGAGCGCGAGGATTACTTGAGGATTCTTAAGAAGATAAGCGAAGCTTTGAAAGAAGAGGAACCTTCTTAACTTATGAGAATTTTATCCCGCAGAACTAAATTTGTGCTTTTATTTCTCGCCGCCTCGAGCCTCTTATCCGTAGTGACGGCTAAGGCAGAAGAAATTTCTCTTACCCTGGAGGAAGCAGTAGCCATTGCCCTGAGGGATAACCGGGATTTACTGATTAAGGCCGAAGATGTCAAAAAGGCCAAGGCCAAGGTTGACGAGGCGCGGGCCGCGCTTTTTCCTTCCCTGGACTTTACCGGCGGTTGGGCCTATACCCGCGGCTATTACAGCAAGGATATAAGTCAATATAATACCCAGACTACCTTCAAGCAGTACCTCTATAAGGGCGGTAAGACCCTGAATAGCATCGAGCAGAATAAATATAAAACCGAGGTCTCGCAAGCCATTTTGGATAAGACAAGGCAGGAATTGGTTTTAAGCGTAAGCAAGTCCTTTTACTCATATCTCTTGGCGCGGGATTTCGCGCAGGTGAACAAAGAGATTCTGGATAATACCCGCGAACATCTCAAGACATTAAATGAACGTTACCAGAGCGGCGAGGCCTCGGAATCCGAGATCCTGAAGGTCAAAGAGTCTCTTGCCGGCGTGGAAGAAGCCCATGAGCTCTCCGTGAATCAGGCCGAGACGAGCCTCATACTTTTAAAGAACCTGCTTTACCTGGACGAGAAGCTCCAGGTCGAGCCCCGGGGAGAATTTTTATATCAGCCCAAAGAGATAAGTTATGACGAGGCATTCCTCAAAGCAATGCAGAGCCGGCCGGAAATACGCCAATATGAATCCCAGGTTAAGGCTGACAGAAAGGGTATCGAAGTCGCCAGGTCCGAAAGTCGGCCTAATATCTACGCCTCCTGGGATTATTACAACCGTTCCCACGGTTTAGGCACCCCGCCGCAAAAAAACTGGAATGACTATAGTGTGGTGGGGGTGACTTTTACCTGGCCGATATTCGACGGCTGGGCCACCCGCGCCAAGGTCGAGCAGGCAATACGGGACCTGCGGGCCTCGCAGTTAAATAAAGAGAAGTCCGTCAGGGATGTTGCCCTTGATGTCAAAAATGCCTACATCAGCCTCAAGGACGCCATTGCCGGAATCAAAACTTCCGAAAGCGATATCCTGGTTTACCAGGATGGCCTTACCGGCTCCAGAGAAAAATATCAGCAGGGCATCGCGAGCCTTCTGGATCTGGATGACGCAAGTTTAAGGCATAATATATCCCAATTTAACCGCAGGCAGGCAGTCTATGATTACATTATCGCGAAGGTCAATTTCGAAAAAGCTACAGGAGGTTTCTGATGCAGGTAAAAAACATTTTATATAATAAATATATCTTTATCGCGGGTTTGGCTGCGGTATTATTTTTTAGCGGCTGCCAGAATAAGCCGGATGCGGTCAAAGCCGGCGCTGCGTCCGAGGCCATTCCCGTAAAGGCAGAGAAGGTTATTCTCAGGGATATCTTCGAGACCCTGGATTACGTCGGCAACATCAAAGCCAAGGACGAAGTTATCGTGTATCCCAAGGTGAGCGGCAAGATTATCCAGAAGGTCAAGGAAGACGGCAATACCGTGGAGAAAAACGAGGCCATCGCTTACATTGACCGCGATGAGGTAGGGCTTAAGTTTGAAAAGGCGCCGGTGCAGAGTCCTTTAAGCGGCATCATCGGCAGGGTTTATGTGGACATCGGCCAGAACGTCGATATGCAGACGCCCGTCGCGCTGGTAGTTAGTATGGATAAGGTAAAGATAGATTTTGACACGCCTGAAAAATACCTGCCGAGAGTCTCTCTGGGGCAGCAGGCCCGCATTAATGTTGATGCCTACCCGCAGCAGGAATTCCTGGGCCAGGTAAGCAAGATCAGCCCGGTCGTCGATTTGACGACGCGTTCGGCTCCGGTTGAAATAACCGTGGATAACCCCGGCCACCGCTTAAAATCCGGGATGTTTGCCAAGGTAAGGTTGATCCTAGAGGAGCACAAAAATGTTCCGGTTATCCTAAAGGAAGCAGTAATTGGCAGGGAGCCCGACCTTTATGTATATGTTATAGAAAATAACAGGGCGGTTTTGAAAAAAATTACCTTAGGGTTACGCGAAGGTCCGTATTACCAGGTGCGCGAGGGCCTGAAGCAGGGCGACATCGTGGTAATTATGGGGCAGCAAAGACTCAGGGATAATGCGCAAGTAAGCGTTGAGATAGAAGAAAGAGATAAAAACTAAGCCAGGGCGAAAAGATGAATCTTCCTGAATTCGGGGTTAGAAAACCGGTTACCAACTTAATGATTTTTTCCGCCATCCTTGTGCTTGCCTTTTATAGCTTGTCGCGCTTAGGCATAGATATGATGCCTGAGATTGAGCCGCCGGCGATAACCGTAATCGCCTCTTATGCCGGCGCCAGCCCCGAAGACGTGGAGATAAAGGTAACCGAACCCCTCGAGAACCAGCTTGCGACTACTCCGGGCCTTGAAAAGATTACCTCGCGTTCTTTGGAAGGGGCCTCTTTGATAACCCTTAAATTCAAGTGGGGGACGAATCTCGACGAGGCCTCCAATGATATCCGCGACCGCATTGAGCTGGCCAAGCGTTTACTGCCCGATATACCGGATGAAATGGATAATCCTTTTATCTTTAAGTTTAATACGGCGATGGTGCCGATACTTTTTATCGGGGTAACCGCCGAGCAGACTTATCCTGAGCTTTACGACTTAATCGACAAAAGAGTAGGAGACGCACTGCGGCAGCTTCCCGGGGTAGGGACGGTGCAGCTATACGGCGGCCTGGAAAGACAGATAAATATCTGGATAAACCGGCAGCGCCTCGAAGGATACGGGTTTTCGATACTGGATATCCAGAACGCCATCAAGCAGGAAAATATCACCCAGCCCTTAGGCGGTATTAAGTCGGGGCTTACGGATTATCTCCTGCGTTTACCCGGGGAGTTTGCGGCGCCCGAAGAGATCAATCTGATTATTTTAGGCAAACGCGACGGTAAGGCCGTTTATTTGAAGGACGTCGCCAGGGTTGAAGACAGTTTTAAGGAAATAACGATGCGGGTCAGAATAAACAGGCACCCCGGTTTAATGCTGGCGGTCCAGAAACAAACCGGGGTCAATACCGTGGAGGTGGCTGAGCAGGTAAAAGATACTTTAAAGGGGCTGGAAAAAAATCTTCCTGCGGACGTAAAGATGTTTACCATCTTTGATAGTTCCAAAGATATTATCAATGCCTTAGATTCGCTGAAATCTGCAATGTGGTGGGGAATATTATTGGTGATTTTAGTGGTCTGGTTTTTCCTGCGGCAATTTAGCGGCAGTTTAATCATTGCCCTGACCCTTCCTTTTTCACTGCTCATTGCCTTTATCTATCTTTTCTTAAGCGGTAAGACCATCAATACCATCAGCCTTTCTTCTTTGGCGATTGCCTGCGGGATGGTGGTGGATAACGCCATCGTCATCGTGGATAATGTCCACCGTCATTTGGAAAGGGGGCAGAAACCGCAGGAGGCTGCCGTGTTCGGGGCCTCCGAAATGTTTCTTGCCATTGCCGCCTCTACCCTTACTACGGTGGTAGTGTTTCTGCCGATGTTGTTAGTTACCGGAGTAGTGGGTATTATGTTCGGCGAATTAGCGATTATTGTAACAGTCACACTAGTGGCATCTCTTTTTACCGCGGTGACTTTCAGCCCGATGCTTTGCTCAAAATTGTTCAGAGCCAATCCCCATCCTTCCGTCAGCGAGGCGAAAAATCAACCTAAGTCCCGGATTAAAAAATTATACGATATATCTGAAAGATGGTTTAAATCCTGGGAGGATTTTTACGCTAGGTCGCTTGCCTGGTGCCTTGGGCATAAAAAAATAGTTATTTTCGGATTTCTGGGAGCGTTTATCTTCAGTTTATTTTTAGTCCCTTTTATCGGCAATGAATTTATCCCCGAGGAGGATACCGGCGATATCCGCGCAACGGTAAACCTTGCCCTGGGCACGAGACTGGAAGAGACCGATAAGGTAGCCAAAAGAATCGAGGATATTTTTCAGAAATATGTTCCTGAGGCAAGGTTAATCTTTGCCAGGCCGGGGACTACCCCGGGGGCAGGCAGGGCAATGGGCGCAGGGTCGTCAGGAGAACATATCGTAGCTGCGGGAGCAAAGCTGGTGCCTAAACAGGGAAGGAAACGCTCTGTTTTTGAAATAGGTCAGGTAGCGAGGGAACAAATCGGGCGTATCCCGGGCGTATTAAAGGTGGATATTACCACCGGCAATCCGCTGGGTAGAATCATTACCGGTATGGGAGGCAAGAGTATACAACTGGAGATTATCGGGCATTCCTTTGAAGAGACCAATACCCTGGCGCAAAAGATAAAAGGTATTATGGAAGATATCCCCGGTGCGGTAGATGTAAGTATTTCCAGAGAGATAAACCGGCCGGAGTTAAGGATTGCCGTGGACAGAGAAAAGGCAGCCAGCCTTGGCCTGAATATGGATACTATCGCCTCGAGCATCAAGACATTTATTGAAGGCTCAACCGCCAGTAAATACCGCGAAAAAGGCGAGACTTACGATATCTATGTAAGGTTAGAAGAAGCGTCACGTTCAAAAATAGAAGATGTTGAGAATCTCGCGCTCGTTTCGCCGCTTACCCAGAAACAGGTGAGACTTTCCAATTTCGCCCGCGTTTACGAAGTCTCGGGGCCGGTTGAGATTGAGCGCCAGAACCGCGAAAGGGTAGTCAGGGTTGAATGTAACGTCTTTAAACGTTCGGCGGGCAAGGTCAGAGAGGATATCAGGAAAGAACTGCAAAAAATAGTCCTGCCCCAGGAGGTAATGCTGAATTTTGGCGGCGAGGCAGAGGAGCAGGCCAAGGCATTTAAGGACTTGACGCTTCTGCTTTTGTTGGGCATTACGCTGGTATATATGGTAATGGCTGCCCAGTTTGAATCACTCCTGGACCCCTTTATTGTCATGTTTGCCGTTCCCTTTACCTTCACGGGCGTATTCCTGGTTTTCTTGTTAACCGGCGCGACCTTGAGCATCATAACATTCCTGGGTATCATTATGCTTATGGGTATTGTGGTGAATAATGCTATTGTGCTGATTAGTTATATTAATATTTTACGCGCCAGGGGCCTTTCGATGCTGGAGGCAGTTACGACGGGAGGCAAGGACCGCTTGAGGCCGGTGCTCATGACCACAATCACTACCCTGGCGGCCTTATTGCCGCTGGCGGTATCCCGGGGCGAGGGTTCCGAGATATGGCAGCCCTTAGGCATCACTATGATAGGCGGTTTAACCGTCTCTACCCTGATTACGATGCTTTTCGTTCCGACGCTCTATGCAGTAATGGAGACAAGGCTCAAGAAAAATAACGGGAGTAAGATTAAATGAAAATGGTAATGGTCGCTTATAATGAGGCGATTGACCAGGAGGTAATGGAGGTTCTTAAAGGCTGCGGCCTTAAAAATTACAGCAAGATTACCGCTACCTACGGCAAGGGCGCTACTTCCGGCACGCATTTAGGCGATGACATCTGGCCGGGCAGGAATAACATCCTTTATATTGCCTGTGAAGATAAAGAGGCCGACCAGCTACTCTCTTGCGTGCGGCAGCTTAAGAAGACTCTCGGCAAAGAGGGGGTGAAGGCTTTTTTAATACCCCTTGAGGATTCAACTTAGCTCCTAACCCTCCCCTAACTTCAATATTTCCATAACATTTCATTTCTGTTAAAACTCTTGACAACGCCCGACTTTTCTCTATATAATATAATAAAATTTAAATAGTAAAATTTTACTATCTCGGATATTCTTTACGTATGCCTGACCCGCAGAAATCCCTCAAAAAGCAAATTATTGCTGTCGGCGGTAAGCTCTATAGCCTGCGGCTGGTATCTGCCTGCGCGGGTAATCTAAGTGCCAGGGCCGGCCGCGATAACATCCTCATTACCGCCACCGGCAGCTGCCTGGGCGAATTAAGGCCGAAAGACATTATCCGGGTTAACCTGGGCAACACGGCCGATATTTTCCGCAAGCGCCGCCTGGTAAGCAGCGAATTCCCTTTGCACCGGCTGATATACCGGACTTTTCCCGCTAAAGTCGTTATCCACTGCCATCCTCCTTTAACCAACGCCTATTTTAGCGTTTACCCCAAACTTAAAACCTTGACCTTTGAGAGCAAATTCTATCTGGGTGAAGTGCCGCTAGTAAAACAAAAAACCCTAACCATCTCCCGGCCCGGGGAAATAATCCGGGCATTAAAGAAAAATAAAATCGTTATCGTGAAAAACCACGGCGTTGTCAGCATCGGGGATAATTTTAAAGAAGCGTTATATCTGGTGGAGATACTTGAAGAGACGGTTAAAATTGCCGGCCTTGCGGCTTTATTTAAGAGGGGGATACCCGGCGTTATGGGCAAGGCATTAAGGAAGTACTTAAAATAATATGAATATCGTCAAATTATTAGAAGAGCGCAGCCGTAAGCATCCCGAAAAGGCCGCGCTTATTTTTAGGGAGCAAGTAATAAGTTTTAGTCAATTAAAGGATAATGTTTTCGGGCTTGCGAACGGTCTGGCAAAATTAGGGGTAGGCAAGGCCGATAAGGTCGCCTTATACCTGCCGAACTGGCCGCAGTATATCTATAGTTACCTGGCGCTCTGGGCTCTGGGCGCCACGGTGGTGCCTTTGGATTTTATGTTTACGCAAGAGGAGCTGGAATCTTGCATCACGCATTCCGACGCAGTTACCTTAATCGCCAAACCCAAGGCCACTATCTCATTACCCACCCTTAAAAAGAAGTGCCCCGGTTTAAAAAATATTATCGTTTGCCAGGAAAGGATAGAGCCGTATCTATCTTTTGAGGGATCATCAGCGCCGGGCGAAAACAGGCCTCCCGAAGCTGAAATCAAGGATAGCGATTACGCGATTATCTTCTATACTTCCGGGACTACGGGCAAGCCTAAGGGGGTCTTGGTAAATTATCTGCAGTTAGGTGCGCCCCCAAAAGCAATGACGCATTTCGTGGACTTCAGGGATAACGACGTCCTTTTGTGCGCGCTTCCTTTATCGCATTTAGGAGGCCTGGTTTATCTGCAAAACTGTATTGCTTTCGGGCTGACCATCGTCTTGATGGAGCGTTTTGTGCCGGTCGAGTTTTTGAGAAACATCCAGAAACACCGCGTAACCTGCCTCTGGGTCGTGCCTTCGATGTATTATGCGCTCTTACAATTAAAGGAATTCGAAAGTTATGATTTATCATCCTTGCGCTGGATAGATATCTTCGGCGCGCCCAGTTCTCCCGACGCCCTGCGCAGGTTTTACCGCTATTGCCCCGGCGCGTTCCTCTTTAACGGCTGGGGCCTCACCGAGACCAACGCCCCCACTACGGTTATACCGATGGGTTCGAAAAAACTGGAAAGCGTGGGAAAACCCGCTCCCTGGATAGAGGTAAAGATATTTAATGAGGAAGATAAAGAAACATCTCAGGGCGAGGTAGGCGAAATAGTTGTCAGGGGCTGGGTAGTGACCGACGGTTATTATAAAGACGCCGAGGCAACGCGTAAGGCCTTGCGCAACGGCTGGTTCCATACCGGTGATTTGGGGAGGTTTGACGCCGAAGGTTACCTTTATATCATCGGCAGGAAAAAAGAGATGATTAAGGTCGCCGGAGAGATTGTTTTTGAGCCGGAGGTGGAATCCGCGATACACCGCCATCCTGCGGTGGCGGAAGTGGCGGTAGTGGGCGTCGCGGATAAATTAAGGGGCGAGGTCCCCAAGGCCTTCGTGGTTTTAAAAGAGGCAGGCTCGCTTAAGGAGGAAGACTTGCGTTATTTCTGCCGCAAGCACCTCGCGCATTTTAAAGTCCCGCATTATTTTGAGTTCGTATCCTTGCTTCCTAAAAACAGGGCGGGTAAGGTCGATAAGGAAGATTTAAGGGCCCTGAAAAATTCATGAAAAAGGTTATCTACTGGTTCAGTCATGGCCTGATACGTTACCGCTTAGGGTTTCTGGCGCTCTGCTTTCTGGTCAGCCTCTTTTTCGCCTATCAGCTCAAGGGTCTTTCTTTTAATACCAATCTCGGGGATTTTTATCCTTTAAGGCACCCTTACCTCCAAATCCAGAACCGCCTTAATAAAATCTTCGGCGGCCTGAACCAGGTCTCAATCGCCATTGAGGCCAGGGACGGCACTATCCTTAACCCCCGGACTTTAGAAAAGGTCTGGCAGATTACCAATGACCTGTATCTCACCGAAGGGATTAATGCCGCAAGGGTGGTTTCGCTTTCTGCCCGAAAGGTCAAACACGTTGAGGCGAATGAGGAGGGTTTTGTTACGCAGTGGCTGATGCACGACCCTGCCCGCACCCCGGATGAGATTGCGGCTCTAAAAGAGCACATCGTGCGCAACCCCTTAGTTTACGGCCCTCTGGTCTCGCGGGATTTCAAGGCCACCCTCATTCAGGCGGATTTTGAATCCGAGGTCGCGGTAAAAAAGATTTTCGGGATACTCCGGGAGATCAGGGATAAATACCAGGACAGCGGGCACAATATTTACATCTCGGGCCAGCCGGTGCTGCAGGGATGGCTGGACCACTACCTGCCGAAGATGCTGAAGCTTTTTATCATCACCGTGCTGGCGATGTCCTGGGTTTTATACAATGCCTTTAAGTCTAAAAGAGGGGTGCTCCTGCCGCTTCTGTCCGCTTCCATGGCTACGCTCTGGGGCCTGGGCTTGACGGCGATGTTCGGTTATAAGCTTACGCCGGCGACAGTATTAGCGCCGTTTCTGGTATTTGCCTTGGGCGTAAGCCACGCCGTTCAATTTATCAAGCGTTACTATGAATATCTGAGCGGGCATAAGCAGGACTCCAAGGTCGCGGCGATTAAGATTACGCGCAACCTTTTTGTGCCGGCATTTACGGGTTTACTTACCGACGGCATCGGCCCTTTTACGCTCTTCTTTGTGCCCTTAGGAATGGTCAAGAGCCTGGCAATTGCGATTGGCTTCGGTATCTTAAGCATATTTTTCAGCACCGTCATCTTGGTGCCAAACCTGCTTTCTTTCCTGAAGCCGCCAAAACGGCTGGAAATCATTAAAGAAGAACGCGCTACCCTTGCTAACCGCATCTTGGCCTATTTCGCCAAACTGGCGGTGAACCGCACCTCGCGCTGGCTGGTAATCGCGGGGTTCTTTATCCTGACGCTGGTCGCGGTTTTCGGCACCAGCAGGTTGGTCGTGGGCGATAAGAAGCCCGGGACATCGCTGCTTTACGCCGGTAGCCCTTACAACCAGGCGGAGAAGTTCATCAGCGAAAACTTCGCCACCTCTGACCCCTACTTTATTTTTGTGGAGGGCAGGCATCAGGACGCCATTCTGAATAACGCGGTCCTTAAAGAGATGGACAGCCTGCAGCGCTATCTGGAAAAAGAAGTCTCAAGCGTTGGCCGCACCCTGTCGCTGGTGGAATATATGAAGGGGATGAATATGGTGATGTTTGAGGGCAGGCGCGAAGAGTTTAAGATACCCGATAACGACCGCACCATCGCGGAGTACATGTTTTTATATTCCCTTACCGGTTTCCCCGGGGATTTCGACCCGGTGGTAAATCCTAATTACGAATACGCCAATATCAAGGTTGACCTGCGGGACCATAAGGCCTCCAGCATGACCGAGGTAATCGGTAAGACCGAATCCTGGATTAAGGAAAACCATAAGACAAAAGATGCGGATTTCTATTATGCCGGCGGTAACATCGGGATGCTGGCAGCGGTAAACCAGATTGTGGCTACGATGCTCCCGGTTAATTCCCTGCAGACATCTTTATTGGTTTTTTTATGCCTGGTGTTCGCCTACGGGTCGCTGGTTTCGGGCTGGCTTTTGATTATCCCGCTCGTTTTCCGCACCCTGATGGTCTTCGGAATACTCGGATTTTTGAAGGTGGGCTTAACCGCCGAGATGATTCCGGTGGTAGCGCTGGGGATCGGTTTCGGCGATGATTTCGGTATTTATATTGTTTCACGCGTGAAAGAGGAACTGCGAGAAGGGGGTGGTAATTTAAAGGATGCGCTGGTTGAGGCGATGTCGACTTCGGGCAAGGCGGTATTCTTTACCGGCTTAAGCCTGACTATCGGCATCGCGGCGTGGATGTTTTCGCCGATACTGATGCAGGCAAGGTTGGGGGCGCTGTTGGGTTTTTTCATCTTTTTCAATGTTATCGGCACGCTTGCGGTTCTACCGTCGATGATTATGACGGTAAGGCCGAAATTTTTAATAAAATAAAAAAGGAGGAGGGAGAAAAATGAAGAAACTGCTTTTTTTGCTTCTGGGGCTGGCGCTGGTTTGCGGTTCGGCCCTGGCTGCGGAACTGGATTATTTCCAGGTCTATAAGCCCAAAGGCGGCATGACGGCAGACGACATCATGCAGATCGAATACTTCGTCAAATACACCAGGTTCGCCCATGACGTCACGATGCTCGGCAAGGCCTATTTTATCGACCGCTCCGGCTCGGTCAGGGAAAAAGAGACTGCCAGGATGCGCATTACGCTGGGGAGAAAGTCCGACGATATCGCCTATAAGGATATCGTAATGTTTACCTCTCCGCAGGTAAAGGGCCTGGCTACCTTAACCTGGACCTATATGAACCCTAGTAGGCAGACGGATTCCTGGCTGTGGGTGCCTTCTTTAAAGAAGATCCGCAAGATCTCCGCGGCTAACGGCGACGATTCCTTTATGGGTTCGGATTTCAGCGTGGAGGATATCATTACCCGTAAGTTCGAGGACGAGACTTACGCCCTGCTTAGGGAGGAAAACTTCAAAGGTTACACCTGCGAGTTTGACAACAAGGTCTATTATAAGGATACACCCTGCTACGTCATCGAATGTAAACCCAAGAGAATGCCCTGGTATTATTCCAAAAGGGTGCTCTGGGTTGACAAGGACAGCGGCGGCGGTATCTATGAAGAGAAATACGACCCCAAGGGCCGTATGTTTATGACCTTATTCAAAAGGTTCGAGATATATAAGGTCAACGGCAAGGATTATGCCACCCAGACCTTGCTGGAAGGCAAGGACTTAAGGAGCGGTCACCGCACCGTGATTATCAACGATAATATCAAATACGATCAGGGCTTATCCGAGCAGTCGTTTACCGAGAGAGCGCTGATACAGTCAAGATGGTAAGAAAGGGGGAAGGACAGGTGATGAGATTTTTAACGATTTTGGCAGTACTTCTCCTCGTCAGCCCGGTTTATGCCGCGGAGAACCTGACCTTAAGCGGGTCTCTTAAGAACGAGACTTCCGTCAGGCTCGATAATATGAACGCTGACCTGACCAAGGAGAAGAATATCTTTGAGCTTGCCGGAGAGTATAAGATTAACGGCGACGAACTTGTGCTTTTTGCCAAGGCCAAATACTGGTATGACGCCGCTTATGACGCGCGCGACAAGCTGGATATCGCCCAGCATTATGCCGGGCACATCCAGCGCACTGACTGGCTGCGGGATTTATACCTGGATTATACCCGCGATAACTGGTTCTTAAGATTAGGTAAACAGCAGGTAGTCTGGGGCCAGGCCGACGGTATCGCTGTCCTCGACAGGGTTAACCCGGTGGATTTAAGCGAATACTGGCTGCCGGACCTGCAGGATATCCGCATTCCGCTGTGGATGGCAAATATCAATTATTCGCCGAAACTCAATTCCAACCTTCAAGTATTGATTATCCCGGATTTCGAACAATCGACCTCTGCACCCGTCGGAGCGCCATTCTGCACCTATGCCTACATCCGTTATGATAATTGGAAGAAGGCAATGTTGGCAGCCCACGGCAGCGTGAATGAGAATCTCTATTTCCCGGGAAAACAGTTTGAGAATTCCACCTTTGGGCTGCAATGGTCAGACCGTATCGGGGATTGGAATTATACCCTCAACTACCTGAACGGTTTTTACACTTCGGCGCGTAATCTTACTATCTCGTTAGGTTACCCCAATTATAAGGTGGACCGCGCCTTCAAGCGCTACCGTCTCTACGGCGGTTCTTTTAACAAAAGTTTTAGCAACCCCGGGCCGATGCAGGGCATTACCTTAAAAGGCGATGTCGCGCTCTATAACGATGAGCCGACCTATATCGGCGACCCGGTTCTCGGTTCGTCAAAAAGGATAAACCGCTGGAACAACGTCTTCTGGCTTATCGGAGCAGAGAGGTACTTTTTTACCAAGTATCTTTTCAGCGTCCAGTATGCGCAGTACATCCTGGAACATGCCAAGGAGAAGTCAAATTATGCCGAACTTACCAGTCCGGCGTACAGATATCCTTTGAACGCCTACACCTACGGTTATGCGGACCAGGTGGAGAATATCTTCAGCATCAAGCTTTCCACCCAGTTCATGAATGACCGCCTAAAACCCGAACTATCCTGGAGTTTTACCGACGACGACCAGGGTAAGGTTTCGCCTAAGGTAAATTACGAAATCAAAGACAATCTGGTTTTGACCGTGGGCGCGCATTATTTCTACGGCAGCCTCTATGACTCCAACGGCCAGTACCGCGACCAGAACCAGCTCTACACCAACCTGAAATACAGTTTTTAAGATTATCAAAAAAGCAGTAACGGTAGGGGGCGCATGAAAATCCGCCCCCTATTTTTTTTAACCTCTTGCAATAGAGGGTGTTAAATAGTATACTTTATATCAAAGAATCGCGCATTTAAGCGCTTCGCATATGGACATAATATCTTTAGGGTTTAAAATCGCGGTTGCCTTTATCGTAATCCTGGCTCTCTATGCTGCCTGGGCCGCGGTGCACCAGGAGGCCGCGGAAGAAAAAAAGAAGGGCCGGGATTTGTCGCGAGAACAGGAAATTATCGATAAGAAACAGCAGGTCGAACGCCTCAAGGCAGAACTGGCGGACTATCATCGCGAGATGGAAAAGATTAAGGCCGCGTCCTCGGACTTAAAAAGCGAACTTCAAACCACCAAAAAACGGGAAGAAGAACTGCGGGGGGCGCTGGATAAAAGGGAGGACTGGGTCAAGAAAGACCAGGAGTTTGTGGTTAAGATTAAGGAGGAGCGCGACAACCTCGAGAAGGAACTCAAGAAAAAGGAAAAGGAATTAGCCGAGGTCTTCAGCAAAAACGTGGATTTAAGCCGCGACATCCGGGATACCAATTTAAGGACCCAGGCCCTGGAACAGGAGATTAAAGAGAAGACCGAGGCGATTGAGGTGCTGCGGCATAAGGTGGAGTGGCACGTTGAAGAGATTAAAAAACGCCAGGACGCGATGCGGGCGCTGGAGAAGACTATCGCCGAGATGAAGCAGCACGCGGAAGAAAGCGAGTGGGTTCCGAAAAAGGAATTTAATGCCTTAAATGAGGAATACACCAGGCTTGAAGAGGAAATTGCTGCTTTGGAGGAGAAGGCCAAAGCCAAGGAAGATAAGATTAAGGAATTAAATGAAGCGCTCAATAGATTGAGTGTCCGTTCTGCGGCAGAACCGGCAGCGGCAGTGCCTGTTGAGCAAACGCCAACAGCGCCTGCCGAAGAAAAGGCAGCCGGAGCGCCCGCCTCAGTTGAGGAGCCGGCAGCGGAAGTACAGGAGCCGCCCGCTGAAACCCCGCTTCAGGAACTTTCAGTGCTGCCGGAGGCGCCAGGTGCGGCAGAGATTCCGCAAGAGCCGGCAGTAAGTGAGGCGGCGCCGGAGACAGGGCCGGCAGAGGCAGTAGAAGAGGAGCGCAAAGCCGCAAGGGCAGTTGAAATAGACCTTAGCAAGATGCGTAACATCGGTATTATGGCGCACATTGATGCCGGCAAGACCACTACCACCGAGCGGATTCTTTTTTATACCGGCCGCACCCATAAACTCGGCGAGGTGCACGACGGCAAGGCCCAGATGGACTGGATGAAACAGGAGCAGGAAAGGGGCATCACCATTACTGCCGCCGCCACCACCTGTTTCTGGAAAGACTACCGCATCAACATCATTGATACCCCCGGCCACGTAGATTTTACCGTGGAGGTGGAACGTTCCTTGCGCGTCTTAGACGGCGCGGTGGCGGTCTTCTGTGCCGTGGGAGGGGTGCAGCCGCAGTCCGAAACCGTCTGGCGCCAATCCGATAAATACAACGTCCCCAAAATCGCCTTTATAAACAAGATGGACCGCACCGGCGCGGATTTCTTTGCGGTGCTAAAAGGAATGAAAGAAAAATTAAATGCCAACGTTATCCCTGTCCAGATACCCCTCGGAGCGGAGGATAATTTCCGGGGCGCGATTGATTTAATCCAGATGAAGGCCCGTATCTTTGAAGACGAGACACTGGGTAAGGACTTCCGCATTGAAGAAATCCCGGCAGAATATCAGGAGAAAGCGAAGGAATACCGCCATATTATGATTGAGAGAGCGGCGGCATTGGACGATACCTTGACTAAAAAATACCTGGAATCCCCGGATGCCATTACCAGCGATGAGATTATTGCCGCGATACGCAAAGGTACCGTCGCTAACAAGGCAGTAGCAGTGCTCTGCGGAGCTGCCTTTAAGAATAAAGGGGTGCAGCAGTTACTGGATGCCGTAACAATGTATCTGCCTTCGCCTTTGGACCTTCCACCGGTAAAAGGCACCCTGCCTTCTGATTCCAATGTTCAGATTGAAAGGCGCGCCGACACCAAGGAGCCCTTTGCCGGCCTGGCATTCAAGGTGCAATCCGACCCCCACATCGGTAAATTAGTCTACACCCGTATTTATTCCGGAGTGCTGGAGTCCGGTTCCTACGTCCTCAATACCACCAAGGATAAAAAAGAGCGGGTCGGCAGGATTGTGCGCATGCATGCCGACCAGAAAGAAAACCGCGAATTCGCCTATGCCGGGGAAATCGTCGGGCTGGTAGGTTTAAGCAACACCGTTACCGGCGATACCCTTACCGACCCATCCAGCCCTGTTTTGCTGGAAGCGATGCGTTTTCCCACTCCGGTCATATCCCTCAGTATTACGCCCAAGACCCGCTCTGACCAGGATAAGTTAGGCAGGGCGCTGGCGCGCCTCTCGGAAGAAGACCCTACTTTTGTGGTGCAAAGCGACGAGGAGACCAAGGAGACTATCCTTACCGGTATGGGTGAGTTACACCTGGAGATTATCGTGGACAGGTTAAAGGAGGAGTTCGGGGTGGAAGCTGACGTAGGCCAACCCAAGGTTGCCTACCGCGAGACCGTCAGCCAGCCCGTTACCGAGGAATACAAGCACGTGAAACAATCCGGAGGCCGCGGCCAGTACGGCCATGTGGTATTTGAAATGTCCCCCCTGGAGCCGGGCCGAGGCATTGAATTTGTGGATAGCATCAAGGGCGGCGCCATCCCGCGCAATTTCATTCCCGCGGTAGAAAAAGGGATTAACGAAGCGGTTAAGAAAGGGCGTTATGCCGGCTATCCGGTAGTGGACCTCAAGGTCAATCTCGTGGACGGCTCTTTTCATGAAGTCGACTCTTCGGACCTGGCGTTTAAGATTGCCGCGATAGAGTGTTTCAAGAGCGCCGAGATGCACGCCAGCCCCATCCTATTGGAGCCCTATATGTCGCTTGAGGTAGTTACCCCCGAGGAATCCGCCAACAGCATCGTCGGGTATCTCTGCTCCAAGAGGGGCCGGATTATCAACATTGATTTCAAAAACAACCAGAAGATTATTACTGCCGAAGCGCCGCTTGCCGAGATGTTCGGGTATGTCACCAACCTGCGCTCTTTAAGCAGCGGCCGGGCCAGCGGCACGATGGAGTTCAAAAAATACCTGCCGGTGCCCCAGGAGGTTGCTGCCAAGATTTTGGAAGAAATCCGCAAGAAAAAAGAAGCCGCCAATAGGTAACCTTCCTTAAAACATTGCCGTAAAATGCGCGATGGAAAGCATTAAAAATCTTACGCTCAAAGACTTGGAAACGGTTTTAAAGGAATGGGGCAGGCCCTTTTTTCACGCCCGCCAGATATTTTCCTGGATATATCAGAAGGGCGCCGGGAATTTTGAGGAGATGAGCGATTTGCCGGCGGAGTTAAGAAAGCGGTTAAAAGAAAATTTTTATCTGTCAGAGTTGAAATTAGCGCAGCGACAGGAGTCGCGGGATGCAACCGAGAAATTCCTTTTTGAATTAAAGGACGGTAACCTCATTGAGGCAGTGAGTATCCCTGCCGAAGGCCGGGTGACGGGCTGCATATCCAGCCAGGTCGGCTGTAAGTTCGCCTGCCGTTTCTGCGCCAGCGGGATGGCGGGATTTAAGCGGGATTTAAGCTGCGCCGAGATGCTGGAGGAGGCCTTGTATCTTCGGGACAATTCGCGCAGCAATAAACTGACGCACCTGGTATTCATGGGCGCCGGAGAGCCGCTGGATAATTATGACAATGTCATCAAGGCCATCCGCATCATAAATTCCAGGGAGGGCATGAATATCGGGGCGCGGCGCATCACCATTTCCACCTGCGGGATTATCCCGGGGATGAAAAGGTTGAGCGGCGAAGGCCTGCAGATTGAGCTTTCCGTTTCCTTGCATTCCCCCGACGACAAAATCCGCTCGCAGTTGATGCCGGTGAATAAAAAATATCCCGTCAGGGACTTAATCGCCGCCTGCCGGGAATACGCTGCTAAAACCAACCGCCAGATTACCTTTGAGTATATTTTGATTCAGGGCTTAAACGCAGAATTAGGAAGCGCCGCAAAATTGAGCCGTCTTTTGCGGGGCTTAAACTGCAAAGTCAACCTCATCCCCGTTAACCCCGTCAAAGAACTCGCCGTTGAGCCGCCCAACAAACTTGACATCCTGTATTTTAAGGATTATCTCGCCAAGCACGACATCAACGTCACGCTCAGGAAGAGCCGCGGCCAGGATATTGACGCTGCCTGCGGCCAGTTGCGTATCAAACACGCTAAATAAAATAAAAAGGGTATCACAAAATGTGATACCCTTTGGTTGCTGGTGCCGGGAGAGGGAGTTGAACCCACACGAGGTTGCCCTCAACAGCTTTTGAGGCTGCCGCGTCTGCCATT